>JAZDID010000053.1:0-2943 GCA_043805315.1 Nanobdellota archaeon | reverse complement strand
TCTCTTTCCATCGCACTCAATCGTCAGCATCATGCAAGAAAGCACTGCCCTTTCATCCATCAGCACGGTGCAGGATCCACATGCACCGTTGTCGCATGATACCTTGGTACCTGTCAGGCCGAGCGTCTCCCTGAGCGTATAGGCTAACGTATGAGCCGGATCAACCTGATCAGGCCTGCTTCCCTCTTCCAGTTCGTAAAGCTGTCCGTTGACCGTAAGGTTGATGCGACGCGTCGCAGGAGCCTTCCTTTTTTTAACTAATCTTCTCTGTTTCGCAACCATACCTCTTCCTCCATCTTTTTATTTGTCGATGCATCATTCAGCCTGAGAATCAGTTGCATTTACACCACTCTCAATTGGGTGGGTGTCTTCTATGCTATCACATCACATGGGTACGGACAAGAATATTGCAGAAAATTTTTTCTGATAAAACTTGGAGTTGAGTACAATTTTGCAATCGATTAGAATATTCTTAAGCAACCATGAGGAGAGCTCATGAAAATTTCGGATTTTATTCAAGAAGTTTTGATAGATAAATTCAAAGAGATTCAACAAAACGGGGAAAATCATTACATTTCGTTTAGCCTGATCTGTCAGGGAATTGAATTTCTTGGAGCTTGCCTCGATTCAGATCCCTTTTCAGCTAAGGGCTTAGGCGCTCCACGCTTCAGAAGAGCGATTTACGATCTTTTTCCAACAGCCTATCATAAATTCAATCAGGGGAGCGGGAAGCCATTCGACTTGTATGAGGACCTTCGATGCAGCTTATTGAATGTTATCTTGCCCGGGTCACAATTAGCACTCATTCGACGATCAGAAAAAGAGAAACTTCATGCGACTCATCTCGAGGTAAAGGAAGTTCGGGGTATTAACAGGCTCGTATTAGTTTTGGAGGATCTGTTTGACGATTATGAAAAAGCATGTAGAGAAATCATTGCAAGAGTTAAATAAAGAAGTGCTGAGCTACTCACTTGGCAAGTAGACTCTGAGGTCATCTTTCGAGTGAAGGAGAAAAATAATGATAGCAAAGCTTGCTTTTGGAAAAACCGGTCACAAGAGCACGAGGACTCTTTTCGGCGGAGCGGCCATCAAAGCCGCCTTCACCCAGGAGCAGGCTGACAAGCTGCTGGAGTTGCTCATCGAATACGGCATCAACCATATCGACACTGCTGCCAGTTACGGGAAGGGCAATTCAGAGGCGCGCATCGGCCCGTGGATGGGAAGGCACCGGGACCGGTTTTTCCTCGCCACCAAGACCGGCGATCGGAGCTACCAAGAGGCATGGGAGAGCATTCGCACTTCCCTCAAAAAACTCCAGGTGGAATACCTTGACCTGATCCAGCTGCATAACCTTACGGACCCGGCCGAATGGGAGATCGCCCTGGGACCGAATGGGGCGCTCAAGGCCTGCGTGGAAGCGCGAGAACAGGGGCTGGTGCGATTTATCGGCGTTACCGGCCATGGCTTGATCGCTCCAAGGATGCACATGAAGAGCCTGGAGCGATTCCCTTTCGATTCAGTACTTCTGCCCTGGAATTACCTGCTTTCGAAGAACGTCGAATATGCCGCCAGCTTCTCCCAACTCACAGTGCTGTGCACCGAGCGTCAGATCGCATTGCAGACTATCAAGTCAATCGCACGTAAGCCCTGGGCCGGTCGCGAGCGCACTGCCAGCACTTGGTATGAGCCACTCACCGAGTGGGAGGATATCAGTAAGGCGGTGAGCTGGCTTCTCAGCCATGAAGGGATCTTCCTCAACACCGTCGGGGATGCGACGATTCTGCCGAAGGCCTTAGAGGCTGCAAGCCATCCGGGCCCCCGGCCAAGCGATAAGGAAATGGAGAGAATAGTTGCCGCGCGGGGGATGGAGCTTATCTTCACGGAGAGCGGTACCATCAAGTAGGTGTTCGTTCTTCCCAGTTGACATGATCTCTAAATGATGCAATAATTGACTCATGAAGACTCACTATCGATTCACATGGAGGTGATTCACTTGAAACAAATTACTCTGAGAGGAATTCCTGTTGAGATTGAAAGGATGATAAAAAGAGAGGCGGAAAGGAAGGGACTCAGTCTAAACAAAGCCTTTATTTCTCTTCTTGAAAAAGCCACGGGCACAAAGGAAAAGGCGCAGAAGAGGAAGTCCCTGCACCATGACTTGGATCATCTTTGCGGAATCTGGAAAAAAAGAGAGGGAGAAGGGTTCACAAAAACCATCGAGTTTCAGAGATCAATTGATGAGGACTTATGGAAAAACGCAAAGTCATGATGGATACTTCCGCCTATGCGGCATTTCTGAGGGGCAGTCCCGGAGTCAAGGAGGCAGTGCAGCAGGCAGATGAGATCGTTTTCAATCCTGTGGTGCTGGGTGAATTGAGGGCCGGTTTTTTCCCCGCTTCTGCCATGCAACACGGGTTAAAGGTCTTGACCACCGACAAGCATTATCTGAAAGTTTCCCAGATTATCACTGAATATTTTGAGGCAGAGTAATTTGGGAGGGATGATCACCAGCTTTCACCCTTCTATCTTCTTCCCTTCAAGTTTCTCTATGCACGCTCTGCACGAACGTCCCCATGAACCGAACGTCCCTCTGAACCCGTCCCGAAATTTATTCCATTTAACGGCTAAGAAATAATAGGATGGACAGGTGAGACTCAAGGAGTTTGTTTCGTTTCGGGTATAATCTGTTCAAGAAGTCCTGATCCTTCTAAAATCCGGTTCGACATCTGGAATGTACGAAATGCCAGGATGTGACGTGCCTGCTCAACAGGCCAGACGCGACGCCACCGGCAGATCTCGCGCTGCATATCGGCGAGCTCCGCAGAAGCTAAATCTCCACTCCATTCCATAAGCCATGCAATCTGACGCATCAGATCAACGATTGCCTCATCGTTGTGCCCCGTCTGGATCCATTTACTGAGCCGTAGTAGGTTAGATGCCAGA
>JAZDID010000052.1:0-9773 GCA_043805315.1 Nanobdellota archaeon | reverse complement strand
GCAGGATTTATCTTGACGGCAAGGACATCGCGATGCTGAGCGAGTCCAGCCTTGCGCAGATACGGGGCAAGAAGATCGGCTTCATATTCCAACAGTTTAACCTTATCCCGAATATGACCGCGCTTGAGAATGTGCTGCTGCCGCTTGAATTCCAGAATATACCAAACAGCGTGTCAAGGAAAAAGGCAATCGAGTTGCTTAGGCTTGTCCGCCTGCAGGACAGGATGAGCCATCTGCCTTCGCAGCTATCCGGAGGCCAGCAGCAGCGCGTGTCTATCGCACGAAGCCTGGCAAACGATCCGGAAATAATTCTTGCAGACGAACCGACAGGAGCCCTTGACAGTGTCACAGGAAAGGATCTCCTGAACCTGCTTCACCGGTTATGGAAAGAAGAAGGGAAGACAATCATTCTTGTCACTCATGATCTCAGCCTCGCAAAATATGCTCATACAACAATTGAATTAAAAGACGGCAAGATATTGAAAATATCTGAGAACCACGGGGTGAAATCATGAAAAAAAATATGGTATTCATCATTATTGCAGCGTTCCTGCTCCACATCGGGCTTGCGCATGGAGCGGTAAACACGACGTATGCGGGGTTGCACGGCGTGCTCTCTGTCAGCCTCGTGAACCAGGACCCGGATCCTGCGATTACCGGAGATGTCGTGGAAGTGCGCTTGGGTATGGAGAATCTTGGCGGCACTGCGCTCGAGAACATGGTCGTCGAGATTGTGCCTTCCTACCCCTTTACCCTTGCTCCTGGCGAGAACGCTGTGCAGAACATCGGGACACTGCAGGGTTTTCAACAGCAGGAAAACATGCAGATCGTGAAGTATACGCTGAAAGTTGACAGGGACGCCACTGCAGGCAGCTACGAGTTTAAGGTCAAAGCATATCAGCAAGGCTCAGCTGCCATGATCCAGACCGGCCTTTCCATTGACATCCAGAGCCAGGAGAGCGCAGAGATCATTCACATCGGCAGGACAGCGCTGGTGCCTGGCGAGCAAAGCAGCCTGAAGTTTACTATCGATAATGTCGGGAACTCACCCCTCCGCGAATTGACATTCTCTTGGGAAAATGACGACGATGTCATCCTTCCTGTCGGAAGCGACAACACCAAGTATATCAAGTACATTGATGTGGGCGGGAGCGCTGACCTTGAATATCAGGTGATCGCTGACACGAACGCAGACCCTGGGCTGTACAAGCTCAATCTCCACCTGACTTATCAAGATTCTGTATCGAATACAGACAAGACTATCACGACGCAGGCAGGCCTGTACGTCGGGGGAGGGACTGACTTCGACGTGGCCTTCTCACAGAACGCAAACGGGCAGATGTCATTCACAGTGGCCAACATCGGGAGCAATCCTGCATACTCTGTGGCAGTCAGCATCCCCACGCAACGGGCATGGCGGGTGACTGGCTCGAATACAAACATCGTCGGGAACCTGAACAAGGGAGATTATACTGTGGCGAGTTTCGCCGTCCAGTCAACGGCATCGATGAACAGGACTGGAATGACAGGAACGCCTGGAGCGATAGGAGCATCTGATCAACGGCAGACTGCACCAGGGCAAATTACGCAAGGACAATATGCACAGGGATTGCCTTCTGATCAAAATGAGACCGGGCAATTCCTCAGACAGAACAGCACCTCAAACACCATTCTCTTGCATATCGCATATACAGATACGATGGGAATCCGGCAGGTGCTGGATAAGGAAGTCATTGTCGGCTCCCAGGCAAGCACCGCTGCAGGAACAGGATTCAGCGGAAGGCAGGCAACGCAGACGAATGTCTTTGTGAAGTACAAATGGTATTTCATCAGTTTTGCTGTACTTCTGGTCGGATACATCGTCTATCGGAAAGTCAGGAAGAAGAGCCTTCTTGACCAAGAGATGAAAGTGCAGAAGAGAAAATGAGCATGACATGAGCACGACGTGAACCATGAAGCTGTCCAAAAGCCTCAAGCATGCCTTTGACATGGTCCTCCATAGCAAGCTGCGAAGCTGGCTCACTATCATTGGCATTGTCATAGGGGTCGGCGCAGTCATTGCGATCATGTCGCTCGGCGCAGGGCTTAAGGCCCAGGTGAACTCTCAATTGGACTCGCTTGGCGGCGACCTGCTCACCATCACCGCAGGATTTTCCCGGGGAGGCGGTTTTTTCGGAAGGGAAGGGGGCGGGCCAGGTGGCTTTGGCAGTGGAGGAGGGACTGCGACCACAAAAGAGATCGTGTTGGGGAGATCGGATGTCCAGGCATTGAGAGGCGTCCCTGATGTCCTTGCCATCGACACTGAGATTCGCGGGAGTGTCAATGTCTCCTATCTCGGAAAATCAGGGAGAGTGAGCCTGACCGGAGTCGACCCGGCAGTGTGGTCGCAAGTCACGACGACAAAAATCAAGACAGGCCGCACGTTCGATTCTGCCGACCAGAACGTCATCATCATCGGCGGTAATCTTGCCTTGTCCTATTTCTCCCAGCCTCTCGGCATCAACCAATTGCTCACGATCCAAGGAAGCGCCTACCGGGTTGTGGGCATTCTCGACGACACCTCAACAAGCATCTATATGCCGATCACTCTCGCCTTTCAGATCATTCCCGATCATCAGAACAATGTCTACGATTCCCTCATCGTGAAAATCAGGGATCAGGACCAGCTCGATTCCTCCATTCAAAACATCCAGGACAGGCTCATGATGACCAGGCATGTCACCAACAGCACAAAGGATTTCAGCGTTTCCTCGCGAGCTGAACAGCAGCAGGCGCGGGCGCAAACCATGCAATCCATGAACGTGTTCCTCCTCGCCATCGCGGCAGTCTCACTCATCGTTGGAGCGGTCGGCATTGCAAATACCATGTTCACCTCTGTCCTTGAGAAGACCAAGGAGATAGGCATCATGAAAGCGATCGGTGCACAGAACGCGGATATCCTGAAGATATTCCTTTTCAACGCTGCCTTTATCGGGCTTGTCGGCGGAATCCTGGGAATTCTCCTCGGAATATTGCTCTCAGGATTCCTGCCCGCGCTCATGGGAAGCATTCCGTTTGCAAGAGGGACGACGGTCGTGTCGCTCAACTCAGTCATCCTTGCAATTTCCGTCTCAGTCTTCGTCGGTATTGCCGCAGGCGCGATCCCTGCCTACCAAGCGTCGAAGCTCAAGCCGGTGGATGCTTTACGCTATGAGTAGCGTAAAGCTGAGAGACCAGACCGCAGTCGACCATGCTTTAAGGTATGAATGAAGTGAGTGCCTTAAAGCTGAGAGACTACAGTCGACCATGCGTTGAGATATGAGTAATAAGAAAAGTCTATACGGCCGCCCGGACTCGAACCGGGGATCTTCTGTGAGTGAGACAGACGTCCTAGCCACTAGACCACGGCCGTGCAGAGGAAAGGATATGACGAGGATTTAAAAAGATTATTGTCAGCTCACTTCTTCTGGCACACATAGATGCTGAACAGAGGGAACTTCGTGAAGAGGGCGTAGGATTCAGGGTCGTACCGTTTGAATGCCGGCACTGGCTTGCAGTCGATGAAGTCGACAAGTTCCAACCCTGCATTCCGTAGGGTAGTCAGGTGTGTCCTGAACATGCGTTTATAGTATTTCGTTGTCATGCCTGGCAGCATCTCGAACTCCTCCAAGCATTCATGCCAATAGCTTCCTAGCGGGATGCGACTGCCAGTTTTCTTGTCCAGGACATAACCAACAGCCTTGATCTTGAATATTTTATTTTCAAATATTTCACGTGCGCCACTGATCGGGCTGTTGTCTGAGTAAAAAAACAAGCCTCCTTTCCTAAGAACTCTGGAAACTTCTGCGAATGCTTGGTCCAGATCCTTCACATAGTCAATAATTAGACTCGCCGTGACGATGTCAAAGCGTGAATTCTTGTATGGCAGCTTAGTGATCGTGCCGACTTTAAACATTACACCAGGGCAGTTTTTCTGCGCAAGCGCAATCATGGTCTGGCTCAGGTCAATCCCCTCTGCCTTTGCGCCTTTTTTGAGATACCTCTTCACGTGGACGCCGGCGCCGCAGCCAATGTCGAGCAGATGCTTGTTCCTGATATTTCCCACTGCTTTGAGCATGCAGGGTACTTCGAGAAACTCGTTGTAGAGTCTCTCCTTTCTATGTTCGTCGCGAGACTGCTGGTATGCTTTGCCGAATTGGTCGTAGATCCTCTTCGTGTATTTTTCAATAGACATCCTAGTGCCTCTGTTTTCGCTTTTTTAAATATTGTCTTTATGGCTTTTGTTTTGACAACCTTTTTAAAACATTCCTTCCTTCTAGACTGCATGATCATCGGCATCGTGGGCAAGCCCTCCTCTGGAAAGAGCACATTCTTCAAGGCAGCCACACTGGCAGAGGTCGAGATAGCTAATTATCCCTTCACAACAATCAAGCCCAACCATGCAGTCGGCTTTGTCAAGGTCGAGTGTGCTGAAAAGTTCTTCAATGTCAAGTGCAATGCTCGGCTCGGCTATTGTATCAGAGGGAACAGGTTTGTGCCTGTGGACATGATTGACGTCGCTGGCCTGATTCCTGGCGCGCACAAGGGAGAAGGATTGGGATTGTCTTTCCTGAATGACCTGAACCAGGCAGACTGCCTCATCCATGTCATCGATATTTCAGGCAGCGTGAACCAGAAAGGAGAGCCGGTCGAGCCGCTCAGTTATGATCCGTTGAACGATGTCAAGTTCCTGGAAGAGGAATTGGATTTCTGGTATCTGGACATCCTCAAGAAAGGATGGGACAAGCTGGCACGGCAGATTGTGCAGGAGAAGAGCAATGTGGCGAAAGTGCTTGCCAAGCAGCTTTCCGGCATCGGGCCTGACGAGAAGATGCTCGAGGAAGAGATTGCACGATTGCATTTGAATCCTGAGCAGCCGGTCAGCTGGACAGAGCAGGACTTGTTGAAATTAGCTGCTGTGCTCAGGAAAAGGACAAAGCCCATGCTCATCGCAGCCAACAAGGCAGACGTGCCAGGATCTGAGCAGAATATCGAACGCTTAAGAAAGCAGTTTCCAGAATACACCATCATCCCTGTCTCGTCAGAGTCAGAGCTGGCATTGAAAGAGGCGGCAAAGCACGGCCTCATTGACTATATTCCTGGAGAGCAGGACTTCACTATTCTGCATCCTGAAAAGCTCACCGACAAACAAACGCAGGCATTGGAGTTCATCAAGAACAGCGTCTTACAAAAGTACACGAGCACAGGAGTCCAGGAGGTGCTGAACACTGCAGTGTTCGAACTCTTGAAATACATCGCGGTCTTTCCCGGCGGCATCCACAAGCTCGCTGACTCGAAAGGAAACATTCTTCCTGACTGCTTTCTCTTGAAGCACAACTCCACTGCATTGGATTTCGCCTACAAAGTGCATACGGACATCGGCGACAACTTCGTCAAGGCCATGGACGTGCGCAGAAGGATGCCTGTCGGCAGGGAGCACGTGCTGAAACACCTGGACGTGGTGGAGATATTGACGAGCAAATGAATGTCACCGCGCCACAATCATCGTCGAGGTGGCTTTGACGTTCGGGTTCCTGCTGATCTTCTCAGTCACAAACAGGTCAACCTTCCTGATGTCATTGACTTCCAGCTTGAGGATGATGTCCCATTCGCCGTAGATCTCATTGATGCTTTTCACTTCTTCAAGCTTCCTGAGCTTGTCGAAAACCTCCCGTTCCTGGCCTGGTTCGACAGTGATGAGGATAAATGCTTCTACCATGATTTTACCATGGCCTGGCAGTAGGAAGGGTTTAATAAATGTTTCTAAAAGCAACCACAACATTAAAAAATCAGCACTTCATTCTCGAATATTATACGGCAGTGGTGCAGTGGTTAACATCCCCGCGCCAACTCGCGATTGGCGTCGCGGGTGCCGCATAAAGCGGCACAACCATGACAGTATCAATTGCTGAAGGTCATGGAACCCGATAATCATTAAAAGAAGTCAGCACTCAATGACAACATACGGCAGTGGTGCAGTGGTTAACATCCGAGCTTCCCAAGCTTGGGACCCGGGTTCGAATCCCGGCTGCCGTAGGGTTATTTTTCCAATTCTTCCTTCAGCTTGTCTATTCTGATGAAGTGGATGGTGCATCCGTTCTTTTTCATGGCTTTCTCTTTTCCTTTGTGGATGATCACGTATGCGCGTTTTGGCTCGTACTCATCGATGAATGAGTGCATGCCCCTCCCGATTTTCTCCTCAGTCATCTTTACTTCGATGGGGATTGTTTCATTATCCTTTTCAATAATGAAGTCTACTTCCACTTTCGTCTTTGCCATCCAATATTTGGGAGTGAATCCTAGCTTGAGGAGTTCAGTCGCTACATAGTTTTCGAAAACTCTCCCGTCAAAAATAAATGATCGCGCGACACTATTCCGCAGGCCGGTATCCATGAGGTAGATCTTTTCCCTTTTTGAGAGCTCCTTGTTCTTGTTCGTAAAGAACGGCTTTACGCGCAGGATGAAGTAGCTCTTTTCCATGGCATCAAGGTATTTCTGTATGGTGGCGTACGATATCTTTATTATCTGCGCTATCGTCTCGTAGGAGAGCTGTGCGCCTGCATTGATTGCAAGGAATTGCCCAAATTTTTCAAGCGCAGCGATGTCTTGGATGGAAAAATTCCTTGCGACATCTTTCAGCATCATAGTTTCAAAAAGGTCTCTGAGGATTGTCTGCTTGATTTCCCTGTCCGCTGTCGTGACCACTTTGGGATATCCGCCGTATAGGGCGTGCTCTTCTGACTCGCGCTCAATGATGTGCGGCGTTGTCTCTTTCACATTTTTATAGTCCAGAAACTCTCTTAAAGAGAATGGATAGAGTCTGAGAATAGAAACCCTTCCGACGAGATACGAGAGGACGTTCTTGCTGAGCAGGATCTCTGATGATGCGGTTATCCAGAGCTTATTTCCAGTGTCTGCCAGGTATTTCAATTTCTGCCCAGGATCTGACCCGTACTGCACTTCATCCAATGCAATGATCTCCTTTCCTTCGACATATTGCCGTTCAAACTTCTTTATGTCTTCATTGAAGAGTTCCCTGATGTCAGGATCATCGAAGAGGAGATAGTTGGCGCTCTTGTCTTTTATTTCTGCCTTGAGGAAGGTGGTTTTGCCTGCCTGCCTTGGCCCGACCACTGCCAGTATGGGATATATCGGGCTCAACTTCCTAAATTGTACTTGAATCTCTCTTTTTACATACATCTGGCTGAAAAACACCTTCTTCTATATAAATTTTACTAAAATTAAGGTAGAGTTTAAGAAAAGTCTTACTAAAATTAAAATCGAGTTGAAGAAAAGTGATACTTTTGTTCTTGGAAAGATTGATTGATATTGGAGATTCATATAACACTTGTTTCTCAAAATTTTTCGTCTCTTGATAGTATTTTCATAATATCAACAAGCAAAATTTTATTATTCCGCCACCTTCGTTAAATCGACAAACGAAAAGACAAACTAAGAACTGCTTACGCACTCTCTTATAACATTGATTTAACGGTTCGCTATCGCTCTCCCAAATTTTTTCTTACTAAACGACGAGAGAGGGGCCACAGTTATCCATACATCACATTTTGCAAAAAAATGAAAAAAATAAATTTATTGTTCCGGATAGTCCTCTGGGACTTCCTGAGACTCATCTTCATCAAGTTCGTCTTGAGCGTCCTTATCAATAAAAAGGTCTCGTTGTCTACCGTTATTTAATTTCATTAAATATTTATCTCTAGCGTACTTAGTCGCACTCTGCCCACCTGACGAACCCAAATCAATGGCTTCGGCATCCATTGCTAGTTTTTCTTGGAGCCATTTGACCATCTTATCTGGTCTGAAGTTCTCTCTATTATCGATCCATATTTTCATGATCGCTGTAAGTGGAGTAGTTCGGAACCATTTATTGTTTCTTAAGGGACCAAAAGCCTTTAGATAATCTTTTAGAAATTCTCCCATTAATTTTACATCACTATGGCCGAGCTGCTTGGTATCTTCGATAAAATCAAGAGGCTTTCCGAAATATCCGCCAGTAAAGCGAGGTTTAAGGCATGAGATGTAAGCTCCAACCAGTTTATAAAAACTGATGGCGTTTATGCCACCATAAACACTCACTTTCACTGGAAATGTTCTGGGATCTGTTATGATTTTCCATAGTGGAATTTCATCTTTATATTGTTGCACAAAATCATTTGTACTTTGCTTTTTACCTTGATTATATCGAGTATATAAGAGTTTTTCTTCTGCTTCATTCAAGTCCTTATACACGTGTAGAGTAACTTCCACCCTATTGTCTGGATTTGCATCCAAATACTTCATTATAGCTTCATACCTATGGTTACCGTCAATAAGCCTATATCTATCGTTAACTTTATTCACGACAAAAGAAGAGTCAAAGTGCTTGTCGTTTATTAAACCATCAAAGATGGAATTGACGGTGCTATTTGATATATTTCTCCTATTGGTGAGGATTTTAAATGTTCCGTCCCGAACATCCTTAGAATTTATCTCATATTTCAAGGTTGTATACCCTACTCTTAATACTTGTTTTGGTCTTGTCATTTTTGTTCCTCCGGGGGATTTTTTATGCCTTTAGGCTTTTATGTTACCCCAGTTAACTTAGAAAAAGACTGCTTATATTTAAATATTGTGTTTTAAGACACTTTTAAAACTGGATATGGCAGTTTAAGAGAGTCATAAATAGATATGTGGTAATTTATACTCCTCTTATTATGCTAAATTTCTTTTTCAGTAATAGAATCAAAAACAGTCCCTCTCTCCTTCTGATGAATATATTGTCTGCTTCGCAGAAAGCTGATAATAGTAAGAAAAAAACTACGGCGGCGGAATAATTTTTAAAGACGAAAAACTCACTACGCTTCGCTCCGTACCCCGCTGCGCTCTCACTCCATTTTTATGTCCTGCGGGACTAAAATTCCGTTCGGGTCGAGAAACAGCGATCGCGTATGTTATACACAATCAAATTTTAATGGCACGAACTGATAGGGAACAATTTTAACGAAAACAAACCTAAAAAGAAACGAACAGAGGAGGGGGCGTTCTAGCTTTTCTTAACTCTCTTTGCCAGATTATATCTTCTTTTAAATCTTCCAGCAACTCGATTTCCCTTTGGTCGAAAAACACGTAACAAAAGAGACTCCACATCTTTAATATACTTTGTTTTACCAATCTGATAGAATGAGAATTTATTCCATTTATCCTTGTGTCTGTCTTTAGTAGCGTGTTTTCTGATTCTTCCCCTCAAACTTCTTTTTGATAAGCCAATATAATAGACGTTATCTCCTTTGTAAAGAATATAGATTCCTTTGCCTCGTTGTTTGCTGCCTAATGCTTCGCGGTATGAATTATAATCAACAAATTCGAGGTGCTTCTTTACTAATTTACTTCTGTCGGATGTTTTTTTGTCTTTCTTCACATTTATTTCCTTTCAGCATCAACAATTTTGAATTTATTATCAAATTTCATGATATTGGCTTCTCTTATATCTTTTAAATCATATTTGTTGCCAACGAGTTTTAATTTTTCTAATTCTTTTGCAGGCACTTTAACTTTTTTTCCATATTTTTGTAGCATGAAAAGACCTCTTCTCCAATAAATTTTAGCAAAATATCTTGCTGTGTTGCACAATTCCTATTCTTTGACGATGATAACGTAGGCTCTTCGTCCGATGTATCTTTTTGGAACGTCTGCCTTACCTGATGTTCCTATTGGTGTGATGATTCTTTCGAGAAATCCTTCGATCTTTTTTTCTG
>JAZDID010000051.1:0-5229 GCA_043805315.1 Nanobdellota archaeon | reverse complement strand
GACCGGAAAGCGGTAATGGCATTTCTGGCAGGCGTATTTTGTCTTTGTTGCCTGGCTCGGAGCTGCGCTGGAGCTTTCTTCTCTCGCAGCGAAATCCTCTGCAAACGGCCTGTTCAGCACCCGTTTCTTTAATTCTTGCTGGGGCTTTTTTGCTTCCTGCTTTTCCTTGACGCACTGCGGGCAGATCACCTTCTTCTCATCAATGTCTAATACCATCTTGGAGGAGGGGGCTTCCTTGCCGCATTTCTTGCATTTGACCATGACATCCATTATGCTCACCAGTCATACGTCCGCTCTGTGCTCTCATTGAGCAGCGTGGAGGCGTCTTTTTTCTTGCTGATAAACCCTTCCTTTCCGCAGTATGGGCAGGCGAGGATGTCAGCGCCGACCTTTCTGGTGAAGTTGTATTTGCAGGCGCTGCAGAAATAATGGGTGAGCTGATCTGTCTTTGGCTTGCCGATGGCAGGGGTTTTCTGGCCTGCTTGCATGGGCATTTTTCTTGGAGTTTCTTTTGCGAGTGGCTTGACCCGTGCTCCTTGGTCTGTCTTCTTGCCTGCGATGCAGTGCACGCAGACCAGCCTGGTCTCTCCGGGCATGTATTTCATCTCTCGCGAGCTGTATTCCTTGCCGCATTTGTAGCAGCGGATGGTCACGTCGTCATTCCTCATGATTTCACCTTTGTATGGATTTGAAAATGATACTTGCGACATGGACGTCTGATTATTTAAACCTTATGATTTTCCTTATAAAACCCTGTAAACTGGCGTTATAGGCGCCATAAACGAGGTTTACGTCATTACTTGAGAATAAAAACGAAATGTTTAGTTTCGAAAATATTGCAGATTTTTAAAGACAAGCTTAAGAATATCAAGTTATTCATTCTTGCAGATGGAAAAACAGGCATATTACGTTGATACAAATATTTGGCTTAATCTCTTCAAGAAAGAAGAAAATCTTTATACCGGAAGAGCATATTGGAAAATCGCTCAGGATTTCTTGGAGAAAATCATGTTCTCTGATGATAAAGAGATAATTTATTCAGGGCTTATCCTTAAGGAATTGATGTACAAACTGACAAGAAAAGAGTTTCGAGAGAAAGAGCTTTTCATGAAAAGAGAGCCAAGATGTAGATTCGTGATTTTAGTTTCGGGAGATTATACATTCGCGAGAAAACTCGAGTTTGAGTTCGGTTTTGAGATAAGTTTTTATGATTGCCTTCACATAACGGTATGTAGGAGAATCGGTGCCATTCTTATTACTCGTGACAATAAACTCTTGCAGTGCGCACAAAGATATATTCAAGCTTTCAAACCTGAACACCTACTGCCCTAATGCGTTAATCTCTTTCAGGTTGAATTTTTCCTTTGACAATTTCTTCCTGATCTCCCTGACTTCCTTGACAGAATCGCCAGTATTCTGGACCGAGCCGACCTGCTTCTCCAGCACGAGTCGTCTTACTGCATCCCTGACCACATCTGACTTGTTCGAGTAGAACCCTCTCTCGACAAGCTGGTCAATTGCCTTAAGCAGGCCTTCGGGAAGCCTGACTTGAGTGACGGTCATGGTCATTGTAGTACAAATGTAATGTTATTGTACTATATAAATGTTTCGCTAATTAGTGTGAAAAAACATGTTTTTTTAACAAGTTTTATTAATTTCTTGCAATTTTCATATATAGAATGCGCCTTATCATCACGCGGTATGGGGAGACTGAAGAGAACAAGGCAGGCATTATGATGGGCCATCTTCATGGAACACTTTCAGATGTCGGGATTGACCAGGCAAAAAAGGTCGCTGAACGATTAAAGAGTGAGAAAATCGACTACATCTACTCAAGCGACTTGGCACGGGCTGCAGACACTGCAAAAGAGATAGGGAAATACCACAAAAAAGTTCCTATCGAATATGTCAAGGATCTGAGAGAGCGGAATCTTGGAGAGTTCCAAGGGAGAAAGAAAAGCGATTTCGGATGGGATATCAAAGATTTGGTGGGAACACGTGTGGAGCCAAAGACAGGAGAGACAACCGAGCACATGTTCCAGAGAGCAGAGTCTTTCTTGAAAAGAGTTATTAGAAAGCATAAGCATGAGACTGTCCTGCTTGTCGGGCATAACGGAATAGGCAAGGCTCTTATCGCAGCGATCACTGGGAAGAAATCCCAGGATATTCCATCAATTGAGAATCTCCATAATACGAGCGTATCCATCTTCGAAATCGACGAAGACAAGAACCATAAGATTCATCTCTTCAACTGCACAAAGCACTTGTAATGATCATTTCTTTTTCCTCTCCCTCCTCAACTGGTCAACGACATCTCCGATGTGCTGCCTGCTGTACACGCCTAAACCTTCCAAGAATTTTACTGCCTCCTTGAAATCAGTCTCTCCGAGCCTGGGAAGATTCTTGACTGTCATTTCTATGGTCATGACCTCGTCCTCAAGCTTCTCTTCGAGCTTGTGCAGGCTGGTGATGACCTCATAGCGGAGGCCTTTGATTGGATGGATGGCGACGATGTCAAAGAACAGCGCTGATCCTTTGATATTCTGGACATGCCTGACTTCTTTCAATGTCGGGAAGAGGAAAACGATGACAATAAGGCGCAGGATTCCCGAGATGAGAAAAGTCATGAGGATAGGCGTCAGGTGGAAGATAGAGATCTCGATGTGCGTGATGATGTAATTACCGACGATCGAGCCGAGAAAGACGAACACGCCGAATATCACGTTGAAATACGCGACGCACCGCGCGCGTTTCTGCGGGCTCACATTGTCGAAGATGAAGTTGAATGTCGCAAGGTTGAAGCCTCCCCAGGCGAACCCAGAGATGATTTCCGCGAACATGAGCAGGGGGACGCTCTTGAACACGATATACAGGAAGGGGATGACCGGAATCAGGATTCCGCTGATGACCAGGATTTTCTTGTTGCCGAACCTGTCGATGTACTTTCCCCAATACACCATCGTGAGGAAGCTCATGACAACAGACGCCATGATCACCAGGGTGAAGGAGAAGTAATCATACTGCAGATCTCGGAGGATGTAGACTGCGAAGAACGGCGCAGCGATCATGGCAGAGAACGCCATCAGGCTCCTGAAGATGACGAACCTGCCGAAGTTCGTGTATCTCATCCGCGCAAGGAAGTCGACGAAATGGAACTCGTCTTTTTTCGTGATGTTATAGGGCGGCTCATAGTGCATCTTGAGGTAATGCAGCGAGACAAACCTGGCTATCATGGAGACGAAGAAGATGATGAAGAACCCGAACCACACCCCATATCCGAAGAGGTCATATTTCTCAAAGAGTTGAAGCACTCCTCCTGCGAAGAGGACTGCAAGGAAGGCAACAAAGCCTGCTATCCTGCTGCGCCTGCCGAAATACTTGCCGCGCTCTTCTTCAGGCACGAGGTCGCCGATCAGGCTGTTCCAGGCAGGGGTGATGAATCCTCCCAGCAATGCATAGAGCGAGAACAGGATGACGAGCATCCACACGTTCTTGGTGATGAGCGGAAGGAAGAAGATAGGCAGCCACAGGACACCCTGCAAGAACGCGTTGATCAGGATGACTTTCTTCCTGTTCTTGACTGTGTTGATCACGCGCGCTGCGAAGAGCTGGATGAACGAGGAAGCCAGCAAAGGAACGCTGGCGAGGTAGGAGATGATTTGTGTCGTGGCGCCGAGGGCGATCGCGAATGGTGTAAGGAATGTCTCTCCTGCGCCGGTCGTGATGCTGAAGTACGATGCGTCGTAGATCGAGTACTCCCTGGTCTTCTCTTTCTTTTTTGTTATTTCAGGGTCTTCCTTTGGTTCCAGGCTAGGCGTTTTGCTGTTCTTTTTTCCCCTGTCTGGCTGGACAGTGCCTGCTTCTTTTGCTGGGAGGAACCCTGCCTCGCGCTTCAACGGGAATACTGCAGATGGCTCAGGATTTTTCTTTCGCCTCTTTTTTCTTCTTCTCTGCATCTGCCACCACTTTTTTGAAGATCTCTATCTGCTTCTCTGAAAGCTTGCCATACCTGAGATATTGGTCCTTGATGTTCCGCAGGAAGCTGTATTTCATATAGAATTCCTTGTCAATGTCGAACATTTTCTTGAAGACCGGGTTGGTGATTGGCTTGTTGATGTCTCTGAGCAGGCATTCTTCGCACACAGGCTGCTGCCTGAATGAGGATATGATGACCATGTTCTTCTTGCACACAATACAACGTTGTTTGTAGCTGGGACGGATTCTTCCTGGAGCCATACGAGGATTAATACAGGGGAGGTTATAAAGATTTCGATACCGGATGTGAATCCGACAAAGCTACTATGGATATTTGTTGAAAGAAAAGGGTTTTGACAGGGAAATCACTCATTCATCAGTATCGATTTTTCCAGTCGGATCTTGTTCGTCAGTCCGTACGGGTATTTCTTCACGATTCCCAAAGATTCCAGTCTTTTGACGATTCGGTGCACTTTGACTTTAGACAGTTTTGTCCTGGTGACCAGCTCTGACTGGGTCAGCTCGCCGTCATGCTTCTCCAGTTCCTGGATGACCAGCTTTTCATCAGGCAGGATGATGGCGTCGAGCAGCTCTTTTTTCAGTTCTTTACTTTCCCTGTGCCTGAGCAGGTTCAGGAGAGATATCCCTGCGAATATCGAGATGATGGAGCCGCACAGCGTTGCGATGAGCGGAAGGATCCGTTGGGTCCTGAACCGTTCAGTCCGCATGAATTCTGCCACGACAGTAGAGGTATTGGCAACATTGCTGTCTGGAGCGATGAAAGAATCATTGAACATACGCTCTGGCGGCCGGAAAGGCTCTCGGACATAGAGGGAGTAGACCTGCTGAGTGAACAAAATGAGCGCGACACCACCATACACCAGGCAGAGGATGGCGACGCTCCAGTACGGTGTTCTCTTGTTCCTTGTTTGTTTACCTTCTTGTTTCATCTTGTTTCGTTTCAGCTGGTTTCAACAAAGGTTTATAAACTGTTTCGTTTCACCTTGTTTCAAATGGAAACGGAGATGCATATTTAAATTTTTCCAATCAAAGATGGATACAAAGCAGGTCATCCGGATGGAGAATGTGTGGAAGACTTACAGCATGGGCGAGGTAGAAGTGAGTGCCCTGAGAGGAATCAACCTCCAGGTCATGCAGGGAGATTTCCTTGCCATCACTGGCGCGAGCGGCTCTGGAAAAAGCACGATGATGAACCTCGTGGGCTGCCTGGACCTTCCGTCACAAGGCAGGATT
>JAZDID010000050.1:0-2289 GCA_043805315.1 Nanobdellota archaeon | reverse complement strand
TCCCCAAGAGATGATCAATGTCTAAAAGTAAACTTTCCATTTTTCTGAATTAGATGCCCATCAACCCAGAGCTCTCCGCCCCTTCGCAGGTCCTTTATCATGTCCCAGTGCAGGGCAGACTCGTTCCGGCCACCGCCTTCCCTGTAGGCCATGCCAAGAGCCAGATGCACTGTGCCGCCAATCTTCTCATCAAACAATATCTGCTTGATGAACCTGTCAATCCTGTAGTTAGTGCCAATCCCGAACTCACCAAGGTACTGTGCACCCCTATCCATCTTAACCATTGTATTGAGGAATTTCGAGTTCTTCTTTGCAGATGCCTTCACAACCTTGCCAGCCTTGAACTGCAGAGATATGACGTCCACTTCAACACCGTTCTTGATTGTCGGATAGGTGTATGATATGTAGCCCTCAGTGCTTTTTTCCTGCGGAGCAATAAAGACCTCTCCATCAGGCATGTTCCTCTTCCCGTCAGCCTTATTGGCGGTCCTGCCAGTGATGCCAAACCTCAGGTCGGTGTCATCTCCAAGAATGCGAACCTTCCTGCCCTTATCAAGAATCCTCTTTAGCGCGTCCTGCTTCAGCGATTCCTTTTTCCAGTCCTGCAGGACTGCCCTGAAGAAGAAGTCCTCAAGCTCCTCCATTGACATCTCAGCGTCCTGGGCCAGCGAATGAGTCGGATATTCGCATCCAACCCAGTTGTCCTTCTCCAGTATTACCTTTGAGATTGGGTTGACAACCTTGCTGCGCAGTGCGACCTTTTTTGGATCAACATTGCTGAACTCCTTTGTGTTGTACTCTGCGCCAATGCTTATGGAGCCGGCTACTATCCTTGCCTCATACATCGCAATCCTTGGAAAGGTCTTGAGCTGTTCGTCTGAAGAATGCCTGAAAAACGCGTAAGAAAAGCCGGGAAGGATTGCCTCGGCACGGGGAAGAGCTCCCTTTTCGATCAACTTCCTGTATATCTCAAGCGCCAGATCTTTTGCGTCAACACCAAAATTGACCTTTATTATGTCGCCCTTATTTACAGAGATAGAGTAGTTGACAATTATGTCGGCGAGCTGTGCCATCCTTGAATCAATCATTTTTTTGAGATTCGATAATCACTATTTAAACCTTGCCACACAAAAGAAAAAGACCATAAAGCAATCTTTATAAACACGAAAGCATTTCTAGGGAACCGGATGACATCGAATAACAAGGTCGACAGAGTCGTATATGATTACAGCACAGGCATATCACAATTGGAGGAAGAAAACCGAATTCTGAAAGAAACCCTCGAGAACCTCAAGAGCGAAGTCAACAGGCTGAAGACCTGCCCGCTCATGGTGTGTGATGTAAGGGAGATGCATGGAAGAAACGCAATAGTACGCATACCCAACGGCAGCCTTTTCATGGTCAATGTGTCCGACGGCTGCGAGCCTCTGCAGGCAGGCGACACTGTCCTCGCAGAGCAAAAGAATCTCACTGTCATAAGAAAAATCAGCTCCAACAAGCAGTTTGATGTCGAGAAGTTTGTCATCATCGACAAGCCGAATGTAGGCTGGCATGAGATTGGCGGGCTTGACCTCCAAGTGCAGGAAATCAAGGAAGGCATCGAGCTGCCCATGGTCTAGCCGGAACTCTTCAGGAAGGTCGGCATTAATCCGCCGAAGGGGATACTGCTGCATGGCTATCCTGGAACCGGCAAGACACTCCTTGCAAAAGCGGTTGCGGCAAGCACAAACAGCACTTTCATACAGGTCGTCGGCTCAGAACTTGTCCAGAAATTCATCGGAGAGGGAGCAAAGCTCGTGAAAGAGATTTTCCAGCTCGCAAAGGAGAAGTCTCCGAGCATAATCTTCATAGACGAGCTTGATGCGCTCGCTGCAACACGCCTGGACCTCGGGACATCAGGCGAGAGAGAGGTTCAGCGAACCTTCATGCAGCTACTTTCTGAGATTGACGGATTCAAGCACCTGGGAGAGGTAAAGGTCATCGGATGCACCAACAGGAAAGACATACTCGACCCAGCAATCCTTCGGCCAGGAAGGCTTGACAGGCTGATTGAAGTGCCGTTGCCCAACGAGGATGGTGCAAGGGAGATACTCAAAATACACACAAGGAACATGAACTTTGACAAGAGTGTTGATACCTCTGTCATCGTGCACAAGATGAAGGGCTTTTCGGGTGCAGAGATACAGGCAGTCTGCACTGAGGCAGGCTATTTCGCCATACGAAAGAACCGCACAAGGGTTGATCACCAAGATTTCCTGAAGGCCATTGAGAAGATAGGCAAGGACAGCA
>JAZDID010000049.1:0-22897 GCA_043805315.1 Nanobdellota archaeon | reverse complement strand
CATGTGTATTCTAAAAACATACACTATATATAAACTTTACGATTTTGAGCTGATTTTGGCTTGTTTTTCCCTAATGCGACCTTTTGGGATGTCCATTTTTCTTATTAACGACCAACCGAAACCTTTATATACTTAAAGTATATAATTATATACTGATAGTTTATATGAAGGATGCATCAGAGAATGAATCGAGAATATTGCGCTTCCTGGTGAAGCATTTCAGCGAAAAGCATAGCATCAACCAGCTGGCGAAGCACGCGAATATGACGCCGATGGGTATGTACAAGCTGCTCAAGCGTTTGGAACAAGAAGGTGTCCTCATCCCTGAACACATTGCGAATGCGGTCTTTTATAGGATAGACTTCGCTTCAGACTTCGCAAAGAAGAGAGCAGCATTAGCCCTTTTCGAGAAGCCACAGAACGCCTATGCTGCTGTCCAGGTAAAGGATCTGGAACGCCTGAAACCCTGCAGCCAAGCAGCAGTCCTTTTCGGCTCGGTCCTTAAGAAAGGGGAGAAGGCGGGCGACATTGATGTCCTGTTCATTGTAAGGCAAGGAAACTATCCAAATTTCAGCAAGGCTTTGGAAAGCCTGCAGCGCCTCAAGCCGAAACGCATATCGCCAGTCATCCAGACCCATGAGGACTTTATGCAGAATCTCAGGAAGCAAGATAAAGTCATCATCGATGCGCTCCAGACAGGCATTGTCCTTTGGGGACATGACACGATTGTTGAAGCGATCGTAATATTAAATTAAGGGCTAATGTGAAACCCTCTTCTTTTAATAGAATTGTTTATATATAAGTTCTCGTCTATAAATGGTTGTTCCATAACCAAATTATAGACGAGGTACTTACAATGGAGATTATTGTTAACAAATTTAAAAAAGTTTCTGATTTTTGCTATGAATTGTTCCGAATTGCTGAGTTTCCCCTCTATAATCATAAGTTTTCCAACAAAATTTACTCTAATTTCCAGAAACTTTTTTTGCTGGTGTATAAGCAATTTCGGAAGTTCACCTATGAGGAATTATTGACTGATCTCGAGGATAATTCGAGTTTGAAAGCGTACTTAGGTTTTAAGAAATTGCCTCATTATACGACGCTGATAAAATTTTCGCTGTCTTTGCCTCCGAAGATTTTGGAAAAATTGCTTATCGCTTTTGCAAAGCTTATTCCGACGCCAAAAAGGGTTGTTATCGACTCGACGGGAATAAGTTTGGATAATGCGAGTACGCATTATTGCAAAAGAATAGGATTGTCCTATAAGAAAAGACCCTTTTTGAAGACGAGCCTCGTCTTTGACATTGATAATTATTTTATCTTGCTTTGCAAGACAGGAAAAAGCAAAAGACACGATACTAAAGACGCCAAACCTCTCATAAAAAAGCTTGCAAAAATCTATGACGATATAGAAATTTTTTATGGAGATCGAGCGTATGATGATGAAAAGATCTTCAAAATAGTCTTCGAAATTCTCGGAGCGTACCCATTAATTCTGCAACGCAGAATTGACATTCCCACGCATCGTCGACGAGGAACGTATCGAAAAAAAACATTTAAAGAATTCGATTATTGTGAATACCTTCAGAGAAACAAAGGAGAAACAGGAAACTCCATGCTCAAGAAAAGATTCGCACCAAACATCAAATCACGAATAACAAAAATACAAAAAAGAGACCTTTTCTCGAGAATAATCGCCTACAACATCGACAGATTATTAAGAATCGGAAAAGAAGCAATTTTAATCCTATTAAAAATCATTAGGATTTCATATTAGCCTAAATTAAGCTAATCTGTAAATATATAAATCAGGAAAGAATATACCATTTATTGTATTATTCATTGATCTTATTTCCATTATTGCGCTTGGAGATGTCTTAATCATGTGTCGCAAAGTTTGTGGTATCGTATGATTATTAGAAATCAACGAAATATCATCAAATGCTAGATCAATATTTTCCTTTAATATTATATTATTAAGCTTTGCATATCCATTAATTAATCCTATTTTTTCAACTATATCACTAATGATAATTAATTTGTACGAATTAGAATTGATTTCAAAATACCACAATGCCCCCTTGACAGGATATTTATATTTATCGAGAGTTTCCAATAATTTTTTTCCTTGTTCAAGGTCTTTTTCTACCAATGTTTTTTTATCCATTGAAATACACCGTTTTTCTCATTTGAAATTGCTTCAACTAATGCTTCTGCATCTCGTTTTGCTTCTTTTTTAGTTTTTACTGTATATCGAACTTCTTCATTCCAGTCTTTTACAACGTTCCAAAAGACTGCGAAGCGTTTTTTCTTTTTTTCCTTATCAAATTCCTTATTCAATTCTGCAGTTTTAATAAGTTTTTCAAGGTCATGTATATAACAATCATTAACTGTTTGTCTATTCGGAGGAAAATCGTATTTTTTTGTTTTTTTGGCTATACACGCCTTTAATCCACATTCTACAGAATATCCTGCTAAATAAAATGCACCATCATAACATTTATTTTTCAATAATATTTTTGCTTCTTGAATTCTAATCAAGGCAAGTTTTTGAAAATCTGATCTATTCACAATAGATTAATTATGACTTAATATAAATATCTTTCCCCTGTATAATCAACAGAATTTCATAACCATATTTTCTAAACCTTTATAAATCCCATCCTGTTCTTATGCAGTATGAAAATCATCATCCCCCTTGCCGGAGTTGGAACAAGACTGCGGCCACACACGTATTCAAAGCCCAAGCCATTATTGCATGTAGCTGGCAAGCCGGTCCTAGGGCATATTCTCGACAAGGTCAAGGAAGAATTGCCTGAAGTGAATGAGATCATCTTCATCACCGGACATTTGAAAGAGAAAATCGAGGAGTATGTCACCACAAACTACGATTTCAGCTGCACGTTTGTCGAACAGCATATCAAGGACGGCACTGCCGGCGCTGTCAAGCTCGCAGAGCCGTATGTGGACGAGCCAGTGCTCATCATCTTCGTGGACACGATCTTTGATGCGGATTTAGGAGAGATCAAGAAGGCAGACAAGGAAGGCATTGACGGCATCATCTGGGTGAAAGAGGTCGAGGATTACCAGCGCTTCGGCGTTGTCCTGCACAAGAACTGGTTCATGACAAAGAGTGTGGAAAAGCCTTCAGAACCCATATCCAAGCTCGCGAACATCGGATTATACTATATCAGCGATTTCAAATCACTTTTCAAGAAGATCCACGTCTTATATGAGAAGAACATCAAGACAAAAGGAGAATACTACCTGACCGACGCGTTCGAGCTCATGATCCAGGACAAGGCAAAGATCAAAGTCATCGAAGTGGACGGCTGGTATGACTGCGGAAAAAAAGAGACATTATTGGAAACAAACAGAATCCTCCTACAGAAGCTCGACGAGCAGAACAAGGGGAAGAAAGTCGAGGAGATACAAAGCAATGAGCACATCAAGATCGAGAACTCTGTCATCATCCCGCCAGTCTCTATCGAAGAGGGCGTCAAGATCAAGAACTCGATCATCGGCCCCTACGTCTCTATCGCAAAAGACGCTGAGATCGACCACTGCATTATCCAGGACAGCATCATCAACGAGAAAGCATCATTATCATACATTGAACTCTCAGAAAGCATCATCGGAGAACAAGCAATCGTGTCAGACTCAACCAAGAAGCTCAACGTGGGTGACCATTCAGAGATCAACATCAAAAATGAGAATTATCCATAACAGTGCAGCCCTGCATGAGCGGACTGTTGAAAAAGAGGGTGAGGCAGGCTTTCTCTTGACCAACAAGAAGGGAGACTATCTCTTGTTCGGGCCGCACCACAAGTATTCCAACTACCAAGGGCTGCTGTTCTTCAACCAGAAAACCTGGAGCTATTTCAAGACCATCGATGCGATACGGATCGAGAGGAATCTCACCTGCATCGAGAACAAGTACTTTGAGGTGTTCAGGAAATACGACACAGTCACAGAGAAATTCTTCCTTGCAGAGAACGGGTTGTGCTATGAGATTGTGAATTATTCCGGCCCCTGCTCTCTCGACCTTGACTTCAGGGATATCGTTGACTATGACGACAAGGGACGGGTCTACACTATCTTTACCGACGGTAAATTCGTGGTCATTGAACACAAGAAATACGCAGACCATGACCTGACGAAATTGCAGCACACCCACTATCTTGTCCTTCTCGGCCTTGAGAAATACGAAAAGATCGGCGAATGGAAAAAAAGGACGTACTTGTTTGACAAGCAGCGGGGGGCAAAGGCAGAATTCTACATCTATACCGGATTAAAAATAATGATAGAAAACGACACGAAGATCGCGATGAGCCATAGCCAAGACCTTGCGACGGCAAAAGCGCATGCAGAAGATCTCTTGCAGAACATCGAGTTCCAGAAGAGCGAGAAGTCAGAGCTCAGCCTGCAGGGAATCAAGGAGAAGGGCCATGCAGAGATCGCAGCACTGAACTCCCTGAAAGGGCTCACCCTGGCACAGAAAGACAGGACGTTCGGGATATTGGCAGGCCTGCCCTGGTTCTTCCAGTTCTGGGCACGGGATGAACTGATCTCCTCTGTCTATCTTCTGCTGACAAAGAAATATGCGCTGATGAAAGAGCTCCTGTTCAATTACCTGAAGAAGATCCGCGATGATGGCAGGATACCGAACAGGCTTCCAGACTCTGAACTCGCAAGCGCAGACGCCATCGGCTGGCTGTTCAAGAGGACACATGACCTCATCATACACCTTGAGCGCGAGAAACGCTTGAAGACAGTCCTTCCAAAACAAGAGCTCGAATACATCTTCGAGCAGCTTGTCTTCAGCACAGGCAGGCTGAACAGGCAATACGCGAAAGATTACCTGATCCACAATGGCCAGAAAGAGACCTGGATGGACACTGCATGGCACGAAGACACCAGGGAAGGCTGCCGGATTGAGATCCAGGCACTCCAGCTCTGCATGTACAACCTCACGGTCAAGCTGGGAAAGATGCTCGGCCATGAAACCTGGAAGAATTATGCTGAGCTCGAGAATAAGCTACGGGAGCAGGTGAGAAGTATCTTTTATGACGGAAAAATCCTGGCTGATGGTTTTGTGAACGGCGTGGTTGACAAGACAATCAGGCCCAATGTCTTTATCGCCTATTATGTCTATCCAGAATTATTTACCAGCTATGAATGGAAAAGGATCTTTGATGTAGCATTGGAAAAGATCTGGCTTGACTGGGGAGGCCTGGCTTCAATAGACAAGACACACCCCTTATTCTGCCCGCATTACACTGGCGAGAACAACCAATCCTATCATCGCGGAGACTCTTGGTATTATATCAACAACATGGCAGGAGCATGCATGCATGACCTTGACCCTGGCTATTACTGGAAATACATTGAAAAGATCATCGAGGCAAGCAGCCAAGAGATCCTCTACTCAGGCCTGGCAGGCCACCATGCAGAAATCTCAAGTGCTGCAAAATTGGAAAGCCAGGGCTGCCTGTGCCAGGCATGGAGCAGCGCGCTGTTTCTAGAGCTCATGAGCAAAATCCATGCATAAATCTTAATATTATTCTCCCTCAACTCTCAACCTTTGCTTCTGCATCAGCCTGAAAATCAGAGGCATACAGGCGCAGAAAGAGGATAAGCAAGGCCATGATCAAGGGCCCGACAATGATGCCGATGAATCCGAACAGTTTCAGGCCACCGAACACGCCGATAAGAATGAGCACAGGATGAAGCTTTGAGCGCGTCCCGATCAGCCGTGGCTTGATAATGTTATCAATGTTCATCACAATGACAAAGCTATAGATCAGCAATCCTATGGCAGCGCCAGACCTGTTGTCAAGGAACAGGTAAATCCCTGCAGGCACAAAGACCAGGGGAGTCCCTGTGAAAGGGATAAACGCGAACAGGATCATGATAAGAGTCCAGAACAAGGCATTCGGCACGCCTGCCACGTACAATCCTAGGCCTCCCAATGAGCCCTGGATGACTGCAGTGAGCACCTGGCCGTACAATACTGCATGGCCCAGGCTCTCAATCTCTGCAAACAGCTTGATCTTGTACTTCTTCTTCAGCGGGATGAGGGTTTGTATCTCCTCAAATACCTCATTGCCTCCCCGCAATATGTAGAACATGATAAAGAACATGATGAACATCCCGATCACCAAGTCAATCAGTGAGCTGAAAATAGACGGGCCTTTGGACTCGATGATGAACGTGGTCACCTTGGTGAAGGCATCTTTGATATACTCCCGCACGTCAATATCGCGGTGGAATCGTTCAGACAAATACTGCGAGAGGTCATTGATGCGGACCTTCTCGTAGAATTCATTCGGCGATGAGATCATGTCCAAGGCGCTCGAGGTCTGGTTGATGAGTGAGATAATGATGAAGAAGATAGGAATGATGCAGAGCAGGATGATCAGGATAGTCAGGACCGTCGCGCTGAGATTCTTGTTCTTCGTAATCCTAAAGAGCCAATTGTACACAGGCCTGAACGCAAAAGCAAACACCAAGGCAAGGACAATATAGGAAAAGAACGGCTTTGCCAAGAGCACGCCAAGGTAGATCAGGACGAACAAGAAGACAATAAAGCTATACCGGGAAAGTCTTTCTCCATCCATGCACAAACCTCTTTTTCCCAGTTATTGGCTGGATTGTTTATAAATATTGCGTAAGAGTGACTTCAGTAAAACGGCTGTTACGCGTATACACCTTTGTATGGCTGGAACAAAGAAGAGTCTCAATCAAATTAAGGTTTCAGGATCTGCTTGGCTTTGTCAATGAATGCTATCGTTTCCTTCTGCATACTGCTCACGAGTCCTGCATCAAAGATCCAGCTGCTGCTGTAGCTTGCCTTTTCCCGTTTGATTCTTGCATCAAGGTAGAATGTCATTTCCTGGTGGGTAAAATATAATATATTTGCCAAGTTGATGTCTTGTTCAGTAATTCCTTTCCTGTAATAATGCCTGATGAGAAGAAGGAGCGTCGCGTCATGGCTTTTGGACATGAACCCTTTTTTGACAATGAGTGCGAGTGCCGCATGATAGAGTGCGTAATAGCAGCCAGTTATTGCCCAATCAGCATAGCCGAGTTTTCTGACGTCATTGACAAACTGAAGGTTATGGCTCGACTTTTGCAGGTGGCCAAGAACAACAGAATGCTCAGGCGGGTGACTTTTGATGATTCTTTTCTTCTGCCACTGCCTAATCTTTTCGGAAATCTGCCCAGGATTGGTGAACAGTTCATGGAAATCCTCCTGTCTCATTGTGGTAGAGTTGATAATAATTTATGTGGTTTGTGAGCGGGTAGCCAGTGTGTATTCCTGCCTGAATAACCTGATCTTTCTTGAGCTTGATCTCATTTCTGAATGCTCTATATGGTAGCTGCAATGGATTTATTATAATTGACGTCTGGGATTCCGCAAACTCCACGGCGTGCTTCGTAGGAATTCTGGAATTGACCGCAAGAATTACGTCAATGTCAGACTCTTTCGAAAAATTTCCATGCGCAGTGGAACCAAAAAGGATGACGAAGACAGGCTGCTGGGGGAGCTTGTCCAGGAAACAGGTGATGGCATTCCTGCGGAGGCTGGGCAGCTGGCTGAACCGCTCCACATCCATCACGGCCAACAGCGCATACGTCCTCAAGCCCGGCTGAAGAGAGTATTTCTTGAGGTTGCCATCTTTTTGCGAGGAAAGAATGCCCGTTTTCTCAAGCCGATGGAGGAAGATTGATGCGCTGTTCTCGTTCAATTTCGATTTCCGTGCGATCTCACGCAGGTGGATCCGGGCGCTCTTCTGCGCAGAGAAGAGAGACACTATCCTCCAACAGCCCAAAGACATTATTGTTTTCATTTTTTAAACAAGTGTTTAAAATAATTAATCATTTATAAATATTCTCGTTTTATCAACCAAAGCATCAAGAAAAGTTCACTTGGCAGCGCTTTGCAAGGTGAATCCGTGCTGGATCAACCGGTTGTAGGAG
The DNA here is from genome assembly GCA_043805315.1 of Nanobdellota archaeon. GTDB lineage: Archaea > Nanobdellota > Nanobdellia > Woesearchaeales > JAHJEM01 > JAHJEM01. Next base: position 14,914 of record JAZDID010000049.1, on the reverse strand, counting down.
GGCTTGTCGAGAATTGCGCAGACGACACCGTTGTGCACTGCTGCCAAAGGAAGTTCCTGTTGGTGCAATATCTCTTTGCTGATGAGCTGAAAGGGATCTTGGGCAAAAATGTCATCTCCTGAATAAGTTATAGTCCATGCATCCTCAAGACCTGCTGACTGGATTTTTACTGGAATCACCCTACAATTGGCAATTTTCTCGGCCGTTGCTTCAGGCTCTGTAAGCCTGCCAAAAACATTCACATGCAGGTTGTGGTGTGGCAGTTTTCCCCGAAGCGTGTCTCGTCTTTCTTCAAGAACGCCCGTGTATTCTGGAGGGAAGTGGAGATTGTTATAATCATAATCACGTCTGAGGAGAACGCTTCCCAGCCAATATGCCTCGGCCACAAGGGGGTGGTGTGGGGCTAATTTATTCTCTTTACCAATCAGATCATACCAGGCAAAGAGTATTCTGTTCTCATTGATCACCGTTTCCCGCTGCTCTGCAGTGCCTCCTCCTTTGGTGATTTCCCAAAGTGTCTTAACTACTTCAGAATCAACATTGCTTTGCCCTGCCCATGAAAAGCGGAATCCGAGCAATTCGTCAAGCTGCATGAATGGAAGAAATTGAAATTTACTTATAAATTTATTTGTATCTCAACGTGTGGTCGACTTCTTCTCTCAGCTTTAAGGCACTCACTTCATTCGTACCTTAAAGCATGCTCGACTTCGTCTCTCAGCATTGAGATACTCCACCTATTCGTATCTCAACGCATCCACCGGCTTCTGCTTTGACGCGTGGATCGAGGGAGATAATCCAGAAAGAGCGCCGACAAGCGTCGCGAACACGATACACCCGACCACAAGCCACCAGGGAAAGCTCGGCTGCAAGGAAGCATAGCCTGCGTTCGCAGCAATCTGGCCTCCAAGCTTTGCAATGAGATAGCCAATACACACGCCGATCACGCCACCAATAAATCCCAGAACTCCGGACTCTATCATGAATATCTGCACCACATCACTGTTTCTGGCTCCGACAGCCTTGATCACTCCTATTTCCTTGGTTCTTTCCAAGACTGCCGTGTACATGGTGTTCATGATGTTCACGCTCGCGACCAGCACCGATATCATGCCGATCAGGACAAGGACTGCCTTCAATCCAGTCAGGATGTTGCCAAAAGATTCAATGAGATCTTCAAGGGTCTGGGCATAGAATGTCTCCTGGCCTTTCTTCTCACCCCTTTGCTTCCTGAACTTCTCCTCGATCTTCTTCGCGAGCGCTCGAGAGTCCTGATCCTTTTCTGCCTGGGCGATGATCATGCTGAAATTCTTGTCATTGCCGGTCAGCGCTTTAAGGCCTTCATAGCTGATGTACAGGTTCATGTCGTCTATGGGATTTCCTGCCTCTTCATAAAAACCCACGACCTCCACCGGAATGTCATTGAGCAATAGCTTGTCACCGACCTTCACCGGCTGGTGGAAGATCTTGTCCGGAATCTGGTAATTGTAGCCTGCAGTAATTTTCAGCACATCTCCGGGCTTGAGCTGGCGGCCATTGGTGATACGCCAAGTGAGGGCGTCTTCCATGAGCTTGATGTTCTCGTCAGTGGGATGGCCGAATATCATGGCATACTTGGCCTTGCCTTTCTGCTTGAACTCGACCTTGACTGATTCTATCTCCCAGCCATGCACTGCCTTGACACCGCTGATGTCATGGATATAGTGCACGTCGTCTTCGGAGAATTTTACGCTGCTCGCCTGCGGATTTCCGAACGATTTTGGCTGGATGAAAATCTTGTCAGTGCCCATCTCAGCAGAAAGAGTATCGACGTATGCAGATAAGCCCTGTCCGAAACTCAGGAGCGCGAAAATAGCCATGATGCCGATGAGAATGGAAAGAATAGTAAGGCTGCTCCGCAATTTCCTATGTACAAGGTTGCTCAGGGCGTATTTCAAAAGGTCTTTTTGCATGTGACAGGCAAATTCTCATTTAGTTTTATTTGGTGTAATTCAACGCATCCACCGGATTCAGTTTGGATGCCTGATAGGCAGGAAGCAGCCCGGCGAGTGTTCCTACGATAAATGAAAAGAGCAATGCACCGAGGACAAGCCAGGGGCTCACATGCGCCTGGATCATGTCAAGCCCGAGAGCGGCCCGTGCTCCTGCAGCCATAGCCTGGGCAAGCATATAGCCAAGGGCGATGCCAATGGCACCTCCGATCATCCCGATGAGTCCTGACTCGGCAAAAAAAATCGTGAAGATATCACTGTTCCTGGCGCCGATCGCCTTCATGGTGCCGATATCATTGATCCGCTCGAGAACTGCAGTGTACATGGTATTCGTGATGCCGATGCCTCCGACGATGATGGAGATGCCTGCGATGATATAGACAAAAAGCTGGATGGCAAACAAGGTGCTGTTGAGGTTCCGTAATGCAGATTCTGATGTCTCGACCGTGAAATCCTCTTCTCCGACCTTGACATTCCGCTCTTTCCTGAGCACTTTCTCAATGTTCTCCTTGACATCCTTCGGCAGGACACCCTTGTCAGCCTGGGCTGCGATGATATCATACTCTTCTTTTTGCCTGCCTGCTGTTGTCCGCATCACGTCTTCATTCATGAGGATGGCGCTGTCGATGGTGAATGAGCCTTTCTTCTTGAGGATGCCAACTACCGTGAACGGCTTCCCTTCGATGAGCAGCGTGCTGCCGATCTCGACCTTCTTTCCGTACCTGTCCTCATTGGTGAAATCATTGCCCACCACGATACGGGTGTTGTCTCCGTCTTTCAGCAGCCTGCCCTGCTCGACCTTGTAGGAGATGATCTCCTCGACATCCTTGCGGTAGGGAGAATCAGGCATGCTCGCGAGAAAACCGAGTTGGGTCTTGTCATTGAACTCGACGTTTGCGCCTTGGATGATCCTGCCGAGTGCTGTCTTGACTCCATTGATATCTCTGATGCGCTCGAGCTGGGTTGTAGTCAAGGGGTTGACAACGCCTGTCCCTGGCGGGCCCTGGCCAGTGCCTGATGCCTGGATAGTCAGGACGTCAGCGCCAGCCACATTGAATTGGTTGGTCACGAACAAGCGCAGGCCCTCTCCGATGCCGATGAGAGAAATCACTGCTGCTATCCCGATGATCACGCCAAGCATGGTCAGCCAGCTCCTCAAACGCCGTTTCATCAGGTTCGAGATAGCCAGCCTGACATAATCCTGTATCATGAAAAAGCCCCTCCTCTGCTGAAAAAAAGAAAAAAAATCATCATTTCCTTTCTTTCCTTATTTGCTCTTCTTCAGCTTCTGGTTCTTGCGAATCTTCCTGTACACGAAAAAGGCGATGACAATGATGACGATCGCTATGACATAATACCCTGCCTTGCTTTTCGCAACGCCATTCGCAACCTCCTTGGACGAGAAAAGCTTAACCGGAATGTTCTCTTCCACAGTATACTCTCTGTTCAAGGCATCGAGGTAGTGCAGCTTGACCGGAATGGTGAACTCGGACTTTTTCGCCTTGATGCTGAACTGGCTTGTCTCATAGTCATCGCTGTCGATGTTGCCAATATAGACCTTCCGGGAGTTCGAGATAAGCTCAAAATCGTTTGACTCGCCGATCTCAGCAGTCAGGAGCTTTATCTTGGCAAGGCCGGCATTGACGAACTTCAGGGTGAACTCCCCTTGCAGCTTGTCAGTATACGCGGTGATGCTGTCAAGATAGACAGTCAAGAATGGCTGGGCATTGACAATGAGGCCGACCTGGTCGCTAAGGTTGTACTTCCTGCCAGTCTCGTCGCTGAACACGACGGAGATAGGAATCTTATACACGTCTGAAGATGCTCCTGGCTCTACAATGAGGTTATAGGAAAGAACGATCTCCTGAGCCGCGCTTAGCTCGATGATCCTTCGCTCAAATGTCCCGTCCAAGGGCGCGATGGGAATCAGGCTCGTGGTTGAGCCGATGGTCTTCGAAGTTTGCAAAGTGACGGTGATATCCCGCAGCCGGGAATCTGCCTTGTTCTTGAGGTAGAGGTCGATGGTCGCCTGGCCTCCTGGCGCAACTGTTTCAGGCGTGATGTCAATCTTGTCAATCCCGATGGTCGCGTCATTGGTCAGCACCTGGACTTCAAGAAACTGGTCTTTGCTGACTGTGCTGTCCCTTGTCTTGTACGTGACCTTGAGATAGTTGATCCCTTCATCAGCGTCCTTGGCAATGCGCACCTTGAAGCGCGCGAGGAATGTCTCCTGGCCAGGAATAGCCGGGATCTCCTTGACTGCATCAATGGAGTTATCCACGCTGAACGGATAATTGTTCTTCATCTCAAGGATGACATTCTTTGCAGGCGCACTCCCACTGTTTGCCAGGAGGATATACACATCCAGCACATCACCCGGCTCTGCAGGATTCGGCTGGTACCTCAAGAGGCTCGCGGTCAGGGAAGCGCTCTCGCCGACCAGCGTGTTCAATGCCATCGCTGGCGCTGAAAAGCCAACAATCAACACCAGGAGCAATATTCCGATACTTGAAACTTGTTTATCCATCATTATCCACCTCGCTTTTGTTTTGCATGCGCGTGCTCATTATACTCTTTTTTCACAATCTTGCCGTCTGAGAGGAACTCTATCCTGTCAGCGTTCTTGGCAATGTTCGGATCATGAGTGACCAGGACGACAGTCGTGCCTTTCTGCTCGTGCAGCTTCCGCAGGAACTCCATGACTGACTGCCCGGTCTTCGAATCCAAGTTGCCGGTAGGTTCGTCAGCCAGAATCACTTCTGGCCCGATAGCCAATGCACGTGCGATCGCGACCCGCTGCTGCTGGCCTCCAGAAAGCTCAGTAGGCTTGTGGTCCATGCGGTCATCCAGCTCGACCAGCTTCAACAGCTGCTCTGCCCGCGCATGGCGCTGGTCCTCTTCTATGCCCTGAAAAAGCATGGGCAGCATGATATTCTCTTTTGCCGTGAGAGTGTTGATCAGGTTGAATTTCTGGAAGATAAAGCCTATCTTCTGGCCGCGAATCTGAGCAAGGTCAGACTCTTCCAGATGAGCGATGTTCTTTCCTGACAAGAAGATCTCTCCGCGTGTCGGGATGTCCAGGCAGCCGATCATGTTCATCGCCGTGCTCTTTCCAGAGCCTGACGGGCCCATGATGGCAATGAACTCTCCCTTGTTCACAGCCAGATTAAGGCCTTGTAATGCCTGGACCTCCACCTCTCCCATAGAGTAAGTCTTCCAGACATCCACCAGCTTGATGATCGTTGACATGTTAGATCTTCTCCAATTCTTTTGTCTCTTTCCGCAGGAACGCAAGAAGCTTGGCCTGGTTCGAACGCTTGTCTACCATCTTCTTGGTGAGCTCTCCCATGAATATGCCGAATGAGTGGTGGAGCCGCGTATCCTTTGTCTTGCGCGCGTTGATGAATTTCAAGAGGGCCTTGTACTCGTCAGCAGGAAGGCCGAGGAACTGGTGGAACTGGACAATCCTCCCCAGGACATCCTCCTTCTTCTTCAGGATCTTTTTCAAATAGCCCTTTCCCTTACCGGTGATGTGGTAGGACTTCTTCCTGTCTTTCTGCACTGAACGGATGAAGCCTTCTGTAGCGAGTGAGTCAAGGACAGGATAGATAGAGCCTGAACTTGGCTTGGTCCCTGTCTCCTGTTCAATGTACTTCATCAGGTCATAGCCAGAACGCTCCTTCTTGGAGATGGCAGTCAGGACGATGAGCTTCAGATAGCCGCGCATAAGTTTCCTCTTCTATATCGGTTCCGATATATCGGTTTAGATATACTTATTTATAAAGATTGTGGATTTCGGTACATGAAACGGCACTCTCCCTAAATGATAGTTTGACAAGATAATCAAATTGCATCGTGCTCCACACGAATATTGATATTCTGTGGAAGGGAAGCGTGTCCACGAAAGAAATGCAATAACAGCACGAACGTATTCTATACGGGAGCCGTCGCCTTTTTTTGTTTCTTTTTTCCAAAATGAGAGAGTTTGGCTTTCAACTATTTTTCTGAAGAATCCCACAATATTTTGAAGTGCTGTTTATAGCTTTCAGCGAGGTTTTTATCAATTATTCTTACTGCGAATGGGAATTCTTTATACCAAAATAGTATGACAATCCTATCCCCATAAATCCAGTTAGAAGCAGGAGACTCATAAGGTCTCGGAGCATATCTTGCTTTGGTAAATCTCATTTGTGAGAATTCGTTTCCTCTTTTTATTCCCTCTTCTGTTTTAACACAAATTACATTGAGGATTATTTTTTCTTTCTGCCTCTCTTTCTCAAACGCGTGAACTGTTGGTCCTAGAATTGCTGGTCCTTTTCCCGGAACATCAAAAGCAAACCATTCTTGTTTAAGTCGCAGAACATCATGTAATATAGTTTTAATTCCCTCTTTTCCCTCAAGAATTTCAATAATTGGCTTTTTTGTTCTTGGTTTATGAAGTTCTATTAAATCAGGGAGTATAGATTCAAAGATCTTTTCTTTTTCTTTGAGCATTGACAATATTTTATTTGGTTCTGCCGCCCTATAATATCGAACATTATTTTTTATGATGTATGTAACAATACCTTTGTTTGCCAAGTTAGATAATATGGTATAAAGCAGACTTCTGTTTATCTTGGTTTTTTCTGATATTGCTGAGACTAAGCTATCGCCTGCTTGGAGTAATTCGATGTAAACTTTGCTTTCTTTTTCGTTTAAGCCAATTTGTTCTAGTTTTTCAGTATCCATACCCTGCGTTACGATGGTCCCCTATATAAATATTGTTGTTAATTAAAAACAACAAATATTTTAATAGTCATTCAACATCACTACTAGCGAGTTAAGATGAAACTGCTCTTAGTATATCCTGAAATTGAATCCAGCAATACGAATACAGCAACCTATTCGTTGCCATTAGGTCTGGGTTCAATAGGAACATATTGTAAGAGAAACTTTGGAGACTCATTAGAAGTAAGAATATTAGACGGTTCTCTGATGCCACATGAAGAACAAGTAGCAGTAACTAAGCAATATAAACCGGATTTGACAGGAATAAACTCGACAATTGCAAGCCAAAAAAATGCCTATGAAATTGGGCAATTAGCAAAGGAAATCGGCTCTACAGTAATTTTTGGCGGAGTACATTCCACAAATTTATGGCAAAACATACTTAGGAATAGAGATTTTAGTGATGGAGTTATTTTGTATGATGGAGAAATCGCTACATTTCTTATTCTCAATAGACTAAAAGAAACAAAAGTATTGGGGAATGATTCTTTTATGGGAATTCCCAATTTAGCATATAGAGATTCTGAAGGCAGAATTCATGAGCCATCATCAATTTATATCCCTACATTGAATGAACTCCCGGATATTGACTATTCTTTATTTGATTTGGATAGATATTTTGAACAAACCCAGAAAAGGGGATTTGGCAAGGCAGTTACTTATTATGCAGGAAAGGGTTGTGCAAAAAGAGGAGGAGTAGATCTTAAACATTCCTATTCATTAGAAGAATATAATCATTTAGTCAGCTCAATGGATATCTGCACTTTCTGTGGAAGAAATGAACTAGGACTAAGAAATCTTGATGAAGACAGAGAAGCAGAAATTGTCAGGGATTTGCATGATACATATGGCGTAACCGGATTTTTTAATGTTCAAGATACTGTTAATCTAAGAAACACTTCTCCAATTGGCTTAGATGATTGTTGGTTTAGATTATTTATCGGAATTGAAAGCATTACTCCTGAAAACATCAGGAAACTTAAACAAAGATACGGCCCAAATGTAACATTTCAAGCAGGAGTGGAAGCTGCAAATCCAGAAATGAGGCAGGTTTATGGAAAAAAAGTGACTGATTTAGGAGATTTGACTTCTATAGTTGAATTGATGAGAAATGAAGGAATACAACTCCATGCAAGTTTTATTTTGGGTGGAAGAGGAGAAACCAAGGAATCAATGTATAAAACCACTGAAGTTGCGAGAAGATTAGCAGAGTACAATAACGTAACTTGGATTTTGATAAGCCCACAATTGATTCTGCCAGGATCGCCAGACTATAAAGCATTATTAACTATGCCAAAAATGCATAAAAAATATGCAGAACAGGATTTAATTGATATTGTTGAAATCAACCAAGAATTCTTAAGACAATTCACACCAGATTTAACAAGACAAGAAATAATAGAAGAGATAAAAAGAACATTTGATGATATCAGAAAGAAAGGCAGAAAGAATTTAGTATTAGATGTTAAGGGCGTTATTGATAAGGAAGAAGAATATATAAGTCCTCATCGTCCGTATGTTGAAAGCCATTAAAAATATTCTCGCGAAACAAAACTCTCTGTTTCAAAGAAACTTCGTGCGACGGTTCCAGCGCATAATACTTCTACACAACGATTGAATAGAACAGGCAGTATCCGAACTTTAATCAAATCATTTTAACGTACAGAATAGCTGTCTACATTAGGCAAAGAGGCTAAAATCTTAACTCGAATACACTTCCGGCATGTCTTGCACTCCTGACCTTCTTGGAGGAATATCCTTTTATTCTTCAGTCATCCTATGAGACGTTGTACCTTTTTCCGAAATGAGAGCGGATAGGCTTCAAGGTATTTCTTTAGCCTTGCCGTGTCCATCATCCTTTTGGCTTTCTTGATGGCATCGGCATCGAGGGCTTGCCTGAACCACACCACGTCGATGATTGTTTTTTCAACGTCAGAATAGGGAAAATACAACTGCCCGTCGCGATAGAGGGTGTAGCCGAAGAGGTATTTTTTTGAAATCCTATGCACGTGCACGTTGCCGCCCATGATCTCTCTTGTCCCCAGGCGGGTTGTTCTCGAGGTGATGATGACCGGCACGGTCTCCTGCTCCCAAATCCTGTGATAACTCAGCGCTGATTGGAGTCCGAGATATCCTGGCCGGAATGCATAGACCGAGAGGCTGATATCGTCATGGATTGTATATATCCCTCTTGCCAACCGCTTGATTTTCCCCTGCCGAAGGGCAACGCTCACAGAGAGCTTTGCGTACGGAGCACTCCCGATGATCCGCTGCAGCGATGCGAACTCGACAACAGGACTCTTGGCGAAGAGTTCTGCTATCCTTTCCTGATACTTTTGCTTTCCCATGTTCTGATGTACTCGAGCATTTCTTTCGAGGACGGCGTGATCCCTTCGATGATGATCGCCTTGAGGTCGGATTCATCCACCGGCGGCGAGCACGATTGCAGCAAGCGTTCGACGTCTTTCTTGACGGCTGCGACATCCCGTACTGACTTGAGAAGGAAGAAGACATCCCACAAGTCCCTGATCTTCTTCCTATGAAGGTACGCGTCTACCTTCTCCCTGATGAACGACTCTGGCGACAACGCGTGGATAGTGACGAAGTTCCCGTCGGCAGTCTCATAATCTGCAAGGATGCCTTTCTTCTTCTGGAAGGTCGCCTCGAATCTGACCGCAGTCCGGTCAAGGACGAGCTCCGAGAAGATGCCTCGCCCGGTGATCTTCTTCTTGACAATGGAGAACCCCGCATCTTGGAGGGATAAAAAGATGGCGTTGATGCGATCGAGGTTCCTCTCGAGATAGTAGTTGACGTCTTCAGAGAAGCGTTTGCCGTCGTAGCAGCGCCAGATGGCCGTGCCTCCGTGCATGACTGCCTCTTCCGCATGCTTCATGACTTCCCGCACGATGAGATCTTGGGCCTGAGCGATCCTTCTATGTGATTCTCTCTTCAAACGCAAGGATAAGGGAATTCGTTGCATGGTTTCACCCCATTTATACGTTCAACAAAGGTTATGTATTTATATAACTTTCGTTAAATGATAGAAAATAGGTGGAAATTGCACAGATCATTCAAAGCCTCCGGCGAGAATTGCACTCGCGACCTTCTGATTGCTTCTCAACCGCAGGTTTCACCTGAGCGCCTTTGGTTTGGATTACAAGTCAGACGCACTAGCTACTGTGCTACGGAGGCATCTCCTGACAGCGTACTGAGCGCAGCTTTCTGCTCGACGCAGCGCTGTATGAAACGCAGAGACTGCTGCCTTTCTTTCGGAGAGGATTTTCGTTTATAAAGCTTGCTGTCAGAAAGCAGTTCAGACAGAGTAAATGAAAAGCGTGATGATGATGCCGATCAGTGCGCCGCTGACCACCTGCGTGGGCGTGTGGCCTAAGAGCTCTTTCAGGTCAGGCCGCTTCTTCTGGGCAGAGAGCATTCTGTTCAGGACTTTCGCGTGCTGCTGCAATGCCCTGCGCATGCCTGCAGCGTCCTTCATGACAATCAATGCGAAAACCAGGGCGATGACAAAATAATAAGAAAATCCTGTCTCGAAATAGATCGCCGTGGTCAGGCTGGAGACAAGCGAGGAATGCGCAGAGGGCATGCCGCCGTCAGTGCCGATGATCCTGAAGTTCCAGCCGCCATTGTTGATCTTGTCGACCAAAAGCTTTACAAGCTGCGTGATGACAATGGTCAGCAGAATGCTCAGGATAAGCCTGCTCGACAAAATCTCGACGATGGTTGTCATGCTCTCACAAAAAAACATTTTATAGAGGTGATATGGCGTGAAGAGAACGGTGATGGTTTAAATATTTACCCATCAGGGAAACCTCCTGAACCTCGTGTTGATCAACACCCATTCGACGAACAGAAGTATCAGTGCCACGACCAGTGCAGGATAGGTCAGGTCTAGTTCCAGGTTCGCGTTCTGGTTCTCTTCCATGATCTGATCGTAGGCGCGGGTGATGTCTGCGTAATCCAGGGCGTAATAATAGATCGCACCAGTGCTGTTGCTGATCCTGAACAGTGCATCCTGGTTGTAGGTCGCAGAGATGTTGTAATATTCCGGGAGGTAGCCGATAGGTCCTGACTCAGAGCCGATGCCGATGCTGAACACCTTGACATTCTTCCTGACTGCATAGTCAATGGCGGTCTGAATCGCGTCCTCTATGAACGTACCAGCAGTGTTCGAGCCGTCTGTCAAGAGGATTATCGCCTTGCTCTTGTTCGAATTCAATAAGAGATTCGTGCTGGTGATGACCGCGCCTGCAAGGTCAGTGCCTCCTACCTTGATAATCTCAATCCCTGCGATCGAAGACCGCACTCTAAGCTTGTCCTCTGTCAATGGCTCCTCGATGAAAGTCACGCCAGAAAACTTCACCACACCAATTGAGACTCTTCCTTTCAGTTGCGTGATGAACGCGTCAGCTGACTGCTTTGCCACCTCTAATCTATTTGGAAGAAAGTCCTCTGCAACCATACTCGCGCTGGCATCAATCGCGATGACATAATCATAGCCGCTTGCCTTACCCTGGTAGCGCACTATCGGCTTGGTGATCGCGAGCACGAGAAACAAGAGGACAAAGATGCGCAGGAAGAGAATGGTCATGTTTTTTGTCAGCAGCCGCTTGCCAGTCACCCGCCTGATTGCCTCGAAATTCGCGAACTTGAGCGCCTTGTACCTGTTGTATTTCAACAGGGCGAAATGCGAGAATATAAAGAACGGAATGCTCACGAGAAACCAAAGATAGTAGGGATTAGCAAATGATATCATCATGATCTCACCTGACTACACATTCTTGTACACCTGCGCCCTCTTTTTAAGGAACCTGATGATAGGATCATAGAAGTTCTGGTCTGTCCTGAGCTTCAGGAAGCTGAAATACTGCTGGCCAAATGCATTGATGACTCCTGATTCTTCATCAAGTGCCTCTTTGGCATACGGCCTGGCATACTCTTCAGTATCGACCAGCAGGCGCTCAGTGCTGAACGGGTCTTCCAGCTCGAACTGGGCATGCAGGTCAGGGAACTCCTCATCACGGGGATCACGGAGCATCATACCTATCACCTCGTGATTCACCATAAGGTTCTTCATATACCCTCCCCATCCTCGCTCCAGGCCGATGAAATCAGACACGATGATGATCAGGCACTTAGTTTTCAGGAATGAGTTGACATATTGGATGACCTTTTTCAAGTCATACCTGCCTCCATAATTGTTAGGGTTTGACAGCTCCTTGTTAATCCGCAGGATCATGCCATAGCCGATTTCAGGATAGATCCGCGAGACCAGCCGGTCATTGAACATGGCCATGCCCACGGCATTGTTCGTGCGGACAGTCGCATACGCTATACGCGAGACAAGGTCTGCAGCATGCTCGACTTTCAGCTTGTTCTTCCTCGTCGAGCAGAACAGCATCTTGTCAGACACGTCAAGAAGAAGGAAGACATTGAAGCTCTTCTGCACCTCAAATTCCCTGATGAGAATCTTATTCGAGCGCAACGACGCTGCCCAGTCAATGAGATTCGCGTCATCAAAATACGTGTACTCCCGGAAGCCGGCGAATTCCATGCCCTTGCCCTTGAACAACGTGGTGAAATTCCCTTCCAAGACCTTGCTGAGGATATCCCTTTTCGCACCCACAGGGTAATGCTTTTCAGGTACAAGATTGAGGCGGAGTTCTTTGACAGGCATTTTTCACAGAATAGGCACTTTTTTCAGTATTTCAGCGATGATCTGGTCAGTCTTAATTCCCTCTGCCTCTCCCTCAAAATTCAATAAAATCCTGTGGCGGAGGATATTGGTCGCGACTTCCTTGACATCATTCGGCACCACATAACTCCTGCCGTTGATGAGCGCATGGGCTTTTGCAGAGATGAACAAACCAATGCTGGACCGGGGAGATGCACCAAACTGCATATACCTGCCGCCGGTGATGTTGTACTTCTGCGGCTTCCGTGTGGCGTCAGTCAGGCGGATGATGTACTGCTCGATCTTGGTGTTGAGGGATATCCTGTTGACAAAGGCCTGCACGCGGATGAGCTCGTCAGGATTCAAAATCTGGTGCAGCTCGAAATCAGCGAATTTCTTTGTCGTGACATTCGAGCGCAATATCTTCTGCTCCTCTTCCATGCTCGGATAGTCCATGAAGAGCTTGTACAGGAACCGGTCAATCTGCGCCTCAGGCAGCTTATACGTGCCGACGTTCTCGATCGGGTTCTGGGTTGCCATGACAAAAAAAGGGTTCGGCAGGATGAATGTCTCCTTTCCGATAGTGACCTGGTATTCCTGCATCGCCTCCAAGAGTGCTGATTGGACTTTGGGCGGGCTCCTGTTGATCTCATCAGCAAGCACGAAATTCGCGAACACTGGACCTTTGATGGTGTAAAAGCCCTTTCCTTCCTCATAGGTCGTGATGCCCAGGATGTCAGTCGGAAGCAGATCCGGGGTGAATTGTATGCGCGAGAACTGGCTGCCTGTGATCGTGGCGAACACTTTCAGGAGTAACGTCTTTCCAATTCCTGGGACGCCTTCGACCAGCACGTGGCCTCGGGCGATGAGCGCCTCGATAAGATAGGACACAATCTTGTCCTGGCCGACCAGGACTTTCGCAGCCTCTTTCCGCATCGCTGCAAAGAGCTGCTGGTAGCGCTCGATTTCCTCTGATAACGGCTCATCCTCTTTTTGTTCCATGAATAACACCCTGCCAAAGCATAGCGCTTTAGCTCACACAGTCAGCATCTGCACGCACTTATTTATATAATTTGTTGAAACAGAAGAGGGGCGCATTAAGAATGTGTCCAATCCATCATGAAGAACAGTGCTCAATCAACGAATATTCAGGTGCCACCTTTGTTGGATTCAGCTGTTTTTGGCAGGTCATGGTTTTGGCAGTCTTTTCCGCTTCTCTTTCTCAGGCTCATCAAGGTAGTTTTCTTTGCTGACGACTTTTCGTTTTGTCTTACTTTCAAGCTTAAGCCGCGCGGTTTTCGCCACTTTTCCTCCTTCCCTTGAAGTTTTTTTATGCTCTACGAATGTATTTGGGTCGTTGACCCGCTCAAGCTCCGCAGTTGAAGCCTCTCCGAGCATGGTGAATATGAGCTCCAGGTCTCTCATATGATCTCTGAGGTTCTCTTCGGTAAGCCCTTTGAACTTCTTGTATTCTGACGGAGTCATGCCGAAGGTTGCTTTTGATATCTCTGCGGTGAGTATTGAGAACTCTTCCTGGCGCTCTATTCCTCTCTTTTTCCATTCATCAGTCAAGTCTTGCCTCACCGCTATCCCTCTCAGCCGCTTGTCTATCCATGATTTTGAGTATCCTTTCTGCTCGTAGAGCGTTTTCATCCGGTCTTGCGCCAGTTCCGGGTTCTCAATCTCCTGGATGCGTTCGTAGCCGACCTGGGCGAGCCACACCTTGAAGGGCTCTGCCTTCTTCGAAGGGATAGATTGTATGATCCTGAAGGCGTTCTTTGTGGTGACGCAATCAGTTATATACGATTTTCCGTCTCCTGACTGGAGCTTCAGTTGTCCGATTTTTGCGGACAACTCGAATCCCTCCTCGAGAAGTCTTGTTTTCAGGTCCGACCAGTACTTTCTCGCTCGTCCGCTCTCAGTCAGTGCCTCGATGATATCCACTATGGAGAACCACCACTCCTCATTGAACCATGTCCGTCGTATCTTCTTCCCTTGGAAGACCACGAGCGCAGTCTCTTTGTCCATTCTGGCGAGAAGGATATTCGGGCTTATAAAGCTCACGGCCTCGTGTCCAGTGGAGTGATGAGCATTATGTCCTTGAATGCCTCTTCCGCAGCGCGGCCCGCCGAATCGCAAACTTCTTAATTCGCTCGTCGAGTAAGCTATCGCTCGTAGATCCTGTCGTGGTGCTGGAAATCCTCGAGGACGACCCGTTTCCGTTCTTCATCGACCGAGAATGTGAGGACGAAGCTGCCGCCGATGTGGACGCGGCGGAGATGCTGCAGCGGCGCACGGAGGTTCTTGTAGTGGTGCGGGTTCTTCGCAATCTCCTCAGATTTCCGCGTGATGACATCCAGCTGCCGCGGATTCCGCTTCGCGAGCTTCGCTAATTTTTTGTCGAGGCTCGGCCGGACGTCGAGCGCATACATCACTCATACCTCTTCCGCAGCGCGGCGGCGCTGCCGAC
>JAZDID010000048.1:0-5272 GCA_043805315.1 Nanobdellota archaeon | reverse complement strand
CTGCGCTTTCAAACGGAGAGAATTCGAACAACGGTCTCGAAAATTATTGTGTGACGTGCACAGCCACGTTTGACCCTGCGCCAGGTGCTGACGTGAACCTCTATACTGGAAGTATGAGTGTTGCCGTGCCGCTTCTTTCTTTGAACGGAAGGAACGGGCTTGACCTCGACCTTTCTTTGATGTATAATTCTCAGACAGACCTGTATGTCGGCAATGAGCTGTGGAGTGGCGGCCAAGCGTCTTGGGCTGGTACTGGCTGTATGGCGTTGACGCCCCCGTAGGTGCGCTCGTGCGGGTTGTGTATTATGCTCCCAATGGCACGTTTGGGTTGAATGACGGCCCTGAAGCATGGGATAATGTGACTGTAGAATCATACAATGGAACAAACGGGCCGTATTGGGACAGCCAAGAACGGTACCAGACGTACGCGCGGATCCAGCTGCCTTTGGATAATCATGGCATGGTCGACGTCCCACAATATTACAAAGTATATAGGGAGAAGACAACGAGTTATTGTTTCGACACGGCGAATCGGCTTTTGCGTTGGTTTGATACGGATGGGAAGTGTATGGAATTCATGTATGACTCATCCGGGAATAGGATCCAGAAGACAGAAAAAACAGGCCAGACTGCAACGACAACGGATTTTGTAGTCCAGGGGAATAATGTTGTGTATGAGAAGATGTATGCTGAAAGCGGCTTTGCCTGTCCGACACATTGTTGAAGGAAAAAGATGAAAAGCTACAACAGGAAAAATCCGACGTGGAAGGGCATATTGTGCATCCTGTTATTCTTATTTTCTATCGTGGCTGTCATCGCGGTCGATCCTGATCCTGAAGAAGAGTTGATGACCCACGAGAAGATTTACATCTACGCTACCAACCTGCTTTCGATGAAAGACAGTGAAGGCATGAAGTACGTGCATCACGACCTACTCTCGAGCAACAGGTTCACCACAGACTCTGGAACACGGCAGGTGAGCAAGAACGTCCAATTCCCTTATGGCGGTAACTTCGAAGAATTCGGCACGCAGAATGCCCTTGAAATGGATTTCAAGTTCACAGGAAAAGAACAAGACGACGACTTGTATTATTACGGAGCACGGTACTACAAACCAAGCATAGGACGATTCATCAGCATAGACCCAGTAGGAGGGATAAACTCACTCTACGCATATGCAGCAAACAACCCGATAAAGTTCGTGGATCCAGATGGAAATGCAGAGGTGCCAGTTCCCTATTTCTCTCAAGAAAGAAGAAATCCAAAAATAAGACCTTATGCAGAAACATTTAGGCAATTAATTGCTATGGCACCAGAAGACCTTATATTAGGTAAAAGAACCAATGAAGCTGTAATTATTTCATTCCATGATTTTAGTAGCATTCAAGATAATGATAAGTTCATAACTCGTGAGTTCTTCACGGCTCACACTCCTTGGGTTCCTGTCGATGAATCTGTAATCACACCTCACCCCTTATCTCCTGGAATGAGTCAATTCCCTGAGACAGATAAATGGAATTTTTGGAAAGGTATATTGATACTATTTCACGGGTATTCTCATCATGGGTTGGAACCACCTTCTGCCTTAAAAGTTCCACTCAAAAATGAGCCATTTTTTTTGTCTGAATTTTTTATTAATCACGGAAATTTTTTTGAAGGAGAAATTTCAAAAACGGGAACAGACCTTGAAGAATATTTTCCATTTCGAGCCTCATTGGAGATCTCCATAATTAATAATGAAATTAAAATTATTGACTGGTTGATGAACGATGATATTAAATTCGTCGGTGTTCCTTATGAATCACTGGATGCTTCAACCCATGACTATTTGATGAATGATCTTAATCAACAAAAAGATTCAGCGAAACAATCAATAGATATTATGAAAAAAACTGTCGAGGAAGACTATAAAAAGAAATCGCGATAAGACCACGTTTCTTCAATGAATATTGATTTCTGATTAACGGGGTGAATCCTTCCTTGTTGAAAGTGGCATATACATATCTATGAACCCCGTGAGAAACAAGTCAAAAGGAGTTTTATCTGGATGAAATCTGTCCCAGAGAATACGCCTGCTAATATAGGTTATGACTCTTTCTTTATCCATTGCATAAAAGTGCTGAGTTGTATCTTCTATGGCTATATATGTTTGTAATTGGTCATGTTGCTCGAGAAAATTTAGTATATCCTTTTCTTCCTTAAAAAGTTGTTCTTGAGTCCTCTCTGGACCTCCGTTGCTATTTTGATCAATGGGATAAGTGCTTCTTTGTGTCGAAAAATGTTGGTCGTTTTGATAATTTTCTAAAAACTGAATATAATCTTGCAAGAGACTAATAAAAAGTTTATTGTCTGTAATCATATAGTCCCATGAAAAAGGTGTTTCCATAACGCTTTCAATAGTCCTCGTATCTTGTGGGCGGATTTCTGTTTTTCGAGCAATGCCTGGATTGCATGCTGCAAGAGAAGCTGCGAGTGTCCCGATACATGCTGCTTTGACCAGCCCGCGGGTTCTTCTTTGGTATGTCATGGTGAGGGGATAAGCATCTTGCATTTAAAAATCTTTCCATTCACAACTAAATAGTGGCAATTACATGATTCATTTGAAAGCGAGGAAGTTTGTTGAGGGGAATCGGCGGTTCTGTTTGCCTGATTTTGATGATAGATATTGATTTTGTGGTGCTTTTGATAGTGTCTTGCTGGCCTAGTGGAAGGTTTTCTTAGCTAAACATTTAAAAAATCCCCTGCATTCCTGCCTGGATGAGATATGCCTATTCAGTGTATATTCAGGGCAGGCAGTCCTGATCATGTACGACGGAGGAATTCACGATGAACGACAAGCAGATACAGCCCATTTTCATATTGCCAGAGAACACGAGAAGAAGCACAGGAAAGGATGCCCAGCGCCTGAACATCGCAGCGGCAAAGCTCGTCGGCGAGACAGTCCGGACAACCCTCGGGCCCAAGGGCATGGACAAGATGATCGTGGACTCTGCAGGGGATGTCATTGTCACGAATGACGGCGTCACAATCCTGAAGGAGATGAACATCGAGCATCCCTCTGCGAAGATGATGGTCGAGATCGCCAAGACAATGGAGGACGAGGTCGGAGACGGCACAACCACGGCTGTCGTGCTTGCCGGAGAACTGCTGAAAAAGGCAGAAGACCTCCTGGACCAGGATATCCATCCGACAGTCATCGCCAAAGGCTACCGGATCGCTGCAGACAAGGCATTGAAGGTCCTGGAGAAGCTCGCAGTCCCGCTCAATGAGAAAAACAATGACCTCTTGCTGAAGATCGCATTGACTGCCATGACTGGCAAAGGCGCTGAGACAGCAAAAGAGCACCTTGCCCAGCTTGTTGTCCAGGCTATAAAGGCGATTTCTGAAGAGCAGGGAAGGCAGGCATTCGCGCGCTCTGCCATCCGCCTGGAAAAACAGGTAGGAGGGAGCATTGAGGATTCAGAGCTCATCGAAGGCATGGTGATCGACAAAGAAAAGATCCACAGCCAGATGCCGGCAAAGGTCATGAATGCCCGAATAGCACTCTTGGACCTTCCTTTGGAGATCAAGAGCACTGAGATCGACGCGAAAATCTCGATATCAGACCCTGAGAAGCTCCAGGCGTTTATGGACATGGAAGAGCGTTTGCTCAAGAGGATGGTGGACAAGATCCAGAAGACCAGCGCGAACGTTGTCTTTTGCCAGAAGGGCATTGATGACATGGCACAGCATTTCCTGGCAAAATACGGGATCTATGCCTGCCGCAGGGTGAAGAAGAGCGACCTAGAGGACCTTAGCAGGGCAACTGGCGCGAAGATCGTCATGAACCTGGATGACCTTGACACCGGCGACCTTGGCCATGCAGGCCTCATCGAAGAGGTGAAACGGGGATCAGACGAGAGCATGACCTATGTGCGGGAATGCACAAAAGCCAAGACAGTCACGATCCTCATTCGAGGAGGGAGCGAACACATCATTGACGAAGTCAAGCGGGCATTGGAAGACGCTGTCGGAGATATCGCTGCTGCGTTGAGAAATGGCAAAGTTCTCGGAGGCGCAGGAGCGCCAGAGCTCGAGCTTTCCCGCCAGCTCTCCAAATTCGCGAACACACTCTCAGGAAGAGAGCAGCTTGCAGTCAGGGCATTTGCCCAGGCAATGGAGATCATTCCCCGGACGCTCGCTGAGAATGCAGGCCTTGACCCTATCGACATGCTGGCAGGCCTGAAAGCAGCGCATGACAAAGGCCAGATCTTCGCAGGCATCAACGTATTCACCGGAAGAGTCATGGACGCCTGGAAAGAAGGCGTGATCGAGCCCTTGAAGATCAAGACTCAGGCGATCTCCTCTGCCTCAGAAGTAGCCATCATGATCCTGCGTATCGACGACGTCATTCTGAGCAGCAGCATGGCCATGCCGCAGCAAAGGCAGGGAATGCCGAGAATGGATGAGGGGATGTGAGGGGAGGTAATCTATCCGACAAATACAGGTTCGAGAACAGGAGTTCGTGCAGAATTTCCAGAAGGAATATCCTCTCTTTCTTTTATTTTCTCACCGCTTTTATGGATACGATGCACCTTTATTTTCCTTCCTCTCTGCTGTTTTTTTCGTCCTCGTGAATACTGCTCTGGCATGGCTGAAAAGTCGAGGTCAAAACGAGTGGTCTCAGATGCAGCCAGCACTTTCCTGAGCTCTTGCTGTGCAGCTTCGTTCTCTGGAGGTACAAAAAAATAATAGTACACAAAGATCCCTCTGAGAGAGTTCTGGTATGTGTCAATCACGTCGAATTCACACAGCTCAAAAAACTGCCTTTTGGTAAATGAAAAATTGCCCAGGCAGACATTGTCGATAGAACAATGGTTCAGGTTCATTCTGAGCGCAGAGGATGGCTGCGTTGATGTCAGCTCTGTGAATTCCTCATGCTCGAACCTGAAATACTCATCGAGAGAGGATCTCAATTCTTCGCTTTTCCTCATCGAAATTAGACCTTGGACTGCACATTTCAAGAGCTGCGGAGGTATGAATGACTGTTTAAGGAGAGACCGGTAATTTCTCTGTAGGTCAGCGATATCTTCCACTTCATAGAGCCTTGTCTTTGCTTCCATTACTGAAAGAAGTTTTTGTGGAATAGTTATCTCGCAGTCCATCACTGTAAAAGCGTATCCTTTCTCTGATTTATAGGGCTCATGAAACTTGTCCCTGCTGTACTTCTTGAACACATCTCCAGTAACGTCTTTCATTCAGAGTAGTGAATTTTAATTATTTTATAAATGTT
>JAZDID010000047.1:0-20648 GCA_043805315.1 Nanobdellota archaeon | reverse complement strand
AGAAAATGGAAATAAACCAATCACTGATCACCTATTTTTCAAACATGATAAAGCAGATATCAGTCAATGCCTTGATTTTATGATATGTTTTGGCGGGAAACATGACTTTCACAGGAGCACGTATTTTGTGTGTCTTATCCTTCAATGTGACTTCTGCTGAACCAGTAATGAAGTAGATTGTCTCACGAACATTTTCAGCATTATCTCCTGAAATGGTGCCCTTGTATCTGTAGATGATTTTGAATTTTCCTGTTGTATATATCTTTCCTTTCTCGTTTTCCTTCAGCAAAAGAACATCCTTCATTAAAAGAATCTTGGCCAGCAATTTCTCTGGAATCTTTCTGCAGTCACAGTGCTCTGCATGCTCCAGATGCCATTGCAATCGATCATCCATGCTTGGATTCTGAGGCATCTTGTGCTTCTCATGCCACTGCTTATCAAATGCCATGATTATTTTTTCACCTGTATATGGAGTTCTCGTAATTGCTTCTCAGAAATATCAGAGGGGCTGTCGTCCATCGGGCATTCTGCATTCTTGTTCTTCGGAAAAGCAATGACCTCGCGGATGTCGTTTGTGCCGAGCATCAGCGCAACAAGCCGATCAACCCCTAATCCCATACCGCCGTGCACAGGCGCGCCGTACTTGTAGGCTTCAAGAAGGAATCCGAACTTTTCCTTGGCCTGTTCTTTTGTGATGCCGATGAAGTTCATGATGCGCTCCTGCAAAGCAGGGTCTGAAACACGCATGGAGCCTGACCCTAATTCCAGGCCATTCAGGCACACATCCCATAAGTCTCCGATGACATCGCCAGGCCGTTTCTCAAAGTCCGTGATGTATTCCTTTTTTGGCATAGAGAACATGTGATGCTCTGGCTCCCATCGTTCCTCATCTTCATTCCAGGCAAACAAGGGAAAGTCAGTCACAAAGCAGAACTTGAACTCGTTCTTGTTGATGAGACCAAGTTGCTCTCCTAACCTGAGGCGGAGTTGGCCAAGAATCTTGTTCACCTTTTTCTCTTCGTCAGCGATGAAGAGCAATGAGCTGCCTGGCTTTGCATGTGTTTCCTTAATCAGCTCCTGCTGGACAGGTTCTGGAATGTACTTGACAATGCTGGAGTCCAGTCCTTTCTCTGTCACTTTTGCCCATGCCATGCCTTTCGCGCCCAGGTTCACGCAGGATTCTCCCAGCTCGTCGAATTCCTTTCTGGTGAAATCCTTGTGCGGTGCAAGGCACTTGACGCTCGCTGCGTTCTTGAACACTGAAAAATCTGACTTGTGGCAGATTTCTGTTACCTCCTGTAATTCAAGCTTGAACCTGATGTCTGGCTTGTCTGAACCGAACTTAGCCATCGCATCTGCATAGGTAATAACTGGGAACTCTTCCAGCTCAACATCAAGGACTTTCTTGAACACGTGCTTGTACAGCCCTTCAACAAATGCCCTGATATACTCTGAAGTCACAAAGCTCATCTCAAAATCAAACTGGGTGTGCTCTGGCTGCCGGTCAGCTCTCAGGTCTTCATCACGCAAGCATCTCGCGACCTGGTAATACCGGTCGCATCCCGCTATCATGAGTATCTGCTTGTACAATTGCGGTGATTGGGGAAGCGCGTAGAACTTTCCTGGGTTAATTCTTGACGGAACCACATAGTCCCGCGCGCCTTCTGGAGTGGACTTCACTAACAGAGGGGTTTCTATCTCCAAGAAGCCATGCTGGTTGAAATGCTCCCGTGCAGCAGTCACCACAACATGGCGCATGAGGAGGTTGCGCTGCATCTGCGGCCGCCGCAGGTCTAGATAGCGGTAGGTGAGCCGGATCTCGTCATTGGCTATTTTCTTGTCATCCACTTCTATGGGCGGGATGTCAAGGGTCTTGTTGATGATCTCAAGCTCGTCAGTGATGATCTCTATCTCACCAGTATAGAGCTTCTCGTTCACCATGCCTGGCTTCCGATGCCTGACTTTTCCTTTGACAGAAAGCACGTATTCCCTAGAGATGTGCTCTGCAATCTCGTGCACGCGCTTGTCATGGCTCGGATCAAAAACCACTTGGGTCAAGCCATACCGGTCTCTCAGGTCGACAAAGATGATCCCTCCATGGTCTCGTCGTGATTGAACCCAGCCGCAGAGGACCACCTGCATGCCGATATGCTCTTTTGTCAATTCTCCGCACGTGTGGCTACGCATCATGCTAGCTCGTGTTCTGGCAAGGTTTTAAAACTTTTTTATTGTAGATGAGAATTTCATTGATTATTATGCAATTCCTCAATCTGTCTCATCACCGCAATCAATAGTTTCTCTGCAAACGCCGGCGCCATGATCTGGATGCCGACAGGAATGCCATCGATTGTACCGCACGGCACGACGCCTGCACAGATGCCTGCAAGGTTCGAGGGGATCGTGAACGCGTCATAGGCATACTCTTCCTGCGGCGTGAGCCTTGTGCTGAATGTGTGGGGAAGGATCGGCGTGACTGGCGAGAGGATGATGTCAACCTTCTTGAAAGTTTCTGAGAAGTCTTTTGCGATGAGGTTCTTCACAGCCAAGGCTTTCCTATAGTACCTGCCTGCGTACTCTGCCCTGGAGATCTCTCTGCCTCCCAGTATCCTCCGCAAGACTTCTTCTCCGCAGCTCTCTTCTATCTTTTTTCCATACCTCCGTCCGTCGAACTTTCGCGTCGCTGAGAAGAACTCAGTATAGACAATCGGGTAATAGGTCTGCACGCCGAGTTTCAGGTTCTTTGCATGGAACTCGATAAGCTTTGAACCAGTCTCTTTGGCAAGCTTCTCGGCAGCAGACATGATCAGCGCATGGATTCTCTTGTCCTGGCACAATTCTTCAAAATCCTTGCATATGCCGATCTTGATGGCATTGACAGGAGTTTGCCGTGTTTGCCGTGAATAGGTATCCACTGGCGCATCAGAAGTCACCGCGTCATTGCCGCTTTTTCCTGAGATAACTTCAAGCAAAAGTGCTGCACCAAATACATCTTGGGAAAAAGGGCCAATTTGGTCGAGGGACATGGACAAGTCAATCAAGCCATAGCGCGAGACTCGACCATAGCTTGGTTTGATCCCGACAATGCCGCAGTGCGATGCCGGGTTGCGGATGCTGCCGCCAGTGTCGCTTCCCAAGGCCAGGTCGCAGAATCCTGCTACGACTGCAGCTGCGCTGCCAGAGCTTGAGCCGCCAGGAATCCTGTCCATTGCTTTGGGATTCAGCGTCGGGCCGAATGCAGAGTGCTCACCGCTCGAGCCTGCCGCGAACTCATCGCAGTTCGTGATGCCTATGATGATGCCATCCTCTTCTTTTATCTTCTGTATCACATCAGCATCATACGTGCCGTGGTATTGCTCAAGGGTGTTTGACGCACAGCTGATAGGCATGCCAATGACGTTGATGTTGGACTTGACAGCAACTGCAAGACCTGCAAGCCTGCCGATCTTACCCTTGTTTCTAATTTTTGTGTCAATATTCTTTGCAGCGTCAACTGCTTCTTTTTCAGCGACGTAAAGGAATGCATTGATCCTCTTGTTCTCCTGCTTGATCTTATGCAGGAAACCCCTGATATTATCTTCTGCAGAGAACTCGCCTGATTTTATCTTCTCCAATTTTTTCCAGGTAGTGATTTCTCTCATGGTTTCACGTTGAAAAACTCCTTGTTGTAGAGCTTGAAGAGATTCCTGATGCCATAGGGGTTGGTGTCTTGCATGGTGTGGCCGATCCTTTTCACAGCAGCAGGAAGGGATTTTTCTGAGCGTGACTCGATCTCAAGGATCGCAGGGAGACCCTCATACTCGTCGATATTGTAGTAAACACCACCTAACAAGTATGTTAGACGATGTTTTGTGTGCTCTGCAACTTTCCTGAAGCCGAACTCTGCGAAGAGGAGTACTACAGCAGCATAGGTCGAGGCCTCTGTCTCGATCTCCTCGTGCGCTTTCATGCTGTTCCCTGTCTTCTTCTCCAGTTTGCGCTTGAGCGTGATGAGTGTCCTTTGTGTTTTTTTATCGTCTGCAATCTCCCTGCGCAGGCGCAGGAACTGCCGTTCCTCCCCACCATCCTGTCTGAATTCATAGAACTCGTTAATGCTGATGCCAGAAAAGACTTTTTTCGCCTTGAGCTGCTCGAGCTTGTAGATCATGTCTTTCTTGCTGATCTCTAGGATCTTCACTTCGATTTCCTTGTGCGGCTTCATCTTCACCAGCTCTTCTTTTCTGCGACAATGCAGTCGTCCTTGACCTTGGCTGCGTTCTTGAGCATACGCTGCCTGAACTCAGGGTCTGCTGTACTCTTTTGGTCAGGCTCTCTGAACATCTCGTTCCTCTCGACGCCGAATTCCTCCTCGAGCTTGACTTTTCCGAGCTCTTCCATGAACTCGTCCATGATCTTCTTTGCTATCCGCTTGACTTCCTCTTCCCTCTCCTGCGTTTCACGCTCTTGGTTTTCTTTCATTTTTTCTTCTCAATGATTTCTTTCAAGATCCTATTGACTGCTGCAGGGTCTGCCTTCCCTTTTGTCTGTGCCATGACAGAGCCAACGATGGCATTCAGGGCTTTCTCTTTCCCTGCAAGGTACTCTTTCAGGGCGATTGGATTTTGAGCGACAGCTTCCTCGCATAATTTTTCAAGCTCTGCAGAGTCCTTGACAGCGCTTAACTTATGCTCATGCACGTATTTCCTGACATCGAAGTTTTCGGTGATGAATTTTTCCAGGATGTCTTTGGCGATGAGAGGGGAGAGCTCTCCTGAATTCAGCAGGGAAAACCAGTCGATCAAGTGCTCTGCGCTGATGCTGAGCTCGTCCAGTTCTATATTATTCGCGTTGATGGCTGCGATGACATCCCTCCTGAACCATTTTGAGGCAAAGACAGGATCGACCTTTTTGATGACCTTGTCAAACAATGCTGCGAGGATGATCTCTGAGGAAATGATCTCTGCATCTGTCTTGTCTATCTTGAGCGCGATATATTTTTTGAGCTTGTCTGCAGGCCTCTCAGGGAGTTTCTTCTGTATCTCTGCAAGAAGCGTGTCATGAATCTTGATCACCGGCAGGTCTGGCTCCGGGATAAACATGTAATCCAAGGCAGTCTCCTTGCTGCGCATGAACACAGTCTCCTTCTTCTCGTCGTCCCACATGCGCGTCTGCTGCGTATGCTCTATTCCTTCTTGTGCCTGCTTTGCGAGTCTTCGTATCTCATGCGCGATAGCCTCTCCTATCGCAGTGATCGAATTGACATTTTTTATCTCTGTCCTGGTAAAGTCAGGGGAGATAGAGACATTCACATCGCACTTTATCCCTGCGTTCTTCTCCACTGCATGCACATAGGAAAGCGTGACCAAGAGTTTGTTCAGCCAGTCCTGCACTTCTGCAGCAGTCTTGAAATCCGGCGCAGTCACGATCTCTGCAAGAGGAAGTCCTGATCTATTGTAATCTACCTTGCCAGTCTCTGGATCCCATTTCGCAGGGTCTTCTTCCAGATGGACATCGCTGATTCTGATGCCATGGAACTCGCCGTTCACTGCAGTCGGCGTGGAGTATGCGCCTGACATGGTCCGCTGGTAGCCAGAGGGCAGGTCTGGCCAGGAGTAATGCTTTCTCTGGAACAGGAAGCGCTTGTTGATCTTGCAGTTGAGCATGAGCGAGATTGCGATGATCTTCTCCACAGCCTCCTTGTTCGTCAGCATGGGCTTTGCGCCAGGCTGGCTTGTGCAGATTGGGCAGATGTTGGTGTTTGGAGGGCTGCTCTTGTCTATCTTGCACTCGCAGAAGAGCTTTGTCCGGTTCTCCATGAAGAGGTAGACGTGGATCTCGAGGCCGATTTTGACCTTTACTACATGCTCTTCTTTTGATACAGGCTCCTGCTTGCGTGTTTCTGCTCTCATAACCTTACCCTGACTGAAAAAACGAGATGGATATATTAAGTTTATGATAAACATAAGATTTATAACATATTTCGCTCTCCTTCCTCCCATGAACATCCACATCCACACCCAGGGCTGCACTGCGAACCAGGCAGACTCGGAGACAATGGCAGGCATCCTGGAACAAGAAGGACACAAGATTGTCGAGGATGAAAACAAAGCAGATCTCATCATCCTGAATACCTGCACTGTCAAGACGCCGACAGAGGACAAGGCCTTTTCGCTCCTGGAGAAATGGAAAAGGGAAAAAAAGAAAGTCATCGTCGCTGGCTGCATTCCGCAGTCTGACCCGGCTAAGCTGGGCGCATACTCTCTGGTCGGAACAAGGCAAGTGCATAGGATTGCCGAAGCTGTCAAAGAGACAATACGCGGACACAGGGTCGCGCTTCTGGGAATGGAAACGTCTGTACGGCTCAACCTTCCAAAAATCAGGAAGAACCCTGTAATCGAGATAGTTCCGATCAATGCAGGCTGCACAGGCACCTGCTCATTCTGCAAGACAAAGCAAGCTCGTGGAAATTTGTTCTCGTATGACCAACACGCGATCATCAGGCAGATTGAGACAGCAGTTCAGGAAGGAATCAAGGAAGTCTGGCTCACCTCCCAGGACACTGGCGCATATGGCATTGAGCTGAAAACAAACCTTCCTCAACTTCTCAAGCATATCGTCAGGATCAAGGGTGACTTCAAGGTGAGAATCGGCATGATGAACCCTGACCATGTGCTCAGATTCCTTGATGATCTCTTAGAAATTATGCAGCATGAAAAAATGTTCAAGTTCCTCCACATCCCGGTCCAGTCAGGAAACAACAGGATTCTTAAGGAGATGCAGAGAATGTACAAGAAGGAAGGCTTCATCAAGATCGTCAAGAAAGCAAGGCACGTCATTCCGAACATCACCCTCGCCACTGATGTCATCGCCGGCTTTCCCGGAGAGACAGAGGCGGAGTTCATGGACACCTACACCCTGCTTAAAGAACTCAAGATGCCAGTGGTGAACATTTCCAAGTTTTATCCACGATCCGGAACAAAGGCAGCGATGATGAAGAAGCTCGACACGAAAATAGTGAAACAGCGCTCAACAAAGCTCGTCAACCTGCAGAAGCGGATCATCACGAACAGGGAATGGTTGGGCTGGACTGGAGATATCATTATCGATGAGATCGGCAGGGACTGCCTCATCGGAAGGAATGAGTATTATAAGCAAGTTCTTATGAAGGGGAAAAATCTTTTAGGGAAAAAAGTGAGAGTCAGCATAGTCAATGCGACAGCGCTTGATCTGAGAGGAGTCTTACAGACATAATTCTCCAGCGAAAACTTTTTAATCCTGCCTCGGATTTCCCTCATCATGTTAACAGACGCGGCACGCAAAGAGCTTGAACAGCAGCAGTACAGGGTTATTGGCAGCCACAGCGCGGTCAAGACCTGCGGCTGGACTCGCAAGATGATCAAGGGCGAGGGAGGCTGCTATAAGCTCAAGTTCTATGGCATCAGGAGCAGCC
This sequence comes from Nanobdellota archaeon, assembly GCA_043805315.1. Classification (GTDB taxonomy): domain Archaea; phylum Nanobdellota; class Nanobdellia; order Woesearchaeales; family JAHJEM01; genus JAHJEM01. The sequence continues at coordinate 13,222 of JAZDID010000047.1, read as the reverse complement.
AGTGCCTGCAGATGACAACGTCAATGAGCTGCGCGAACCGGTGCATCTTCTGCTGGCGCGACTATAAGGCGCCGGTCGCAAAAGAGTGGAAATGGACTGTCGACGATCCTGATCTGATATTCACCGAAAGCGTGAAAGCGCACCACAAGCTTCTCACAGGCTTCGGCGGCCTTGATAGCATCAGCAAAACAGCGTATAACGAATCAAAGGCAGTCAGGCACGTCGCCCTCTCGCTGACCGGCGAGCCTATCATCTATCCGCGGATCAATGAGCTCATCGAGATCTTCAACAAGAATGACATTTCCACATTCATGGTCACGAATGCGCAATACCCTGACCAGATCAAGTCATTGAGCCCGGTCACCCAGCTTTACATCAGCCTTGACGCGCCGAATAAGGAGATGCTCAAGATGGTCGACCTTCCTCTATTTCCTGACTATTGGGAACGCTTCCTGCAGAGCCTCGATTGCGTGAAAGAAAAGAAACAGCGCACAACTATCAGGCTCACCTGCATCAAGAACGTGAACATGACCCTGCCTGACCAGTACGCAGCACTCATCAGGAGAGCCAGCCCGGATTTCCTCGAGGTCAAGGCCTACATGTTCATCGGCGCATCACGACAGCGCTTAACGCTTGACAACATGCCGTACCATGAAGAGGTCGTCGCGTTCACCAAGGAGCTCATGATCTATCTTCCTGAGTACGATATTGTCTCTGAGCACCTGCCTTCCCGGGTCGTCATGTGCGCGAAGCGGAAATTCAAGAAGGCAGACGGCTGGCACACCTGGATCGACTTCGAGAAGTTCCATGACCTGGCAGTGTCAGGAAAGGAATTCTCAACAGATGATTATCTGCAGAAGACGCCGCTAACCGGGTTAAGCGGAAAGGGAACCATGAGGAGAAACGACAAGAAGATGCCGCGAATCAAGGCACAGGCCAAGGAGACAGGAACAGAGAGTGACGCAGGCAAAGACCTTGTTCCTTTTGTTGACGAGCAGACAGACGAGCTCGAGCTCTGGAAAGAATAAACTATTTGAATCCAACCGCATTTCTCTCTTCATGATATCCCTTGAAGAGGTTGCCCACGTCATGATAGAGGCCTACGAGAGGCCGGAGTCATGGCTCACTGAATCTGATATCTACCGCGACCTCTATGAAGCGAAGGTACGGATCATGACTGAAGAGGAGAAAGATGAATATGTGGCGAACACGAACCTCATTCTTGAAAAGATAGAAAAATATCTTGATGAGTGGACAGCAAAAGAGAAAGCCCCTGCGAAAAGAAAAGAGAGATATGCAGTCGAGAGAGACCGTGATCTCTCGGAAGAAGAGCTAGATGAGCGCGTCGGCAAGATCGAGCTGCCTGAATACCGGCTCACCGAGCATGGCTATAACGCGTTGAAAGCAGAGTGTGCGAAAGAGGATATGCCGGTCAATCCTCCTGAGATTGCAGACCTCACGCCAATTGAAGGCTTGCCTGATATCAACAATCCTCTGCAGTAGCTAGCTGCAGCCCATGCTGTTTCCACAATTCAGGCACCGGTAGCACGTTCCATTGCGCACTGTCTTGTGCCCGCACTCGTTGCAGACAGGTGCGTCACCCATCATCGAGCTCAGGTGCTTGTCAAGGGCGTCATCGCCTGAGAGCATGATTTTTCTGCCGTTCTGCTTGAGATGGGCAGTGATATATTCCTGTCTTTCCTTGGTTTTTTCTGGCTTGATATGGGCGAAGTCGTGCATGTCCAGGTACTCGATCGCAAGAACCCGGAAGATGAAGTCAAGCACAGAGCTGGACATCTTGACATGCTCATGGTCAGTCACGCCCTGGGGAGGGAAGTTCGTGAACGTGAATGCTTTCACGAATTTCTCCAAAGGGATGCCGTACTGCAGGCCGAATGAGACTGCAATGGCAAAGCAGCTCATCACGCTTCTATACCCTGCATCTTCTTTGTTCATGTCTATGAAGATCTCTCCGAGCCTGCTATCCTCATATTCTCCTGTCCTGAGGAACAGCTTATGCCCACCGACATGGGCTTCCATGGTCATGCCCTTCCGCTTCGCCGGAAGCTCTTCTTCCTCTCCTCTCTTGATGGCCCCTTCTTTCTTCTCGCCTATGCCTGTGCTGAGCGGCTGGGAAGATTTGCACCCGTCCCTGTACAAAGCCACTGCCTTTAATCCCATTCTCCAGGCTTCGAAATAGATCTGCTCGATGTCTTCCACTGTGGAATTATTGGGAATGTTCACTGTCTTTGATATGGCTCCTGAGATGAATGGCTGGACAGCAGCCATCATCTTGACATGCCCCATCGGAAGGATGAACCGCTTGCCATAGCCGTTCTTGTTTGCGCAGTCAAACACTGGATAATCCTCTTCCTTGACATGGGGTGCACCTTCGATTGTCTGGGCTCCGCCGACATAGATGAGGGCTTCCTGGATCTGGCTTTGGGAAAGCCCGTGCTCTTTCAGGGTTTTTGGATTGATATGCGGCGTCCAATCGTCAAGGCTTTTGATCAGGCTGACATACGAGACCGCATCCTGGAGCTCTCGCTCAGTGAAGCCGAGTTCTCGCAGCTGCACTGGATTCACAAAGGGTGCTCCTTCTAATGTCCCATGGCCGAGCATGTAGATCTGGATGTCTGCTATCTCGTCAGGAGTATGGCCTAAGGTCGTGAGCGCTTTCACCATGCTCTTATTGATGATCTTGAAATAGCCTCCTCCTGCCAGCTTTTTCCATTTGATCAGGGAGAACTCTGGCTCGATGCCGGTCGTGTCGCAATCCATGAGCAGCCCTATCGTGCCTGTTGGCGCAAGCACAGTGGCTTGGGCGTTCCTGAACCCGTATGCCTCTCCTGCTTCGATGACCTTGTCCCAGTCTTCCCTGCACGCGTGCAAGAGCTCTTCAGGGCAGTATCTCACATCTATTTTATAGGCAGCATCCCGGTGCATCTGCATCACCTTGAGCATGGGCTCTTTGTTTTTCTCATAGTGCGCGAATGCTCCTTTGATTGCAGCGAGGGCTGAACTCGTTTGATATGCTGTTGCAGTCATGATAGCAGTGATGCTCCCTGCAATCGCACGTGCTTTGTCCGAGTCATAGGGAATGCCGTTCACCATGAGATAGGTTCCCAGGTTTGCATAGCCTAATCCGATAGTCCTGTACTCGTAGCTGTTCTGGCAGGTTGACCTGGTGGGATACGAGGCAAAATCCACCAGGATCTCTTGCGCGATGAAGAATATCCTGCAGCAGTGCCTGAACCCTTCAATGTCAAAGCTGCAGTCCTCGTTGAGGAATTTCATGATGTTCAATGATGCCAGATTGCACGCTGTCTCGTCCAGGAACATGTATTCTGAGCACGGGTTGGAGGCATTGATCTTGCCGCTGTTCGGGCAGGTGTGCCAGTTGTTGATGATCGTGTTGAACTGGACTCCCGGGTCTGCGCAGTGCCAGGCAGCTTCGCATATCTGCTGCATGACCCATTTCGCGTCAAATGTCTCGCAGAGCTCTCCTGAGGTCCTGAATGTCGTGCTCCACTTGCCGTCTGCAAGGACGAGGTTCATGAACTCGTCTGTTATCCTGACAGAGTTGTTCGCGTTCTGGCCTGCCACAGTATGGTATGCATCTCCATTGAAGTCTGCAGGATAGCCTGCAGCGATCAGGGCTTTTGCCTTTTTTTCCTCCCGCACTTTCCATTGGATGAAATCAATTATTTCCGGATGGTCCATGTCCAGGCAGACCATCTTCGCAGCCCTTCTTGTCGTGCCTCCTGATTTGGTGGCTCCTGCTGCGCGGTCGAACACTTCGAGAAAGCTGAGCAGGCCTGAGGATATCCCGCCTCCTGACAGCTTTTCCTGTTTCCCCCGTATTTTTGAGAAGTTCGTGCCGCTGCCAGAGCCGTATTTGAACAGCCGCGCTTCATTCTTCATCAGGTCGAACATGCTCATCAGGTCGTCATCTACTCCTTGGATAAAGCAGGCAGAGCATTGCGGCCGCTCATAGGAATTCTCTATCTGGAGTACTTTGTCCTGGCTGAAGTCATAATGCCAATTCCCTCCTGTTCCCTTGATGCCGTATTCCTGCCAAAGCCCGCAATTGAACCAGACCGGGCTGTTGAACGCACCTTTCTGGGTGATGAGCATGTGGCTGAGCTCGTCCTCAAAGCACGCGGCGTCTTCCTTGCTGGCGAAATAGCCTTGCTCCTCGCCAAAAGCCCGTATGGCATGGCTGATCCTATGCACGACCTGGCGCGCGCTTGTTTCATGGCCTGTTCCAGGCACTCCTGCTTTCCTGAAATATTTTGATGCGAGGATATCTGTCGCGAGCTGGGACCAGGACTCAGGAATCTCTACATCCTTCATCTCAAATATGATCTTGCCATCAGGCTCAGTGATGAGCGAGAGCCTTTTTTCGTAGCTGACCTGGTCAAGCGGATCCCGCCCTTGTTGGGTGTATTGGCGGTGGATCGCCATGCCTTTCTTGCTCTCAAGCGTTGCTCTCATGATGACATCTCATAGGAAAGAGGGGCATGCACAGTCCAGAACATCACCTCACGTCTGCCCGCTGCCTGCACGCGCGCTTCCTCTGCACCAGCAACACCACTACATATAGTGTTGCAAAACCGACAATACCACTATATGTGGTGATTCTGGACATCTCCTGAGCCAACGCGTGTTTTTAAATATTGTGGTGGCAGATAATTTGTGTTCAATCATACATGCTGGAATGATAGAGAGAAAACATAGATACCAGATGATGATGATTCCAGCGCAAGGATGTTGGGAATTCTTACGGAAATAATGACGCGCTTGCTGAAAATTGCAGGATTTTCGCCAAAAAGTGCTTTAACTATAGTTAATTATATATATGTGTTGTACTCTACTGCACGCGATGAAGCCTGAAGAACCCTTTGTCAGATTGAGCAGGGAGACCTTTGACCATAAGAACAGGGAGCGCTTCATTTACAAGGCGCCAGAAGGCCTGAGCGAAAAGCTTGTCCGCTTCATATCAAAAGAAAAGCATGAGCCAGCATGGATGCTCAAGAAGCGCTTGGACAGCTTCAGGATCTTTAAGGAAAAATCCCTGCCGAGCTGGGGCCCGAGCCTGGCAAAGCTCGATCTGGCCAGGATAACGTATTATCTGAAGCCTGATGCAAAGCACAATAGCCAGGACTGGAATGAGCTTCCCCCAGACATCAAGAGGACGTTTGAGCGGCTGGGCATTCCTGAGGCAGAGCGCAGAGTTCTCGGCGGCACAGGAGCGCAGTATGAGTCCCAAGTCGTCTATCATAAGCTCAAGAGAGAATGGGAGGAGAAAGGGGTGATATTTGAAGACATGGATGTCGCGCTGCACAAATATCCTGAGCTCGTGAAAGAATATTTCATGACCTGCTGCATTCCAATCACCTATCACAAGTTCATCGCATTGCATGCAGCGGTCTGGTCTGGAGGGACATTCATCTATGTGCCCAAAGGAGTCAAGGTCAAGACGCCGTTGCAGGCATACTTCCGCATGAATGCCAGGAAAGGAGGCCAGTTCGAGCACACGCTCATCATCGCCGATGAAGGTGCTGAATTGCAGTATATCGAGGGCTGCTCAGCCCCCCGCTATGTCGAGAACTCCCTGCATGCCGGCTGCGTCGAGATCTTTGTCAAGAAGCATGCCCGGGTCCGCTACAGCAGCGTGGAGAACTGGAGCAGGAACACCTACAACCTGAACACGAAGAAGGCGAATGTGGAGGAAGGAGGGATTATCGAATGGATCGGCGGCAATCTTGGCTCTGGAGTCACCATGCTCTATCCTGCGAGCATGCTGCTGGGAAGAGGCAGCCAAGCGCATCATATCGCGATCGCGTTCGGAGGGCCAGGCCAGCACCAGGACACTGGAGCAAAGGTAATTCACCTTGCCTCTGACACCTCTTCCACAATCATCTCAAAGAGCATCAGCAAGGATGGCGGCATCACTGTCTATAGAGGGCTGCTCAAGATCAGCAAGGGAGCGAAGAACTGCACATCCAATGTCAGATGCGATGCCCTGCTCATCGGCCCTTATTCAAAGACAGACACCATCCCGTATATTGATGTCCAGGAAAAGGACGCGACAATCAGCCATGAGGCCACGGTTGGAAAGATCAGCCAGGAACAGCTCTTTTATCTCATGAGCAGGGGATTGAGCCAGCAACAGGCCATGGAGATGATTGTCTCAGGCTTTATCGAGCCTATTGTCAAGGAGCTTCCTTTGGAATACGCAGTCGAGCTCAACAAGCTTATCGAGATGGAGATGGAAAACCGTGTCGGCTAAAACAGGTAAAAGCGAAAGCAAATCAGGGGATTATATGAGTTCTGCATTGCCAGGATGGATTGCAAAACTGAAGAAAGATGCATTGGAAAAGTTCTCCCTGTATCCTCCTCCCCGGTTCAGGCACGGCCTGACCATCCGCTTGGACATGGCTGGCTTTGATTTTGAGAAGGTGAAGCTCGGAAAGCCTCCTGGCCTTGATAGGCAGGACTTTGTCCTTGACCTGCAGACAGCACTCAACAGGCATGGCGAGGCAGTGCAGAAGCATCTCTTCACCAGCATCACTCCTGCTGATAAGATATCTGCATTTCACATCGCGCAGTGCCAACAGGTCATCGTGGTCTATGTCCCTGCAGGAAAAAGGATCAGCACGCCAATCATGCTCTATCGAACCCATAAGGAGAGCTGTGCCGAGCATATCCTGGTGATCGCAGAGAAGGGCAGCAGCGTCAGGATCGTGGAGATCGATGAGACCCGGAATTCGAATTTCCTCGGACTTCCCTTTGCCAGCAAAGGAGTGGAAATCATCGCCATGAAGGATGCAAACGTTCATTATAGCACAATCCAGCTGCATCATCCAGATGTATACACCTTCCTGCTGCGGAGAGCTCGTGTCGGAAAGGGCGCTGGGCTCGTATGGAATGAGTGCCATCTCGGAAGCAGGGCGAGCATCAGCAGCACCCTGAGCGACATTGTCGGAGAAAGAGGCAGTGTGCGGAATGCAGGGATTTTCTTCGCCAGCAGCACCCAACAGGTCGAGCTTTCCACTGCAGTCATCCATCACGCACCCCACACCTCGTCGGACATGAAAGTGAAAGGTGCAGTGACTGACAAGGCAAAAGGAGTCTATAACGGGCTTATCCACATCCTCAACAGCGCACACAATGCTGAGGGCTTCCAGGAGTCCCGCATGCTCATGCTCAGTGACGAGTGCGACGCCGACGCGATCCCGAACCTGGAGATTGACAATCCTGATGTCAGGTGCAGCCATGCCGCATCCATAGGCCATCTCGACAGCGCCGCGGTCTTTTACATGATGAGCAGGGGCATGACTGAGGAAAATGCGAAAAAGTTAATAATCGAGGGGTTTTTCAATCCCTTGCTTGAGCAGCCTGAGCTGGCGAAGCTGAAGGAAAAAGTGCTTGCTATCATTAACACCAAGATAACAGCGTCTAACAAACAGAAGGATGAGATCACCGCAACGGCATAATAAAGGAAGAGAATGATGGCTAAACGAGGTCAAATGAAAAAGGATTTTCCCATATTCCAGAGGAGTATCCATGGAAAGAGGCTAATCTACTTAGACAGCGCGGCGACCAGCCAGAAGCCAACCCAGGTCATCACTGCAGTCTCCAACTATTACCAGAGGCACAATGCAAACATCAACCGAAGTGTCTATCTCCTGTCTGAGGAATCCACAAAAATGTTTGAGGAATCCAGGCAAGCAATTGCAAATCTCATCAATGCAGACACTGAGGAAATCATATTCACCAAAGGAGCCACAGAAGCGATCAACATCGTCATGCGCTGTTACGGCGAGGAGAATGTCAGGCAAGGGGACGAGGTGGTTGTGAGCATCGGCGAGCACCATTCCAATTTCATGCCCTGGCAGCAGTTGTGCCTGAAGAAAGGGGCGCGGCTTGTCATCATCCCTCTCTCACCGGAAGGGACAATCGACCCGGCCCGGTTGGAGGAAGCAATCAACAGCAAGACGAAGATTGTTACCATATTCCACATGTCCAATGTCCTCGGCACAGTGAATCCTGTCGCGGACATCATCAAACAAGTGAAGCGGAGGAACAAGAAGACTCTCGTTCTTGTCGATGCTGCCCAGAGCGTCCCGCACCTGAAGGTCGACGTCAAGAAGCTAGGCTGCGACTTTCTTGTGTGTTCAGGGCACAAGATGCTCGCTCCTCAGGGGATTGGAGTCCTCTATGGAAAGAAAGAGCTCTTGCGCAAGATGCCGCCTTTCCTCTATGGAGGGGACATGATCGACAAGGTCACGGTCGAGAAATCGACCTGGGCAGACATTCCGAGGAAATTCGAGGCAGGAACCCAGAACCCTGCTGCAGCTGTCGGATTGAAGGCTGCCATTAAATACCTGAACAAGATCGGTATGGACACTGTTGAACAGCATTGCGAGGACCTTGCCAGATATACTGCAAAGAAAATGAAAAAGAACAAGAAGATAGCAATCTACAGTCCTGAAAAGGGCAACAAGGGCATTGTCGCGTTCAATCTCAAAGGAATCCACCCCCATGACGTCGCGACGATATTGGATAGTGAAGGCATTGCTATCCGTGCAGGCCACCATTGCTGCCAGCCACTCATGGAGCATCTCGGAGTCCATGCGATGTGCAGGGTGAGCTTCTATGTTTATAACGACAGGGAAGATGTTGACCTGCTCATGAGAGGATTGGAAAAAGCATTGCAGGTGTTCAAGATTGCATGAGCCAGAAGACAGTCCAGGAGAGCGCATGTACCGTGAGCACATCCTGGACCACTATAACCACCCGCATAACTTCGGCAGGATGCAGAATCCTGACGCTGGAGCGACTGTGCTGAATCCTTTGTGCGGAGACGAGATCACGATCCAGCTCAAGATAGACAAGAAGAAAAGGATCCGCGATATCAAGTTCCAGGGAGTGGGCTGCGCCATCAGCCAGGCAGCCATATCAATGATCACAGACTTTGTCAAGGGAAAGGCGATAATAGAAGTGAAGAGGCTGCTCAGGAAAGAGAAGGTGCTCGAATTATTGGGGATTCAGGTCAGCCCTGTCCGCCTGAAATGCGCCCTGCTGTCATTGGACGCGCTGGAAGCCAGCATCAAAAAATATGAGTCAGGAAAGAGGACAGCATGAAGAAACAAGAGCTCATCATCAAAGACCTCCATACCAGTGTGAAAGGCAAGGAGATCTTGAAAGGGATCGACCTCCGGGTGAGAAAAGGGGAGATTGTCGCAGTCATGGGGCCGAATGGCTCAGGAAAAAGCACGCTTGCTAATGTCATCATGGGCAATCCAGCATATACGATCACCAAGGGAAGCATCTTCTGGAAAGGCAAGGACATCACGGAGATGAAGCCTGATGAGCGCGCCCGGATGGGCATCTTCCTCTCATTCCAGAACCCGCAGGAGATATCAGGGGTGAGCATTGCCAGTTTCCTGAGGACAGCGCTCAACGCAAAAAGGGAGAAGCACTTATCTGTCGCAGAGTTCTATGCTTTGCTGAAGGAGAAGATGGCGCATCTGCGCATGGACCCCTCCTTCAAGGAACGCTATCTCAATGAGGGATTTTCTGGCGGCGAGAAGAAGCGGGGAGAAATCCTCCAGTTGGCTGTGCTCGAACCTGAGCTTGCCATATTGGATGAGACTGACTCAGGGACTGACGTGGATGCGTTGAAGGTCATCAGCGCAGGCATTAACAGGATCAAGAAAGAGACAGGCATGGGCGTGCTGCTAATCACGCATTACGAGAGGATTTTGCGCTATGTCAAGCCCGACAGGGTGGTGGTCATGATCGACGGCAGGATCGTAAAGCAAGGGAATATCGCGCTTGCCCGTGAGATTGAAAAGACAGGATATGGCATTGAAGAGCCAGAGGCCATTGGATGAAGCCCGGTCTGGACCGTGTACAGGAAACCAATCACTATTTAAATAAGAAGCGCATTCATGCAGAGAAAACATTAACAATCATTAATGCACGAAGGTGAATGAAGATGCAGGCGACAGTTCAGGAATTGGAAGTATGGTACATCATCCCCTCGATCAGGAAGCAGCTCGCAGAAGTGATGAAAAAGAAAGGGCTCACCCAGACCAAGATTGCAGGAATTCTCGGCATCACTGAGGCAGCGGTCTCCCAGTATCTGAAATCAAAGCGGGCAGCAAAGGTCATATTCAGCGAGACCATGAAGAAAGAGATTGAGAAGTCCGCGGAAAAGCTGATGGCAAAGAAGTCCCAGCGTTCTGAGGTCCAGCGCCTGGTCAAGCTGGCGGAGAAGAACCTGTCTGTGTGCGGCGTGTGCAAGGAGCACGTGGAAGGATGCCATATGTGCTTCAGGTGAACTCTTCACGCATCCTTAAAACAGCAGGGCATTTTCTATTTTTTTCAATAAGGCTAATTCGAGCTCATTGTTTTTTCTGATCGTCATATTCTTCTGATCCATCTATTTCTGATACACTACCCTGGGTGGTGGTTGGGGGAGGAGGGTGGGGACAATCAAGACAACATCACAAGTGGGCACATTCAAAAAAGGAGGAGGAGTGGTGGATGAGCGCATTCATGAAAACATTCTCGTTGGATTGACTTTCCAATAGCAAACTTTATATACCCGGTTTCTCAGAAAAAAGATGTAGTGCGGTTTTATTCATTAAAATCAATCATTGATAAGCGAGGTGTGAATTATGGCAAAGAAGGTTCTTCTGAAAAACAAAGAGATCAACAGGCAGACCTATCTCTATCTCTTGTCAGTCATCGCGATCGTGGCTATCGTAGGCATTGTCGTGATTGTCGCAACAGCCCGGACAGCGATGCTCAAAGAGTCAAACAGCGAATCGTACTACATCCCGATAGAAAATACTGCGGCAGATACCACAGCACCGGCGAACATCGCAGGAGAGGCAGGGGTGAAAGTGCCGCGACCGAGCAAGTTCAAAACAGTAGGGCAGGCTGCAAACGCAGTGTCTGGAGAAAGCGTCCTGAATGCGCAAATGCAAGCTTACATCGCCAGTGCCAAAGCTGAATCTGCCACTATCGAAAAAGAAACTCTTCCTGCACCCCTGAACGCGCCTTTGTTTGCAAAGCATGCTGCTACTGCAGGCGCAACCTTGACACAAGCAGATCTGCCATTGCAAGGCTGCCTTCAGCTCTCCCAATCCTATTTCAACGGGCTCACCGGAGATGCCGTGTTCAGTGCGCCAAGCGGGTGCATCGAGCTCGCAGAAGATATCAATTTTGAATATACAATTGTAGTGAAGGATGGAAGCGACGGTTTCTATTTGGACTGCAAATATCACAAGGTAACAGGAAGTAATGATTATGAAGGCATCGAAGTTGAAGATGAGACACAAGTGAAGAACTGTGCGGTTGAAGGAAAATTCAATGGGTTTTTCGTGACAGACTATGGTACTGTGGAAGATAGCACTTCGAAAAATAACCTATACGACGGATTTGTCATTAATGCCCACGGTAAAGTCTATAGAAGCACTGCTGAAGATAATGCAGAAGGCGGCGGCTACGGCCAATTCGGCTATGGGAACGGATTCCGCATCATGGACGCGGGCAGTGTAGAATATAGCAAATCACGAGGCAATCTCAATGGATTTTATTTGTCTGAAGATGCAACAGTGAAGAATAGCCAGGCATATAATAACCGTGACTATGGCGTCCTCACTTATGGCAGCACGGCAGATCCTAATCCTCGCACGCAAGTGGATGACATAGTTGTTACCGGAAGCGCTCATGGATTTGACCTGATGGGCTATGCCAAGGCAAACAGGTGCAATGCGACAGGAAATACAGTCACTGGATTCACGCTCTGGGGCGCTGCAGAAGTCTATGACAGCACAGCATACAAAAATAAGAACGGGTTCCGGCTGCTGAACACTGCAAAGCTCTATTCTTCGCAAGCAAGGAATAATACAGAATATGGTGTTATTATTGAGGGCACAGGATATGCCGCATACGCGACTGCGGTGGGAAATGCCATTGCAGGATTTTCCATATATAATGCTGGAATCGTTAAGAATAGCTTGGCAGAAGGAAATAGTATAGGATATAAATTTTATGGGAGTTCAAGAGGAGAAGGACTTAGAGCAGAGCGCAACGCTTTCAACGGATTCATGGCTTTTGACTCTGCAAAACTCGTGGGTGGTATAGCAACAAACAATGGCCTGAGTCAATCTGACTATGGAATCATCCTTGATGGATACGCAAATGCCTCAAGTTTCACCAGCAGCAATAACAAGAATGGCATCTATGTCCCCGCGAATGCGTATGCAGAAACCGGTGTGACCTGCTCGAATGAATATGAAGACATCATGGTCAATGGGGGCACACTCAGAAAGACCTTTAAAACAACCAACCATGAAGAGCCGTCTGGCATGGGAGACTGGACATTGGCAACCTTTACAGACTGCGTCAGTTCTCCTCCTCCGACAAGCTCTCCCATCATGCTCAAAAGCTCGTCACCGACAGTAATGAAAACGGCAATGCAGCAAAAATAGTTCCTAATAAAGAAAAATTTTTCTTTATTCCATTACCTTTATAAAGGCGCGTAAATTATAGGAACCCATGGCAGACATCCGCCGCATTGTCATCGTCTTTGTCATTGCAGTTTTATTTACTATTTTCGTGTTCTCGTTAAACTGGGCAGTCAACCAGAGCCCATCGTATACCACATACTGCAGGCAATCTGCATACGACTATCCTTCCTCGTCAGAAAAATCTGTTCCCCCCCCGAATATCCTTGTGCAGAAGAACGTCACCTGTCCTGCGTTCACCGATGCGACACAGGAAGAGAAATTGACCTGCTCAGAAAAGACAGCATATACTGAACGAGGTTTTATTGAGTACACATATGACATCAACAATTGCCCAACAGCCTGGACCTGCCAGACCTGCCAGCTCGACTTCACTATCGCCCAGTCCAGCTATAAGTTCTGGGAGTTCATCATCGCCGCTGTCTTCGGCTTGATCGCGATCATCATCGGCCTCTACCTTCCCACTGAGAAAAGCAGCCTGAACGAGCTCATTGGTTCAGGATTCCTGATCGGCGGGCTCTTGACCTTGTTTATTGGCACAGGGATTTATTGGGAGTTCTTCCCGAAGAACACGCTCTGGCTCAGGCCTGCCATCATCCTCTTCGAGCTTCTCCTGGTCATCTACATCGCCTACAAGAAGCTGGACATCAAGAAGAAGCTTGAGCAGACCG
>JAZDID010000046.1:0-2531 GCA_043805315.1 Nanobdellota archaeon | reverse complement strand
ATAGCCCCGCCCGGATTCGAACCGAGGTCTCAGCCTCCAGAGGGCTGAATGATTGGTCGCAAATCGGAGAGTTTCGACACTTCAAAAAACTCCGAGTTTTGATTGGCCGCTACACTACGGGGCTGCCAAGAGCCAAGAAAGGGCAGGCTTTTTTAAATATTTTGATTTGGGTTCTTGATAATTGCTACTATTGGATTTGCATTTGTAATATGCGCCTTTGGTGGCGGTGCGACGGCCAAAAACTGCTTTCTGAATTTATCTCGTAAGAAGCAGTTTTTGTCCTACGTGACAGCCCGGAGGGCCCAACCCCAGTCACGTCGCACGCCACCACGGCGCAGACCTGCCTGAAAACGAAGTTTTCTGGCATGCCACAAACCTTCAGTTTGAGGCAGACCGGGGGTTGCCCCATCCGGGGTGGTCGGTAGCCCTGAAAGGGCGTCTGCCGCCGTGGAGGTGGCGTGCTATAATATAGTAACTTCTCCCATAAAACAAATCTTTGGTCGAAAACCCTGTTTTCTCTCAAGATTTGTTTTTCTTCGACGATTGCATCGAAGCATCTCGATTCTTTCCTTGTATAGAAAAACAAATCTTTTTAAACCCTTCCCGTTTCCTGCAGTGCATGGTAAAACTCATCCGCGCAGTCGCCTGGAGAAGGCTGGAACGCCCGTACACCAGGAAGAGCAAGTACAGCAAGAAGAACTTTGTCAAGGCAGTGCCGCAGAACAAGATCGTGAAATACGACATGGGCGACCCGAGAGTGAAGTACCAGTACTCCTGCACCTTGCGCTCAAAAGAGGACATCCAGATCAGGCACAATGCCATCGAGTCTGCCAGGAAGAGCTCGAACAAGCTTTTAGAGAATAAAATAGGCAAGACAGGCTATTACATGAAAGTCCGCATCTTCCCGCACCATGTCCTGAGAAACAATCCGCTTGCATCCGGTGCAGGCGCAGACAGGATGAGCACTGGCATGCAGCTCTCGTTCGGCAAGACCGTCGGTCTCGCTGCAAGAGTATATAGAAACCAGCCGCTGTTCGAAATTCAGGTGAACAAGGACAAGCTCGACGTAGCAAAAGCTGCATTGAAACGCGCGCAGTACAAAGTGCCCTGCTCGTGCAAGATCGAGGTTGTTGAGCTGGCGAAATAAGCGTTTTCTTATTCTGTTCCTGAAAATCTTCCAGTTTCCAGACCGCAAGCTTTAAATATTACAAAGTATATACGAAGTATTACCATGGAGATGATCAGCCTGAAGCTCGACAAGGGACTTCTTGATCATATAGATAAAACTCTCAAGAAGAATAATTTCAGCACCAGGACTGAATTCATACGGGAAGCCATCCGAGAAAAGCTCGCACACATGACACAGGAGGAACTGTTTGCTGAATTCCTGAAATTGAGGGGCAAAGGCAAGTCCCGGGTGAGCGATGAAGAATATGAACGACAGAGAGAAAAGATAGTGGCAGACTATGCCAGACGCAAAGGCTGGCTATGATTCCTCAGGCCTTCTGACCGCAACGATATCATGAAGCTTTCTGAAATGTTTGTCCTGGGTGACGAGAATGGCATGGTTGTTCCTTGCAACTACTGCATGCAACGCATCACCAACAGGCAGCTTCCTGTCCAGCGAAAGCCTGACAGCCTCTCTATAATCCTCTTCTCGAATCTCTACCTTCTTCAACCTCATCAAACGAGAGGCAGTGGCGAGGAGAGCAGCAATCTCTGCATACTCGTACTTGGCCTTCAACTCATCGATAATTATATCTGAATACAGGACCACGTCTTTCTCTTTCATCACTCCCAACAGGAAAATGGTTGCAGATTTCCCGAGCGCTCTGCCTTTGGGATCTGTCCTATTCTCATAAAAATCCCTCCAGATGCACGTATCGAGATAAAAAACCGCCATGCGCAATATGGTCAAGAATCATAAATTTAAACTCTTCCCTGATTTTCCCTCGATATTTCCATCAAAATCGCATACATTTCGAAATACTCTTGGATATCTACTTCCTACTCATAACAAACCATTTTAAACTCTGCTCAACCATCTCCTCCGTATGGCAATCCTAGGGGAGATGAAAGGAATTATCCTGTCCAACAGCTATGCCTATGCCTTATTTGTCCTTGCTGTCTTCATCATCCTGGTCTGGATGATCATCATCCTGTTCAAAGGCATTGTCCGGAAGTTCATCCTGAAGCGGGAGAAGATCAGCGAGAAGACCCTGGACAGGACAGAAGGCCTGTTCGTCATCTTCATCCTTCTGGTCGGCATCGACCTCGCACTCCAGCGCTTCCTCTACGAAGAGGATGTCTTCCTGAAATTCGTGCGGTCTGTCATCGTGATCGTCTTCACATTCTTCATCATGGAGATGGCAGAGATCCTCATCGAGGTCTGGGGCCACCACATGAGCACGCGGAAAGGCGCCTTGTTCAGCGACGAAATCCTGCCTTTGGCGCAGTCTGCCTCGAAGATCCTCTTCCTGCTGATCGGGCTGTTCATCATCCTCGAATACTGGGGAGTCCAGGTCTGGACC
>JAZDID010000045.1:0-3318 GCA_043805315.1 Nanobdellota archaeon | reverse complement strand
AGCGATCAATTTGAGGTTATCATCGAGAAAACCGTAACCAAATTTGGCACAGGAGCAAAACTAGACTGCCCAAAAGAATACCTCGGCAGAAAAACGTACATCCTCATAAGAAAAAAATAAGATGTGGGTAAAGGTCAGGGGGACGCCCCCTCCGGGGTGGTCGGTAGCTCTGGAGCGAAGCGGAAGAGCGTCTGCCGCCGCAGTGGTGGCGTGCAGATAGAAATAATCTGAACTATGCTTGATCTTAAGGAGATTCGACCAGGACAGCATTCCCTTTTCCAGACAGCTTGAAGTTGAAGTAACCTGATGAGGATTGTACACAGAGAGCAAATTCTGGAATTCCTGGAGTGGCTGGATCTTGTAAAACAACCATCTCATTGAATCCTATCGGCTCAACACTTTTCCTATTCGCTAAAAAAATGGTCTGATTTACTCCATATTGGACACTATTGCTGATAATGTTTTTTATCATCGCGCTTGTCGGATAATTGAATGTGGTGGGAGTAATAGTTGAAATGGTTTTAAAATTGAGTATGCTCCTCGCATCCGCAAAGCATACCACCTCGTACTCGCACGGCCTCCGCACTTTCTCTGTGCTCTCCCGTCCCCAGACCGTGTTCTCGGTCAGCACCTTATTCAATTCCCGTATGAACGTGATCTTCTCTGCATCGCAGCTCGTCTTCTGGATCTTGATGTAGCTCCGCACGCCAATCAGGAGAATGAATCCTATCACGATGATCGTCATGATGTAGATGAAGACCTGCTGTATCTGGGCTCGCCTCATTTTTCCTTTTTCTTCGCTTTTTTCGCCAGCTTGTCAAGCTCTGAGAACGCGTCCTTCGCAGGCTTTTCCCTGCCTTTCTCATCTTTCGCTGTGGGAAGCTGCGCAAAGATATCCTCTTTCTTTTTCAGTTCTTTCTTCTTTCCCAAGCTGCTCAAGTCGACATAGTCCTCTTCATTTTGCTGCTGTGGCTTTTCTGCAGAGGGCGTTTTCTCAATGGACTGCGTTTCAGCCTTTGCGCGCTCAATCGGCTTGAGCCTGACCAAGCCTCCCTTTTCTTCAGCAGGCTGCTTGAACCTGGAGAACAATGATGAGCGCATCTTCTCCCGCAACTGCGCACGCTCTCCCTCCAGCTTCTTGCGCTGGACAAGCTGCTCTTTGGTCATAGGCTGAAGAGCAGGTCTTTGCACGAGCCGCGGCTGGCCGAGAACAGTCTTCTGCTGCCCTGTTCCCTGCTGACCCTGCGCTTGACCAGGAGGCAAGGGCTTTTGCACAGGCCTGATCCAGGTTGTATATCCTATGTAGCCTCCTCCGCTCAGGATAAAGACAAGGCCCATAATCAGAAAAATGATGGCAATTGTCGAAACCGGCTTATCAAGGCAGTCCCTGCACGGCTCGTCCTTGGAAGGATGGTCATTTGGATCAGTCGGATCATAGCCTTTCGAGACTTCCTCACCATCAGGATAGCCGTCATTGTCAGAATCCTTGTCATTAATATCAGATGCCTCATCGCACTTTCCTGTATGGCCAAACCTCTTGGCAACCTGGTACTCTCCCATGTTGTCCAGGCCATCATTGTCAGGATCCAGGCTGGAATCAGCAGCATCATAGGGATTCAAGCCCCAGGCTGTCTCGCACTCGTCAGGAATGCCATCATCATCAGAATCCAAATCATTCGAGCAGCTATGGCTGGCAATGTCACAGTAATTGCTCACGCAGTCCTCGTTTGTCCTGCACGCACTGCCTGTCGCACACCTATCAGAGCAAGGCCCGCCGCAGTCAACACCAGTCTCGTTCCCGTTCAAGAGGCTGTCCTCACAGCTGGCAAGGCTGCAAATTCCACCTGTCTCAGTGATATTGCACCAGCCAGAGCTGCAGTCATTGCTCGATTCACATTCAGAGTCAATGCCGCACTTCTTTGTACACGAGCCGCCGCAGTCAATGCCTCCTTCATCACCATTCTTGATATCATCATCGCAGGATGCCTGCTCGCACAAGCCAGTCTGGAGATTGCAGCTATTGGTCTCGCAGTCAGCATCCTGCTTGCAGCTTGCTGACGGGAAATTACACGCAGAAGTGTTCAGCCTGCAATTCGTGCACTTGACAGCTCCTCCAGTCGCTCCAGAGTACAAATCTGTGCACTGCATGCTCATGAACAAACCAGGCTCGCACGTCTCTCCTGGATTAATGGTGTCATCGCCGCACACTCCTCCAGAAACACCGGTACAACCCCTGGTGTTGAGCGTGCAGTCAGCATTGCAGCGTAAAGTGCCGCCAGTGAACTGGTCTTCAAAGAGCAGATCAGAGCAGCCCTCAAGGATATTCCCGAAATCATTCCCGTCGCATTCCTCGCCAGCAGCATTCACAATCCCATCACCGCACCTGGATACAGTACAGGCAAGGCACTCGCCGCCGCAGTCAATCCCTGTTTCTCCTGCATCATTCACGCCATTCGAGCAATGGTCTGGCACATCCTTGACTTCAACATACCTTTGGCCTGTGGCATTATTATTTGCCAGGTCAAAGACAGCATAGCAGAATGTGGCATTCTCAAACAAGGAAACTCCTGTATCAAGATTTTCTGTCAAGCTCGGAATGCACCTGGTCAAAGCTGTTTGGTACTGGTACTTGTAAAAGTCATCACAGCCAGACTCGTCATCAGCGCACGAGACATTCACCTCAGTCCGAGCATCAAACATCTTGGTGCGCATGCTGCCTATCGGCGGAGTGAAATCGCAGTCTTTGCTCGCAGGATCATACACCTCAACGTGCTTGTCTCCCTGCAGACCCTGGTTGCCTGCCTTATCCACTGCAAAAACCTTCCAGTAATACGAGGAATTCGCCTCAATCTGCTGGTCAAACGTGATGGTTGCTTGGTTCTGTTCAGTCCTGAGCAATCCTGAAGAGATCACGCGGTCAGTGCCGTCAGTCTTGCGCAGGGTGTAATTGAAACCATACAAGCCAGAGCCGCCAGGATTGTCAGAACTGGTGACAGTCGCTGAAATACGCTGGAGCGTGCAGAGCGGGCTTGTGGCATTGATGACAGTCTGATTCGGCGCAACAGCATCGATAAAAAACGAGAGTTGCTGCGAATTCCTTTTCACGCTGCCCTTGCATTCGACAGTCACCGTGTGCAAGCCATCCGTCATCTGTCCCAAGGCAGATTCATGATACAATCCTGTCTCTGTGGTGAACTGCCGTGCTCCTTGGCCGATATCATAGGTGCATTCTGCATCCACATTAGTATCGACGCCGAAGATGACAGTGCGCTGGTTCGTGAACTCTCCCGGCTTTTTCAACGTGATGATGACAGAGTC
>JAZDID010000044.1:0-16468 GCA_043805315.1 Nanobdellota archaeon | reverse complement strand
CCTCTTCCTGTAGCCGAATTTCTTGTCATAATCCTTATGGTCCATGAATTCAAGGAGGATTGAGATGATTTCAAATTCATTGCCAACTATTGTGTAGATCATTCGCCAGTAATCAGGAAGGTCAATTTTCCAGAGGTTGGTAACTCCATATTCGTCGATGTACTCGTCAGGGATGAGGTTTTTCGGGATTTGTGTTCCATGGTGCATGTCGGTTGTCAGGTTCTCTTTTTCCCTTTCTATTGCTTTCAGCAGTTGCTTATGGAATTTGCGGCCATCCTTTTGTATCGCGTCCCGCAGTTCTTTCAATTGCTGTTCGAATACTGGAGAATATTTTACCCTGTTCGTCTTCGATGTCTTCATGCGTCAACACTCTTCTCAAGTAGTTTTTGCATCTTCGGGTTTTCATTGTGGATCCAGAGAACTCCTTTTTTTCCGATCATGACAACTCCTTTTTCTTCTAAGTAGCCAAGGATGATGTTGAGCGTCTGCCGCATCACCTGTTTTGGAAGCCTTCTTTGCAGTTCGCTCTTTGAGATGGCGAGCTCTGCGTCTTTTAGGGCTTTCTCTACCATCAGAACAGTATCCAGGCGCGGGTAGTGCAAAACTTCTGTCATCATTTGGAAACCTCTATATAAATGTATATATATATGGACTTATATAAAAATGTTGTGTTTTTCTGAAAAGACTCAGGAGACTGCAGAGAATAAGTCAATGAACTATGCTTCAAAGAAGTCATAGAGGTTATACTTTCTTCATCACCATCGTCGCCTTGGGAGTGGAGTATTTCTTGAAGTTCACCTGAGTCAGTTTTGTGTACTTGGGGAACATGTTGTCTTTCAGTGACGAGTTGATGTGGATGAAGTTCCTGGCGAAATTCACCAATCCAACCACGACAAGCCCGACTGAAACAAAACCCCAGGGCTTTGAGAGCCCTGCAAGGAAGATCACCAGGGGGAAGGAAAGGCCGAGGAAGATGAGGAAGAATGACACTATTGATGATTGAAGTATCTTCTTGCTTCTCCGCACATCTCTTGTGAAGGTCTGGTTCGCGAGGATGATGGTAAGCGTACGGTAGGCTTTCTTGCTTTGGGTGTAGAGAATGTATCCTAAAGCTCCGAGGACTGCGAGCGCAACCATAAGATATGCTATCTGATATAAGACCTCTCTTGCTGCAATCTCCATGAACCTGACAAAGATGTTGAGGAATACGAAAAATGCGATGAAGAGCCCTCCGATGAAGTTGAGCTGCTTCTTGAACCGGATAGTATAGGTGTTCTCCAGGTCGAGCTCTTCAAAGACCCCTTTGACATAGCTCGCCACCATCTTTATCTTGGTGTTGATGGCTGTTCTTGTATGCGCTGAAAACGTGTTCTGCACGCTTGTCGCATAGTTCAGGGTGAAGGACATGAGGATTGCTGAGAGAAAGATGATCACTGAGGTCAGGGTGACAAGATCAATACCGACATCGAGTTTCATGCCTTCCCGTGCGATCAATAAGGAGAACTCTCCGACTGATATCATGATGATGCTGGAAAAAAAGGTCTGCTCTCCCCTGAAGCTGGAGAAGAGGTAGGTGAGCAGGCCGACTGCGATGAGCCTGGTGACGATGACCACAAGGATGATGGCAAGGATGATATATTTGTATTCCCAGATCTTGGTGACGTCCACCAGTGTGCCTATGGCGATGAAGAAGAGCGAGCTGAACAGGAACGAGTACGGGTTGACTGCGTGAATGAATCCCTGGGATTCGCTTTTCGAGCCTGCGATGGATGAGATCAGGCTGCCTGCAAGGAATGCGCCCAATGCCAGGGAGAGGCCTAAGAGGTAGGATATCCAGGAAAGGAGGCAGATCATGAACATTGAGGCGAAGATGAGCACTGAATCATTGTTGTTTTTCAGGATGATCCTCCTGAAGAGCGGCCTGAGAACTGCAAGGAAGACAATATAGACCAGGACGATGACAAAGAGCGAGTTGAAGAGCTTTTCAAGGATAGGAAGGATATTCGCGCCGCCGGCTTTTCCCATGCCAGTGATGAGTGTCAAGAAAGCAACTGCTATCAGGTCTTCGATGATGAGGATCGCCACGAGAGTAGGCACTTCCTGGCGTGCGAGCATGTTCTTTGACTCCAGCATCTTGATGATGACGATTGTGCTGGAAAATGAGATGATTAATGCCAGAAGGGCGGCCTCTTTGACGCTTAGGAATAGCGTGAAGATGTGATAGCCCATGAAAAAGACAATGCCGACCTTGAACAGGCCGATGAAGATGCTTTTCATGCCTACTTTCTTGAGCTTGTCCAGGTTGAATTCCAGGCCGATGATGAAGAGCAGGAGGACAGCCCCTCCTTCGATAAGATAGTTGATGATCTTGGCATCATTGACCAGGTTGAGCATGTGCGGCCCGATGAGAGCGCCTATCAGGAGGAACCCCAATAATAATGGCTGCTTGAACTTTGAGGACAAGAGTATTGCCACCATGGCAAAGAAGCTGATGGCGATGACAGTGATGATCTGTTCGTACATATTCTTGAAATATGCTGAATTTTCTTTCTATTTCTAGCTTTCTCAGTCTTGCTTTCTCAGCTGCCCCCAACAAGAGCGTTCTTGCTCAAGGTAATGTGACAAAGCATTTCTTGATTGGCGGGTTGAGGTAAAATGCTTGTTTTGCTTTCGTGGATCGAGTTTCTCTCGACAAACTACTAAATGATATCTCAATATATAAATCTTTCTATTAGTATAGGAAAGTGACTACTGGATATTGCTGAATGTGTGTGTTGTAATATGTATTTTGTAATGGGTGTTTTAGAAACGCATATTTTGTTGATGTAGCTGCTTCATTTTTCCAACTTCAGAATAGTGGATGCGAAGCAATATTTATATATGGAACTCCATTCCCCGCTTCAAAGTTTCGGAGGGTTGATCATGACAAGCGACTTGAAGATCAGGGATGTGACTTTGGAAGGGGTTTTGACAGGACCAAAGAATACTTCTGCTGAGGATTTGAAGAAAATTAATGCACTCATCAATGAGATTCAGGCGCATGAGAATGGCAGTATCGCTTCTGAACAGATGCCGCTCAACCTGCTCCAGGCTGAAAAAGCTGCGCGGATCTACCCTGAGCTGGATCCTTCATTCCTCTCTATGCAGCAGCCTGCAAAGTATGAGGGAAAGGATATCTGCCTTCCGAGATTCAGCGTCCATTGCGTGTATGAAACAACGAGGTTCAATATCCTTTTCAATTATCAGGAATTCGGCAATATGGACGTCCAGTTTTCGGCATTCTATCTTCCTGACTGTATCTTTGAACAATACATCAAAGGAATGGAATTCTTTCCAAAATCGACTAATCCTCGAATTCATAGGTGCGGAGATCATGGATATATTAATGAAACTCCAGGGAAAATCTCAAAAAAATACAACCACTTGCTGCTGAGAACCGAGTTCCACGGCGTGATCCCTCAAGAGACCAGGGAGAGATTGCAGGAAGCGCAAGCTACTTTCAGCAAGAATCGTCTCTTCTTCATAAAGGAGACAAAGCCAGAGGAGTGGAGTGTGCAGAGGGTTACCATCGACCCGCTCGCAGTGGGCGTCATCGACGGGAAATGTTATCTCATCGACAAGTTCAACACGACCCCGTTCGAGGAGTATGTTGGCGTGGAATGGAAGAAGCAGTAGAAATACCCAAGATTTGATTCTTGGTGCAGCTACTGGTCTCACGACCAGGAATCCTGCCTAAGGCCAAGCGCCATTTGCCCAAACATTTATAAATAACCAACTTTTTTTCTGCACGGAGGGCCCATAGCTCAGCGGTAGAGCACTCGACTCTTATTGCGGGCAGAACACTGGAAACCGCCAAAAGAATTGTTGGCAGTCAGCTGCGTTCTGTCTCAAGCAGATATCGAGTGGTCGCGGGTTCGAATCCCGTTGGGCTCAAGTTTTTACCCTGAAAAAACTTGGCAAAAAGGATTAGGAGTGGGGCATAAAAAACTTGAAATCATTTTTAGTCCCACTTCCATATACATTTGTTGCTGAGGCTTTCGCCTGCGGCAGCGCGAAGAGGATGGAAACAATAGCCAACTGAATAGCTGCTCATCAGAACAGCATACAACAGCAGAATATTCTTCCAGTCAGATGACCATGAGGATCGCGCCTGCGACGATGAGTGCCACGCCGCCCACGATCTTGAAGGTGAACTTCTCGCCCAGGAAGAGCAGCGCGAACACGAGCACAAAAACAACGCTCAACCTGTCCAGCGAGGCTACTTTTGTCGCCTCGCCGATGCGCAGGGCAAGGAAATAGCACAGCCAGGACAATGCGCCGGCAATGCCTGCCAGGATGATGTAGATGTATTCCTTTCCATTGAGCGATGTTATCAGGCCAAACTTCTTCTGGAAGAGGATGACCAGCAGGAGGAAGCTGAACATGACTGCTGCCCGGATGGCGGTGGCGAGGTTCGTGTCCACATTCTTCAGCCCGATCTTTGAGAATATCGCGACAAGCGCGGCGAACACGGCTGAGAGCAATGCATAGATAATCCAGGAGAGGCTCATTTTTTTACTATTGGGAGAGGGATTTTAATATTTTTCCTTTTTCTCAAAAAATTTCGCACATGTTTTTCCTGTGACATTCATCTGAGGATGATGACTTCTGACATGATGAACGTGACGTAGATCAGGATGAGCGCCATGCCTTCTTTCCAGGTCACTGAGCGCTTCTGCAGAAAGAGCAGGGCGACGAATGTGCTTGTCACCAGGAACAATGATGACATCATGATCGACGAGAGTCCCACATTGATCGGGTTGATGATTGCTGATATTCCCAGGATGAGAGAAACGTTAGCAATGAGGCTTCCCAGGACGTCGCCGAAGCCGACGCTCTTCCTTCCCTTGTGGACCGAACGGATCTCGACGAGAAGCTCTGGCAGCGTCGTGCCGATGGCGAGTATGGACATGCCGATGATGAATGGCGAGATGGCAAGCTCGTTCGCGATGCTCACTGCGGAATTTACCAAGAACCAGGCAGCGACGAGCATGAGCGGAAAGCAGATAAGGACGACAATGATGTCTTTTCTGATGTTCTTCATGACAATGTGCTTGTGGTGCTTGAATGTCTCCTCGCGCTCGATCAGGATGATGAGGTAGATGGCATAGGCGACAAGCAGCAGGATCCCGTCGAAGCGGGAGAGCATGCCGTCAAAGCTCAGGATGAGCGGCAATATGACAATGGCGAGCGTGACAAAGAGCGCCTGGTCAAAGGTCTTGAACATCTTTCCCTTGATGACGATGTTTCTGCCGACGATAGCCATGAGCCCCAAGACAAGCGTGGTGTCCAGGATAGCCGCGCCGATGAGGTTGCCGATGACAAGATTCCCCTGGCCCTTGATCGAGCCGAAGATTGAGGTGGACAGTTCAGGGATAGACGTGCCGAACGCGACGATGACAAACCCCAAGAGGTATTCTGTCACGCCGAACTCTCTGGAGAAGTTGGAGATCGCCTTGATGATATAGTCTGCGCATTTCACTATCACGAAGATCGCGACGATCATCACCACAATAGTTAGGAGGCTCACCATCTTTTTGCATCTTTATGCAAGGAGGAGATTAAAAAGTTTTCTAAAATACATGCAAGAATCAGCTACTGTTACCCTTTTTTTCTCAGTTCTTCCTGCTCAATCCTTTCCTGTCTGCGCCTCTTCCCGGACTATGCTGCCATTGCCTGTGGACATTTCATCGGGCGCACGGTGTTGTGGATAATATTTCTCTGTCAGGCCGCAGACACGGTCAAGACTCACACCTACATACCAGTGTTCATACCTTTCAAAAATATCGCGGGCCCGGACTGTATGCCAATCCCCGATCTCTTTGGCGAACTCTCCTGGCTGGAGAAGCATTGCCAGGCGCGGCATGTCCTCTATAAGGCCATAAAA
Source organism: Nanobdellota archaeon (assembly GCA_043805315.1). GTDB lineage: Archaea > Nanobdellota > Nanobdellia > Woesearchaeales > JAHJEM01 > JAHJEM01. The sequence continues at coordinate 10,542 of JAZDID010000044.1, read as the reverse complement.
GCTCGGCCTACGGATGCATCCCCCTTCCTGCTGGTACTTCTCCATGACTGCATTGAAGAACCTGTTCATCAGCGCATAAGGGTTTTTTGCCGCTGCGAGACTCAAGAGCTCTGCAAGAATTGGAAGATTATCAATAGTGACCATGCTGAGATGCCTTTGGATCTTTTCAGGATTCCTGAGGTTTACTTGCATAGCTGCAATGTCATCTTCAGTGAGCTCTTCAAGGCTTTTTTCTGGCATAGCAGGAAAGGAAGATAGATGAGAATTTAAAGGTATTCACTATATTACATAGGGACATCAAGAGAAAAGAAATCAGGTATCAATCATCTCAATTTCGATATTCAATCCCTCAGGAATCGGCACCCGCATGACCAGCCGCAATGCCCGCTCGTCGATACCGAGGTCGATCAGCCGTTTATGGACGCGCATCTCGTAGCGTTCCCAGGTGGCTGTGCCGTTGCCGCACGGGCTTTTCCGCGTGGTGAGCTTGAGCTTCTTGGTAGGCAGGGGGATTGGCCCGCGCATCACGACTCCTGTCTTGTCTGCGATGCTCTTGATATAGTCGCAGGTCTGGTTGATCTTGTTGATGTCGCTGCTGACGATCTTGATGCGTGCTTTTTGCATGTTGTGCAGTTCCCTGATTTTCTTCTACCAATCATGATAAGCAGTCAGTTCACCATGGCCATCTGATGAAAAAAGATAATAAAAAAATGCCTAGACTTTTTTCACGAGGTCGATGCACATGCCTGCTGCGACTGTCGCTCCGGAATCGCGGATGGCGAAGTTCGCGAGCTGCGGTATGTCCGACTTCTTCTCGATGACCACTGCCTGTACCGGCTTGATCTTGACGATTGCTGCATCGCCGGTCTTGATAAAGTCCGGGTTCTCCTGCAAGACTTCTCCTGTCGCAGGGTTCAGCTTCTTCAAGATTGCGGTGATCTGGCAGGCGACCTGTGCCGTATGGATGTGGAATACTGGCGTGTAGCCCACGGTCATGACGCTCGGATGGTTGAGCACGATGATCTGTGCTGTGAATTCTGTCGCGACTGTCGGGGGATTGTCTGCATGGCCGATGACATCTCCGCGCGCGATGTCCTTTTTCCCGAATCCGCGCACATTGAATCCGATATTGTCTCCTGGCTGTGCCTCTTGCAGCTGCTCGTGGTGCATTTCTATGGATTTGACTTCTCCGACAACTCCCTTGCCTTCCCTTCCTGGCACTGCGATGACCTTGTCATTGATCTTCATAATTCCTGTTTCGACCCTGCCGACTGGCACGACGCCGATGCCGGTGATGTTGTAGACATCCTGGATAGGCAATCTCAGGGGAAGCTGTGTTGGCTTTTCAGGAATAGCCAAGAGGTCAAGCGCTTCGAGCAATGTCGGCCCTTTGTACCAGGGCATCTTGTCACTCCTCTTTGCGACATTGTCTCCTGGAAATGAGGCCATTGCGATGAAATTTATGTTCTCGACCTTATAACCCACGCCTTTCAGGAGCGTAGATACCTCTGCCTTGACATCATTGTACCTTTTTTCTTCATACTTGGCCATGTCCAATTTGTTGATTGCGACGATGACCTGCTGCACGCCGAGGACTTTTGCCAGGTAGGCATGCTCCTTAGTTTGTGCCTGCACGCCGTCTCCTGGGTTTCCAGAGACCACGATGACTGCAGCGTCTGCCTGTGCAGCGCCGGTAATCATGTTCTTGATGAAATCCCTGTGCCCTGGTGCGTCGATGATAGTAAAGTAGTATTTTGGAGTCTCGAACTTCTTGTGCGCGAGGTCGATAGTGACTCCACGTTCCTGCTCTTCTTTCAGGTTGTCCATGACGAACGCGAACTCAAAGCCTGCCTTTCCGAGCTGCTGGGCCTTTTCCTTCAGCTTGCGCAATGCCTGTTCTGTGATGTTGCCTGTGTCGAACAAGAGCCTTCCGACGGTTGTACTCTTGCCGTGGTCGACATGACCGATGAAGACGATGTTGATGTGCTCTTTTCCTTTTGCCATGTTGTATTCCTCCTCTTTTGCCCTGGAGGGCTTTTTGGAAGCGTTAAATTTCTCTAAATATCTCGACTGTGCTTCTTTTTGCTTTCCGTGATGAAAAACGCACTTTTCAGAAAATGCAGTTCATTTAAAAAGTTATTGGTTTTGCTGAGAAGAAGGCGCCGATGCATTTGAGAAAAAAGAAGAAATGAAACGTCAGCGTCAATCAGCGTCGCGGACATCAGCTTAGTTCTGTAATCTTATAGGTGAGCACTGGTTTTTTGCCCTCGATTTCCTTCACATCCACTCTTTCCAGGAGATACACCTCTGCGATGCAATGTTCAGGCAGGGTCAGGTCATGCTTGCCTTCGCGAACATATGGCCTGAGGTTGTTGGTGAGCCTGACTTTCTGCTCCAGGGAAGCGATCACGCAGTTTTCCAAAAGTTCCTTGATCTCATCTGCAGTCAGTTCAGCTGTCCTGTCCAGCCCGTCATATTGCTTTCCCTTTGATTCAGAAATCCAGTCAAGAGGGATAAACTGGCCTGGCACAGGCTGCTCGACATAGACATGGGTGATGTAGACTTCTTCCTTTGTGCAATCCAGTTGTTTTTCGAGGGTGTTGTGCATGGACTGCAAAGAACACAGCTGTTATTTAAATTTTTTCATTTTATCACTCGAGAATAAAAACTTGAACGGGTGAACGTCTCAGAGAGCTGGAAAAGATAGCTCGCAGTTTTATGCTCAGTGATAGGATCCGGGCAGGGACTCTCATCATGAAAAACGACAAATTTTTTAATTGACAAGTCTATCTTCAGGCAAATGGCTCTTTTCGGCAGGTCTGATAAGAAGCAGGTCATCTCCTGGGCATTGTACGATTTTGCGAATTCTTCTTATGTGCTTTTAATGACGAGCTTTATTTTTCCTATCTTTTTCAAAGAGGTTGTTGTCGGCCCGCAATGGGGAGATTTCTGGTGGGGTTTTGCCGTGAGCGTCTCTATTGTGGTCGGCGGTTTGATGGCTCCTTTTGTCGGAACGCTTGCAGATTATACCCGCCAGAGGCGGACCATACTCACTTTGTTCGCAGTCATCGCAATCATCGGTACAGGCCTCCTCTTTTTTTCAGGAAGCGGCCTTTTCTTCTATACATTGATTGTCTTTATGGTAGCGAATGCATGCTTTGAGATTGCACAGACGCTGTATGATTCTTTTTTAATTGATGTTGCTCGTCCGGAGGATTCAGGAAAAGTGTCTGGATTTGCCTGGGGCCTTGGCTATTTCGGAGGGACAGTCGCCATGCTTTTCTTCTATCCGCTTTACGCAGGAGGATTGGAAAACGTGTATGCGTACAAGGCGGCATTTTTGATGACTGCAATCTTTTTCCTGGTATTTTCTGTTCCTTCGTTCTTATTCCTTCCTCAAAGAAAAGCGGACAAGAGAAAATCCCTCGGCATCAGGCAGGCATTTCATAGTACAATGAAAACCATACGATCAGTTTCGAAATACAAGAGCATTGCTTGGTTCTTGGCAGGCGCATATTTGTTCAATGATGCTCTCGTGACCATCTTTGTCTTTCTTCCCTTGTACGCCAGGACCACGCTGCACATGAGCCTCACCCAAATCATGGTGCTCTTTCTCATAAGCCAGACTATCGCGTTCCCTTCAGCATACATCCTCGGAAGGATAGGAGATGCCAAGAGCCAGAAGAAAATCCTCTTAATGACCATTCTTGTCTGGATTGCGATTGTCCTTATTGTCGCTTTTTTCAAAACAGTGGTTGCATTTTACATTGCAGGCGTCTTTGCAGGCATAGTGATTGGCGGCAGCCAGGCGATCATCAGGTCATGGTACAGCAGGATCATACCCAGAAAAAAAAGATCGCAATTCTTCGGATTCAACGGGTTTGCGAGCAAGATAGCCGCAGTAGGAGGACCTCTTCTTTTTGGGACAGTATCTTCCCTTACGGGAAACCAAGCGCTTGCTGTCTTGACACTCATCCCGTTCTTCGCAGGATCATTTGTGATATTCTATCGGATCAAAGAATAATTGACAAATTGACAAGGTTTTTGCGTTGCTTATTTCTCCTCTTCCTTTGCCTCTTCCATCTTGAGCCCTTTCCGCTCGCGGATGCGCTTGATGATCTTCTCCTGCAGTTCAGTGGGCAGCCGTTCGAACGACTGGTCCACAAGATAGAAATTTCCGCGTCCTTCTGTTGCGCTGCGCAGCTCTGAGGCAAGGCCGAACATGTCTCCGACAGGCATCTTTGCCTTGACTTCGACAGAATTGCTTTCCTGCTGCATGTCAAGGAGCTGCCCGCGCTTGTTCTGCACGAGCTTGGAGATCTCGCCCATGAAATCGACCGGTGCCTCGAACAATAAGGTCTGCACTGGTTCAAACAATAAGGGATTCGCCTGCCAGAACGCTGCTCTGATGCCTTCCCTGACTGCAGGGTAAAGCTGTGCCGGCCCGCGGTGGATCGCGTCCTCGTGCAATTTGACATCCTCAAGAATGACTTTCACATTGATGCAGGGCTCGTTCGCGATTGGCCCTTTTTTCATGACATCCTCGAACATGTCCATGACCATGTCGATGATCTCGCCGATGTGCACGATTCCCCGTGTTCCGTCGACGAGTATGTTCCCTTTGTAGACGTCGCGGACCTGCCTGGCCTGCTTGGAGTCAAAGCCGACCTCCTCGAATGATTTCCAGGTTTCCATGTCCTTTTTCTTGATCCTGCCTTCATTTATTTTCTTTTCCTTGATCGCCTTCTGCAGTTCCGGAGACAATGGCTCGACGACAAAGTAGAGCTTGTTATGCTTGTTCGGGGATTTTCCCTCGGCAGCAGCGCCGCTGTTCTTGGTGATCGTCTCCCGATACACGACGATGGGAGGAGATGTCTGGATCTCGACTCCTTTTTCAGACTTGATCCTGTTCTCGATGATCTCGAGATGCAATTCTCCCATGCCGCTCATGAGGTGCTCTCCTGTTTCCTGGTTGATCTCGATCTGGATCCCTGGATCTTCCTTGCCGACCTGGATCAGCACGTCGATGAGCTTGGGCAGGTCTGAGGGCTTCTTTGCCTCGATGGCCTTGGTGATGACTGGATCGAAAAGATGGGTGATCTGCTCGAATGGCTCGCAGGGCTCGTTTGAGACTGTCTCTCCAGGATATGCATTTTTCAGGCCGCCGACACCGATGATATTGCCTGACGGGACATTGTCCACTATTTCGCGTTTCGCGCCATTATAGATATAGATCTGCTGTGTCCGCAGTGCCAGCTTTGCCTTGTTTAAATAGATGGGATCACCCTTGCGCATCGTGCCTGAGAACAGCCTGCCTGCAGATATCTCTCCTGCCTGCGGGTCCACGATGACTTTGGTGACCACGAATGCCAATGGACCGTTCGGATCGCAATGGATGAGCGATTTCCCTAATGTGCTGTCGATGTCCCCGTGCCAGATCTTCGGGATCCTGTACTTCTGCGCTTGGATAGGGTTCGGATGGTGCGTGATGACAGCGTTCAACACAATCTCATGCAGGGGAGCCTTGTGCTTGAGCTCTTTCCAGGTGTCGTTGGTGTAGGCGTCGATGATGTCCTTGAAGGTGATGCCTTTCTTCTGCATGTACGAGAGGGAGAGTGCCCAGTTGTGGAAAGCGCTGCCGAAGCAGACGCTGCCGTCCATGACGTTCACGCGCCACTTCTCGCCGTAATCTTTCTCGGCAATGTCGACGATGAGCCGATTGACGTTAGTGATGATGTTGACGAATCGCTCCTGCATCTTCTCAGGCGTCAGTTTCAGCTCCTTGATGAGCCGGTCGACCTTGTTGATGAACAGGATTGGCTTGACGCGCTCTTTCAGCGCCTGCCTGAGGACGGTCTCTGTTTGGGGCATGATGCCCTCTACAGCGTCGCACAGGACGATCGCGCCGTCAACCGCGCGCATTGCCCGGGTGACATCGCCACCGAAATCCACATGGCCGGGCGTGTCCAGGAGGTTGATCAGGAACTCATTGCCTTCTACTTCGTGGACCATGCTGACTGCTGCAGTGTCTATCGTGATGCCTCTTTCCTGCTCGTCTTCATGGAAATCAAGCACGAGCGCCTTTCCGGCGAGGTCTTCTGACATCATGCCGGCCCCTGCGAGGAGGTTGTCTGAGAATGTCGTCTTGCCGTGGTCAATGTGCGCGCAGATCGCGATATTCCTGATTTTTTCAGGCTGGTTGTTAAGCGCCATCACCCGATCGACCATCTTTGCCATAGTATAATCACCGCCTTCTCTTCCTGTGCCACCCGTTGTATGAATTTGTTCAGTCTGTATGTATGCTGTATGTTCAGATACCCTTATTCGGTTATTCAGTAAATGTGAATATCATGCACAGTCTTGTAGGTGTGCAGCTCCTTGTCCGTGAACCATATCTTGACCTCACGCTCTGCATCCGCCTTGTCTGCTGAGGCGTGGATGATGTTCTTGACTACCATCTTCTTGCTGTCGCAGTATGCATAGCTGACGTGGCTGAAGTCCCCTCTGATGGTTCCGGGGGCTGCTGCCTTGGGCTCTGTGCTGCCCACCATCTTCCGCACGTTCTCGATCGCATGCACTCCTTCGAGGCAGATCGCGACAACCGGCCCTTCCATAAGAAAGTCAAGGAGATAATTCCTGACATGCTCTCCCCTTCTTTTCGTGATGTCTTCTGTGTAATGCTGTTTCGCGAATTCCCGGTCAACCCAGGACATCTTCATGCCGATGATCTTCAGTCCTGCCTCTTCGAACCGCGTGATGATCCTTCCGACGAGCGTTCGTTGCACGCCATCAGGCTTTATCAAGACCAGTGTCCTTTCAATCATGTTGCATCCCACCCTTTCTATTCATCAGGTTGATTCTTCCTTCTCCTCTTTCTTCACTTTGGCGTATTCCTTTGTCCACTTGGTTGTCCGCGCCTTGTGCCGCAGTTTCAGCTGGTGGCGCTCGCATTTCGAGGAGCAGAAATCAAAGACTTTGCCGTCTTTCTTGATGTATTTCTTGCCGGTTCCCGGCTCGATCCTGTTCTTGCAAAAGTCGCATTTTGCCATCTTAGGTGTTCCCTCTGCCGACTTTATTCAAAGGCCGTGCCTCGAATTCTGTCTCGCGCAGCAAGAGGATGTCTCCGATCTGCACAGGCCCGCGGACATTCCGCCTGATGGTCTTGTTCTTGTCTCGTCCTTCCAGGACTTTCACCCTGACCTGGGTTGCTTCTCCCCGCGTGCCGGTCCTGCCGACGATCTCTTCGACCCGTGAAGGGTATGATTCTGAGAACTGCACCTTTCCCTTGACTTCAACTTCCTTGGGTTTTTCAGTGGCCTGGTCTTTGAGCTCTTGCTCAGCCCGTGTCATTTTCTGCGCCATGGTTTGATTCTCACGTAAATTTTCTCAATGTATATTTTCCCGATGTACTGCGATGAATGTGTGGTGTGCTGTTTGCTTATTCTTTCTGGCTCGCGATTTCCTTGATCAGCTCTGCAGCCTCTCCTTCATTGACGATCGCGACGCAGGCGCATCCGACTGGCAGGCCTGCTGCAGCGCCCAGTTCTTCCTTGCTCGGCACTTCGACGCAGGGGATGCCTTTCTCTTTCGAGAGCAGCGGGATGTGCATGACGATCTCTTTTGGATTCACGTCTTTGGCTGTGATGACCAGCTTTGCCAGGCCTTTCTCGATCATCTTCGTGACCTCGTTCGTGCCCTTGGCAAGCTTGCCTCCTTTTCTCGCGAGCTCGATTGCCTCATATATTTTTTCTGACATGGGATCCTCCTCCAAGGCCAGGTGATGTGTAGGATAGGTAAAGAATGTTTACCTCATTCAGCTTTTCAGCGTCATCAATCCTTGGTATTCTTTTGGAGAAGGAGGTTATTTATAAAGGTTTCGAGAGGTATGTGGGCGTGGCATAGAATATAGGTTGGCGGGCTATGCTGCAGACATACAGTCATAATTCAATATATCTATCATAGAATATGCCTATTATAGAATAGTAATATTTTTATATCTGTGAACTATCTTGAAAATAATGGGTGATGAACAACTCGAAAAGTTAGTGGCTGCGCAGGACGTGATCACTGCTCAAATCAGAGAAAGGAAGAAGGAAATAGCAAAGGAAAATAAGCAAATTGTTGGCTCTATTGATGAACTGGCTTGTGAGAAGCATCCTGATGGAAAATTCAAAGCCATTGGGACAATTCCTGATTCGCATATTTTTTCTCGAGGAACAGAAGGAAAATATGGCCTTAATATTTATCAATGCGAACCATGTGGGAACGACCTTAAGATATTCAGAAAATCAACTGCATATGATTGTCCAAATTGCGGAATCGTCGTGGGAGAAGTTATAAAGAGACATTATAAATCAGATGAAGACTCCTGGAGAAACCTTGCAGGACGGGAAGGGGACCACTATTATTGCCGGGTATGCAACATGCAGTTAGGAAGCAACTACTGGCATTTCAGTTAGAATTCTTCATTACAGCGAGATCGAGTAACGGGAATGGAATAGGAAATTCTAGAGCAGTTCATCCAGCCCCTCCGCCTCCTCCTCCTCCACCGCCGCCACCGCCTCCGCCACCGAAACCTCCTCCTCCAGACGATCCTGCAGCAGTGCTGACTGAAGAGCTGAAGCCAGAGAACGTGTCAGGCAGTGCGGTGATGCTGGAGATGTTTGCTGCAGAGATTCCCATGATGACAAACCCCGCTGTCCCTCTCTTCTGCGCCTCTGCGAACTTCATCTTCATGATCTTCTCGACATTCTTGGTCTCGCCGAGCACAAGCCCATAGACCAGGTATTGCTCCCAGAGCGCAATCGCGTCAGGAGGGACCTCATTCAGTCTGCTGAAATCCGATAGGAAATGCTTCAGTGCCATCCATTTCTTGTAATGCAATGCTCCTTTGATCGTCCTCTTGGGCAGGGCTTGCTTGAATATTTTTGGAAGCAATGTTCCTATGATAATGGATAGTATGATGAGGAAGAGCATAGTTCCATATTCGTTCGGCTTGGTGAGATAGGCTGCGAAAAAGACAAGGGGGATGATTGCCCATATGAACACCTTGTACGCAGTCAGTGCTCCGTTCCTTCCCAGCAAGTTCATGCTTTCCACATCTTTCTCGACCATTGTTGCCCATTCTTCGAAAGTGGATCTCATCGTGCGGTCTGATTTCATCTTTTTCTGGAGCTCCTTGATCCTGACCGCGTCCTTTTTCATGTATTCCCGGATGACCGTGATCAGCTTCTGCTCATAGGATTTCAGTCCTTTGTCATCGAGGTATTTTTTTCCTTTGGCAGTCAGGATGAGAGAGAAGTCGTCCTTGGACATGCCCAGGAAATTCTTGTAGCTGGTCTTCTCGAGATTGAAATATTTCCTGCGTACAAGGTCCATGAGCACTGCTGCGAATGCCTTTGCATCTGGCTTTTTCGTGTCCTGGTTGATGAGCGTGCTGACCACTGCTGGAGAATAATCATAGAGAATCTCACGTTCATAGATTCCCTGATAATCCACTTTCGGCTCTCTGCCGAATCCCACGTACAAGGTGATGAACAGGATGATGACAATGAATGGCAGCGCAAAAATGATGTAGCGGAAGTAGTTTTGCTTTGGCTGAGCGCTTTTGATGATCTTCTCCAGGCCGTTCCCTGCCTGTATGTTTGTTGCTGCACGAGAGGACAGTAAGGTTGTCGGGAATGCCGCCTTTATCTCCACCCATTGCTTCTGCGGGATGTTCAATGCCTGGAAGACAATCCGCTGGTTGTCAATAATGCCAATTTTTCCGAGCTCGATGTTCGGGTAGCCCCAGGTATAGACTTGTTTGGGATCAGAGACTTTTCCAGGAAGCAGGATGCTACCTTCGAGGTCAAGGAGCTGCGCTGCCCATTCATCTCCCCAGACTTTCCAGTAGAATTCAGTGTAGTCATCATAAGACGTGAGCGCGTTCTTGAGCGTGTAGCGTATCTCGAAAGTCCTTTTGTTGTTGTTTTCCTCGCTGTAATACCACTTGATCCGCACCTTGCCCTTGCTGAAGTCTGGATAATAGTCAAAGCAGGCTGGTTCGCTGTTCTCAAGAACAAGGACATCTGAGATATACTCCTTCGGGAATGTGATGTCCCGATAGGCAAAGGAGAATTTTCCTGCATAGAAGTTGAAGGTCAGGGTTTCAGAAACTGTTGCACTGCCATTTGGAAGGATGGTGATGTTGATGAATGCCTTGTCAATGCGATAGGCCTTGTCTCCAGGATAGACGCGTGTCCGAAGGGAATTGCAGTCTTCTTGGGATGCAATGACTGAAATGGATACTATGAGCGCAAAAACAAACGCGAACACAAGCTTTATTCCCACAGCCCCACCTTTCTTTTTCAATAAGGGGAATTGTTTAAATAGTTTTCGTACATGACCTTCCTGATTGGCATAGCAAACTTTATAAACTTCTTATTTCTCAGTGAACATATGTTTGCCATCAATTCCCCTGCGATCTTTCTCTCCTGGATCATCGGTTGCATCGGGTTGTTGATAGCAGCGTACACAGACATCAAGACACGGGAGGTTCCT
>JAZDID010000043.1:0-9844 GCA_043805315.1 Nanobdellota archaeon | reverse complement strand
ATATGCTCACCCAGGCAGACCGTTTAGAAAGTGCAATGCAAACTATAAAATCAATAATCTAAGAGCAATAATAAAAGAAATTTAAAAAAAATCCTACGGCGTGAACTTCTTCGTGATCGTCATCGGCTCTGTATCCAGCTGCTCGCCGTTCTCGTCGAAGATCTCGATGCGGATGGTCATCTGCTCGCCCTCATCCTTGAACGTCTTGCCCTCGACATTGTAATACTTCACCGAGCTCTCACCGCTCTTGAGCCTGCCGATATCGAACTTTGTTGACAGGGAGTACATCGGGTCATTTGGCCCGTAATAGACATATGCCTTTCCGGACAAGGTCATGCTCTTCGACAAGCCGTTGGTGATCGCCAGCTTGACCTCAGTGACTTTCTTGCGGTCTGTGGCGTTCCCTGCGCCTTTGCCGACTGTGACTGTTTCGATGGACACTGCAAGGTCACCTGACAATGGCCTATCTTCGCATTTCCTCTCTTTGCATATCTCAGTTGATGTGCAATCGTCATTCTCTGTGCATTCTGGAGGAAGCTCGACGCACGTGCCATCTTTGCATTCAAAGCTGTCATTGCAGTCAGATTTCAGTCTGCATTCAGGCGCTGGCTCTGCAGGCTTCGGCACAGTGTTGCACTTCCCGTCGTACCAGTAGCCGTTGCACGTACCGCCGCAGTCAATATCTGTCTCATCCTGGTTCTTGATGCTGTCTGAACAGCTCGCTGCAGGAGTTTCAGGAACTACAGTTGTCTTGGCTGCAGCCGCGGCCTGGCTATCCAAATCCTGGGTGACTTGTCCAGTCACGCTCTGGTCAATGCCCGGCTTGTTGACCCAATGATAGACATTCAGGCCTAACAAGATAAGAATGATGAACACGAACAAAACCCTTTCAACAGTCCTTGGATTAATAGTCAGTTGTATCTCAGCCATGGTTATCACGTCCTCACGAACTTTGTTACTATCGGAACTTTGTGAAATAGGAGTATTTAAACCTTTCGATTTGAATACATTTAAAAAGGAATACTTCTTTCCTCTCCAGTATATTTAAAGTAGGGGGTTATAAGGGCAGAACGGATGGGATGCACAGCTGCGCATTTTGCCAGTAGGACGCACACATGAAGAAGAACAGCGAAATCCCACGACTCTTTGGAAGCTATTTTCTCATAGTAGTGATTATGTGTTCCTCTCTTCCTGTTGTCCAGGCAGGATTCTTTGACCGTTTCAGCAGGGCAGGAGAGGCTGACCTGGAAATCAAGGATATGCAGATCATTCCGCAGGAAACGCCAGGCCAAGATACAATCATCAGCTTCACTGTAGTGAACAATGGCGAGAAAGAGCTGAAAGACATTCTCCTGACCCTGGACACGAACTCTTCCCTCGGAGAGCGGCAGGCGGAAATTGAAAAGCTCGCTCCAGGAGAGTCAGCACAACAAGAGATGAGAATCTCCTATCCAAATCCAGGAATCTATGCGCCTGAGATCATCATTGACAAAGAAGGCACGCTCAAGGAATCCAACGAGGAAAACAACAGGGTGAAAGAGTACATGCAGCTCATACCTGAGGAGATCCTCATGGGAAACGACCTGCTCATCAGGGATTTCTGGGCAAGCGAAAGCTCAAGCTTTGTCCAGGGGGGCACGATCACCATCGGCTTTGACATTGTCAACGCAGGAACAAGCACTCTCGAGAACGTGCCTGTGCGCATCAGCACAGGCGACAGCCAGCCGTACCGCCAGTTCAGCATCCCGCTCCTGACCGCAGGCCAGGTCGTCGAGGCAGTTGGTTCTGTTTCTTATAGCCAGTACGGCCATTTTATCGCCACAGTGTTCATTGATCCTGATAACCTGTTTTCAGAGACAAATGAGGCCAACAATGTAAAAAGCTATGACATGTTCATCAGCTGCACAGGATCCTGTGATCCAGACAGCAACCCGACAACCTGCAACCAGATATATAACCTGGGAGGGGCAGATCGCTATTACCGCGCTTTTCTCGACGCTCCTCTGAGCCAAGGCTACCAAGGTGATTGCTGCGGCGATGACAAGTATGAGTCATTCTCATACCAGATATGCTCTGCTGACCCTAAGACAGACTGCACGACAGACAGCACAAAGATCCTCTGCTGCGAGAAATCAGGCAATGCACGCCATTCCCGGTCCGGAATACGCGCGAATGACTGCACTGAAGGAAACACCTGCTTCTCATCAACAGAAAGCTTTGATGTCGGAAACGACGGCCATACAGAAAGCTGCTGGTGGGGGGCATGGTATGACCCGGACATGGGAAGCAACCACTGCGCATTCTTCGCAGGAGACTGCACAGAAGAGGAATACTGGCGAAATGCACAGGAAGGAGGCCAGGAAGGCAACTGCGGCTACAGCATCAGGTGGCGCGCAAAAGGCCAGAGCAGCGTGTTTGGCGAATATGATGCTGGCACGACCTTCAGCTGCTGCGGCGATGATGCTGATGAAAAACTCGTCATCGCTCCCTCCCAAATCCAGATAGCAGCAACCAAATCAATCTCAGGCATGCCTGGAGGAATGGACACAGACAATCAAGGAAATCCGTATATCGCACTGTATGCTGACGGCCAGGTCATCCGGTGCCCAGCCACACTTTCTGAAGCATGCACTGTCCTCTACAGCGGGTTAAGCCATCCAGAAGGCCTTGCAGTGAACAAGGCAGGCGGAGGCATAGTCTATGTCACTGATGAGAATGGCATCACAAAACTCAATTGCCAACAGGCCAGCTGCTCTTTCGCTCTCCGGAAGGATTATTGGGCATACGCGCCCACAGACATCACGACTGACAAGCAAGGCTATGTCTACACAGTCTACAGCGATATCATTTACAAGCTCGATGCGAACCTCAACATCCTCAGTCAGAAAGACTTAGGGACCAATTCCGCACTCTGGGGGCTTGACACAGACAGGAATGGCTATATCTATACAGCGACATACCAGGACAACAGAATACTCAAGCTTGACCCTGAATTCAATATTATCAAAGAATTCGGCTTCACCTCTTATCCATCTGAAGAGACCACGCACAGCCCGCTCGGTGTTGATGTGGACGATGCAGGCTATCTCTACGCTGTCGAATACCTCGGCAACAGGGCGTTCAAGTTCCATCCCTCTATAGGCATTGACCAGAAATACTGGACATTCGGCAGCCTGGACACGCCTGGCTGCGATAGCACTCACCTCACCCAGCCCTACAAGATCAGAAAGACCACAAACGGCACCACAAACAGCATCTTTATCACAGACAGGGGCTGCAATAGGATCATCAAGCTCACAGAAACCCAGAACTCAAACTTTCCAGGCAAGTGCTGCAGCGCAAACGCATTCGGCCTGGTGAATGGCCAATGCACTGAAGCATGCGTTGACAGCACACTTGTCGGAACCTGCACACAAGGCAGCCAGCCACAATACTGCAATGCTGACAAGACTATTGTCGAGAACTGCAACCAGTGCGGCTGCCTGACAGGAAACCAATGCGACACTACCAATAATCTCTGCGTCCCCCAGAATGTGAACCTCAGGGATGTATTCTATGGAAAAAAGTGCGTCGAAGAGCAGAATAGCGCATTCTGCACATTAGTCCAGGACCAGCAGGTCAAGAACACTGCCTATCTTGATTTGGCAGTCGCGACAAAGAACAGCGCGTACTGCAATTCCATGAGCCAGAGCCAGCAGTATTGCAGGGACAAGGTGAACGCATTCACCACACAATACCTGCCAACCTGCGGCAATGGCGTGTGCGACAGCTCGTACGGTGAGGATGCCTTTGACTGCAGGAAAGACTGCTCGAGACTCGGTAATGGAGAATGGGCGTCCGTCGTCTATGGCCCTGCCTATGACTGCGAGAAAGACTGTATGGATTTCAGTTCGCATGAAGGTTCAAGCTATGTCACCCTGAAGGAATATGTGGATAATAATGGTGATGGCTATTCATACGCGCTGGTGAACCCCTACCCGTTCGGGACTTCGCTTGCTGTTTTTGATGAGCTATTCAGTTTGTATACAAATCCGAACTCTGACTTCATCGTCGAGATGGACGGCTACTGCGTCGATAATGAGTACCTTGTCAATACTGCAAGCGCCTGCCTGACCGGAGGGAGGTGGTGGTTTGGCACATTCATCACCTGGCTTTACGTGAATGAGACATATTCCAAGACATTCAACATCAATGTCGATGATGACTACCAGCTGCTTATCTACACCAATTGCGGGGAAGGCGAATTCACTCCTGGAAACTGCGTGATGAGCAGCAACTCGTTCCGCAACGGCCCGACAGTAACAAGTTATTCCAAGACCCTGACCAAGGGATGGAACGTCATCTTCCTCGGCTTTATCGAAGATAAAGGAGAAGAGCGGCTGAAGATCACCAGCGTCTCGAACCTCTTCAGGAACGACCGGCACATCGGCGTGATGAACAGCGACGGCCCGATAGACAACCCGAACGATCCAGGAGCACCGAAAGCAGAGCCGAGAAAGGCTTCGCAGCAGGATGCAGTGGAATCCGGAGAACATACAAGAAGAAGTTCAGGCACTGCACCCACGCAAGGCACAACACCCACGCAACCCACGCGGGAGATGGCAGGAGAATGAACAGCACGCAACAGAAAATGGCTGGCAGCAGGAAGCGAACAGAGCGCGTGCTGTTGTTGCTCATGCTTCTTTTGAGTTCTTTCATCATGTTTTCAATCCATTCCTCGCCAGCGAGCGCAGCGATCGTCTGTACGCTTGATGTTGAAGATACAGCCATCGGCTTTGATGAGACCAATACAAAATCCAATGTGGGATTCAATATGGAAAGTTGCCACACAACAGATAGCGCGAAGATGGGCTGCTCGATCACCTATGATTATGGAGGGGACTGCGAGTATACGTTTGGAAGCACAGCTCCTCCCTACTATGAGACTTCCTGTGAGATTGGCTTGCGCGTGCCTACTGGATTGGCCATTATCGGAGCATGTACCACAGAGAAAGCGACGACTGGAAGGGATTTCTGCATCAGTGCAGAGGTCAGGGATGAGCGTGGCAACAGCATGTCCTGGAACGGCTTCTGCCAGCCAGGAGACATGTCGTCCTACAAAGTGACTCTTGAGCAGCCAGAGCTTGACCTCTCACCGTACACACCATCACTTGTTTACCAAGGGCAGGAGGTAGAATTCATCATTCAAGCGAACTCCTACCAAGGCCTTAATCCGTATGATGCAATAGAGATTGATGTGGATTGCGCTCAAGACATCTATGGTGAATGCGACAAGACACGATTTGATCCTGACATCACCATCACCAGCAGCGAACTCCTGATGGCAGGTGAAACCCTCTATGAAATCACTGATTATATGAAACAGTTCACCTACACAACAGCGTATGACCCTGGAGAGTACACAACCGGCATCAAGACTCATGATGCTGAAGGCGAGCGCTTTGCAAAAGGCCCACGCATCACACTCCTCAGCGGTCCTCCGCTTCCCAGCTGTGAATCACAAGGAGGCTATGTATGCGATGGAGAGTCCGGCTGCTTAGGCACAGTTATCACCGGCACAAGCAGCGGCAGCAACTGCTGCTCCCAGCCCTGCACTCCACTCTGCGCAGCCTTGAACGGAAACCCATGCAATCCTGGCATCACCTGCATAGGAAGCGGCGCGCATTTTGCAGACTCATACGATTACGGCACAGGGCTTAATGCACGATGCTGCGTCCAAGGCCAATGCCAGGAATTTGCGACCTGCGCCCAGTATCAGAGCAGTAAATGCTGCGCTGCAGGAACTGTCTGCCAAGGAGGAGGAACCTCCCAACCGAATACAGGAGGCTGCATCGCTGACCAGACCTGCTATTCTGGCTGCACAAGCCAGCAATGCGTCATCCCTGACCAGCTCTGCTCGAATGCGAACAGCGCACTTGGCAGCTGCACACTGACAAATGAAGGAGAGAAGAAATGCGGCAACACTGACCTCCTCTGCAGCTGCGAGAACAGCCAATGGAAACTGGCACAGGCATGCACGAACGGCTGCGCAAGCATTGCAAAGGCAGGAAGAAAAACACCTGAGCAAGATTCGCAAGATTCCTCTGAAACAATTCTGAAGCAGACAGAGCAGATAGCTATAGAAGACAATACTATGGAAGAAAATAGCGTGAATCTTATCAATCTTATCTTGACAGGAAACAATGATTACTGCAGCCTCCCAACAGTGCTGCAGAACTGCGAGGATTCTGATTCAGGAGATAATAACCTGCTCATTGCTGGCAGGTGCATGAGCTCGGCAAACGGGAACAACCCTGACAGCTGCACAGACACGTCCACTGTGGTTGAATATGCGTGCGACGCGAAAGACAAGTGCGTGGCAATGCAGCAGGCGTGCCCAGAAGGGATGACCTGCCATGACGGCGCCTGCGTCGAGACAGTCTGCGCAGCAGAAGCAGAATGCACAGGAAAGACCGCCTGCCAGAAAGGCCCGAACACTGCAGTGCCCTGCAGGAGCAAGTACAGTTCAGGCCAGCTCTCTCTGGAAAAGTCCAGCAATCAGATTGGCATCTGCGATAAAGAGATCATGGACGCGGTCAAAGACTGGATCTATGCCAACAATAACCTATATAGCCAGATCAAAAGCCAGCCAGCCCTATACGATGCAGCTGTCTCAAAAGTCACGCAGGAAATGAAGAATCTTTTTGACCAGTCAAACAAGAACTGCCCATTCAGCTGCCAAGATGGCACAACAGCGCGGCCTCCAGGAAACATGCTCAAGTTCGCGCGATCAAACCCTTCAGGAGCATGCGGCTATTGCTTTGAATGGAGCAGCATTGTCTTCTCATTAATGAGATCGCTCGGAATCCCGGAAAGCAGGGTGAAGATGCTGGATTACCAGTACGACATGAATTACCCTGCGCTGGTCCTCTTCGGAGGAAACCATAATGTCGTCGTCTACCAAAAGGATGATGGCAGCTATGATATCATTGACATCGCAGGCTCGACATCAGGAGAAGCCAGCCAGTACCCTGTCAGCCAATGGTTTGCCCACGATATGTACTGCAGCCTTTGCAGGAATGTGTACATTGATGATTTCGGCATCAGTGAATGGAGAGACGGGACACTCTTCGGCAATGCCTGCGGAGATGACAATCAAGACTGGTGCGGGAATTACTGCCCTGACGGCACTCCTGCAGGCCAATGCTCACAATTCAAGCCCGCGTTCTGCAATGCGCAAGGAATCCTGGACAAGATAGCGCCTTTGGGCGGAGACCACATCTATGGCACGAGCGATGACTGCGGCTGCCCTTCGGGTTTGCCTTTGGAACTCCAAGATAACCCTGGCTCAGAAGAAGACTATGGCTATTGTTCCTGCGAAGGCAGCCAGGCAGACACCTGCCTTGGAGGCTATGGAAATCCATTGTTCTGCTTTAATACAGGCAAAAAAAAGCTCGTCAATGGAGTCATGGTGGATGTCGGCGTTATCACCCTGGATTGCAGGAAAGTGGATAAATTCGGAATTGCCTGCGGCTGTCCTTCAGCCACGACATGCAATCTCCAGACAGGCAATTGTGAGGCATTCACATGAAACAACGAATTAGAGCACTAAGAGCACTCGCAACGCTTGAGGCAGTCATCCTCTCGCTTACTCTTCCTGTCTCATCATGTGCCAACAGGCACGAGCAGCGGGAGACTAGGAAGATGGTGATTGAGCAAAGACGCAGTGAAAGACTCGGTGAAAAGAACGCATTGCAAATACTCGCGCAGGCAGACAGCCTGTTCCAGCAGGGAGCATATCCTGCTGCGCTGGAATGTTATACAGCGGTCCGACAGGATAGCCCATCGCTTATTGACGAGGCAGATGTCGGCATAGGGAAAATTCTCATGCTGAACCAGGAATATGGCCAAGCAATCCCGTTCTTGGAAGAAGCCATTAAGATACGAAAAAAAGAGAAGAGCTTCTATCTTCAGCCAGCATTCTTCTCTCTCTATGACCTTCTCGGCGCAAGCCACAGCAGACTCGGCCAGCAGGAGAAGGCAAGAGCAGTGTATGCAAAGGGAATGCAGACATACAAGGACGAGAATATTTTTGAGCCAGGTGCACAAGAGCTCTTCCAGTGCAGGATAGCAGGGAGCTATCTTGAAGAAAAAAGAGCAAAGAATGCTTTTGAACTCCTTTATCCACTTGCAGGAAAAGGAAAGGAAAGCTATTATGGCCTTGCCTTGAGCACGCTTGCCTTTGAGGTGCGGCCAGCCCTTATTGCAGGGAAAGACGAGAAGAAGACTGGCCAGATTGATGATCTTCTCCAGCGCTACTTTCCCACTGTCTTTCCGCAAGGAGCAAACAGGCCTCTTGAGCTCACTTCTGAGAAAGAGCTCAGGATCAGGGAAATAATAGACCGCGATATGATGCAGAGGTAGCAATGGAGTTCAAAGAAAGAATGCAACAAATCGTGAAGCTCGCAGTGAGCGGGCTCACTGCAGGCTTTATTGCATGCGCACCCCTAGTTCATGCTGCGTCTGCATCTGAAGACACGCCAGGCCAGAAAGGCATGAAAGCAGCATTCCAAAGCATATGGCCTGATGGCGGGCCTCATTATGACCAGTACATCTGGCTCTTCTGCAGCCCGAACGATTACTATCCGTTCTCCACAGCATTCATCAACAGCACTGACGCTGAGAACTATGGAGCTCCCCTCAAAGAGGGCATAGAGTATCTGTTGGCACGGGCAGACATCATACCTCCATTGTCGCCAGAAGAGAAGTCGAATATGAGTATCTGCGGCGGAGTCCTTGAAATAATCGGGGCAGATTCTGTCTCAGCATACAGCCAGACGCTCACATTCATCCAGAACAAAGTGAACCTTCCTGCCGTGACTGTTGCAGAGGATGGATTAGAGAATATCCTCTTGCAAGCAGCACCAAACCCGTTTATGAATTGCACAGAGATCTCATTCTCCTCCCAAACCATGAGTTATTATACTATCGACATCTATGATGCCGCAGGCAGGACTGTTATGAACCTGTTCAAAGGGCACTTGGAGAAGAATTCCCAACTAAGGATCCTCTGGAAAGGGACAGACAGGGAGGGCAAAGAGCTGGCTGCAGGAGTCTATTTCTGCAGAGTGTCTTCAGAAGTTGGCTCAGAACAAGCGATTGAAACCAAAAAGATCCTCCTGCTCAAATAATCTTCCTGAGAGGCTGCCTCTTGATGCTGAACCCTTCGTGCATCAATTGCTCGATGATATCATAGGATTCTTTGCTTACGAGGCTGAACCGGTCTAATTCTTCAAGAAACTCATGGTATTCATTTATAGTCTGGAATACCACATCAGCACAGCAGGAAATGCCTTCCAGCCTGAACACTGCATTCACGTTCTGGTGCAAGGCCAGGAACTTCAAGAGCATTTCCTGGTCAGCTGCCTGGAGAAAGACCATTGCCCTGACAGGATAGCCCAGCTTCTTGAAATCGACAAGGGAGGTGTGTTTGGAGATGATTTCGCTTTTCAGCTTTTCATAATGGGAGAAGAGCGTTGTCACAGGAATCTTTTGCTCTCGCGAGATCTTGCTGAACGGCTTCCTGCTGTCTTTCCGCAGCTCATCCAATAAAAGTAAACTCACCTGGTTCATTGTGCTCTAACTTCTCCGTCAATCGAAAACCGACCACCCCCAGTCAGAGACTGGGGGCATGCTCGCCCTTCGGGCTCGGGTCGGTTTTCTCGGACTATTCATTTTCCACTCGATTATTGTGTCGAGCGAATAACCACCATTCAGAGAATGGTGGAAAACGAATATTTTATTAAAATATACAAACAGTCAGAGTTAAAAAAGCTTGCTATAGAATTTCCGGATAACTTTCAGC
>JAZDID010000042.1:0-5618 GCA_043805315.1 Nanobdellota archaeon | reverse complement strand
CCATTTTAGAGTTGCAACTAAAGAGTAGTATATAAATCTTTCGGTTTTACATCTTGCCCCTTCCAGTATTTTGCCCCAAAAAATTGCAACTAATCAGTGTTAGTTTCCCCCACCCGATTTTTCCCTCGACGGAGCGGGAGCGGAGTCAGAGGTGGAAAAATCTGGCTGTGGGGGCGAGCACCGCAGAAGCGTAGCTTCGAGGAGCGGAGCAGTTGATTTTTCCTATGAGGCACTCTTTTATTTTGTTTTTAAAGGCTGTTTTAAGCCTTTTCTTGCCATTTCATGGCTGTACTCGTGTGCCTTTCAGGGAAAAATCAATTGTGCATAACTCTTTATATGCGATGTATTGCGAATTCCGCAGGTATAGCGCATATAAACCAGGTTTAGGAAAGGCCATTTATTGATTTTTTGTCTTTATTTTAAAGTAATTATTGGGATTATTGAATATTTTACGGTTTTTTCGTAAAAATACGTCTTTTTTCACCCTTAAATTTATGAATAAGTTCATTCTATCCTTTTTTCATGGATATCTTGTATGAGTTGAAGAAAGAAGGATTGCGGAGAGGGTTGAGCCAGAGGACGATCGTGACGTATGCGTTTTGCGTGAGAAAGTTTATGCAGTATTGCAAGAAGGATTGGAGAAAGGTCACAAAGAAGGACATCAAGGACTATATGGATGTTCTGGTAGAAAGGGGACTGACAGGAAGTACGCTGAATGTGCACTTGAACGCCTTGAAGTTCGTGTTTGAGGAAATCCTATGCAAGAGGATCATGTTGAGGATTCATTATTCCAAAACTCCAAAAACTTTACCTGTGTTCTTGACAAAAGAGGAAGTCATCCGCTTATTCAATGCAGTAGAAAATTCCACGCACAAGCTGATTCTGGAATTGCTGTACTCTGCAGGCTTGCGGGTGAGTGAAGCAGTGAGTTTGCAGAAAAAAGACCTCGAATTTGAGAGAGGCATCGGATGGGTTCGGAAAGGCAAGGGAAGAAAGGACAGGCCGTTTATCATTGCCCGATGTATTGCAGAAAAATTAAAAGCGCATGTTGCCGCTTTGTGCAGTACTCCTGACTCTTACCTGTTTCCTGGAAGAAAAGGAAGGCACCTGCACACCCGCAGCGTGGAAGTGATTGTGAAACAGGCTGCAAAGAGAGCAGGTATTGAGAAACATGTGCACCCGCATACGCTTCGCCACAGCTTTGCCACGCACCTGATCGAGAACGGCTATGACGTCGCTGCAGTACAGCCTTTGCTTGGCCATAACAGCGCTGAGACGACAATGGTATATGTGCATGCAGCATCGCCGGCGATGATCAAGGTGAAGAGCCCGTATGATGAGCTACCAGAATCAAAAAGTATATAAATAAGTATACTTTAAAGTATACTATGTTGAGGAGAGACTGTGCAAATTGGAAAAGTGAGCATCAAGCCGACCCGTCATTATCTCGAAGAGCATGCAGAGGTAGAATGGGATATGGTGATCAGCACAATTCTCTCGCCTTCAAAGACGCATCCAAATCTCCGCTTGGGAAAAGACAGGTTCACTTATATTAAGAAGTTCAAGAAATACATGATTGAGGTTCATACCAGAAACGATGAGCTCACCGGCACAGTATGGATCATCAATGCATTCAAGATCATGAGGAGACCATGAAAAAATGCCCCCAGTGTAAATCAGTGATGGAGCATGTCAAGTATGACATAGGTTACGGCCTGAGTGTCGACTCGTTGCATTGCAAGAAATGCGGCTTCAACATCACAGACAGCAAGCAGCTCAAGACTGCAATCGGCTCATTGAGAAAGCAGATGGAGAAAGAGGTCAAAATCATCAAAGTCGGCGCTGGCCTGGGCGTCAGACTGCCAAACAACCTCGTGAAGAGCTATAGACTCAAGAAAGGGGAAGACATCCTTCTCAGACCGGAAGAGGACGGCATCAAGCTCGTGGTTGAAGAATCAACCAAATAAAAAGCAATTCAAAAAAAACAGCACAACCTTTAAAAACCCCTCCCCTCTCCCTTCTGCTGAAAGATACGCTGGTCAATCGGCTCGCGTATGCTGGATAACAGGATCCTAATTCTGATTATCCGAGGTACAAGGCATGGCACGAATGCATTCAGGAGCACGAGGAAAGAGCGGCAGCAAGAAGCCGATTAAGAAGTCAGTCCCGTCTTGGCTCAAGTACAAGCCGAAGGAAGTGGAATTGCTGATCTCAAAATACGGCAAGGAGGGAAAATCCCCTTCGCAGATCGGCATCTACCTGCGGGACGAGTACGGCATCCCTGACTCCAAGCTCATCACGAGCAAGTCGATCACGCTCATCCTCAAGGAGAAGAAGCTCGGCCGGGACATCCCGGAAGACCTCTATTACCTCATCAGGAAATCCCTGTTCATCAGGAAGCATCTTGCAGAGAACAAGAAAGACCAGCCAGCACGGCTAGGATTGAAACTGACCGAGAGCAAGATCATGCGGCTGTCCAAATACTACAAGCGGAACAAGATCCTGCCGGAGAACTGGCAGTACGACCCTGAAAAGGCGAAGATCTACACATCATAAATACAGCATAACACAGGACACGGGATGAAATCACGGGAATCAGGAGATGAGACAGCTTGCTGAGTTCGAGGAGCATATCAGGAGCATGGTCCTGGCATTCAGAGCCCTGCCGAAACGCCAAACCATCCGGGTAGTGAGCCATCACGACTGCGACGGCATCTGCGCCTGCGCGATTCTTGTGCGCGCCCTGAACCAGGAGAATATCCCCTATTCCCTCTCCATCTTCCCGAACCTGAGCGAGAGCATCATCAGGGGCCTTGCAGAGGAGTCCTACGCCACATACGTCTTCGCTGACTTCGGCGCAGGTCAGATGCAGGACCTCAACAGGCACCTGCACCAGAAGACAGTGTTCATCCTTGACCATCACCCGACCAAAGTCAAGCCGCACCCGTCATTCCATTCCCTCAACCCGCACGACTTCGGCATCGACGGGAGCACTGAGATCTCAGGGGCGGGTGTGGCATTCCATTTCGCGACAGCGCTCAACAAGCGGAACGAGGACATGGCGCACATCGCGATCATCGGCGCGTTAGGCGATGTCCAGGAATCACAGGGATTCAAGGAGCTGAATGAAAGGATACTGCGAATCGCCGTCGAGAAAAAGCTCATCGAGGTCAGGAAAGGCCTCAGGTTCTTCGGCCTGCAGTCCCGGCCAATACACAAGCTGCTGGCATACAGCTCTGAGCTCATCATCCCCGGAGTGACAGGATCGGAATCAGGCGCCATCCAGTTCCTCAAATCATTGAAGATCAACCCGAAAAAAGGCTCAGGATGGAAGCTGCTGGACGACCTTGCAGAGGAAGAAAAGAAAAACCTCATTGCAGGGATCGTCTTGTCCCGTCTCGAGGAGAAAAACCCTGAGGACATCTTCACCAACGTCTATGTCCTTCTGAAAGAGGACGGCCCTTTTTCTGACGCCCGGGAGTTCTCCACCATGCTGAACGCGTGCGGCAGGCTGAACAGGGCATCAGTCGGCATCGGCGCATGCCTGGGGGACAAGAAGATGAAGGAGAAAACTTTGAGATGCCTTGCTGAGTACAAGCGCATGATCATGGAAGCGATCAATTGGATTGAAAAGAAGAAAGGCGAACCCGAGCAAAAGCAGGTCATTGCCAAGGAAACGTACCTACTCATCAATGCAGAGGACAAGATCCTGTCTACCATGATCGGCACGATCGCCTCGATACTGTCCAAGTCGAACAATTACCCGCCGCATTATCTTTTCCTTGCCATGGCCCAGAGCCTGGACAAGACCACAAAAATATCATTGCGCATCTCAGGCAAGAACACTAGCATCAACCTGAAAGAGCTGGTGATGGAGATGACCAAAGGCATCGGCAGAGAGGCAGGCGGGCACTTCAATGCAGCAGGTGCAGTGATTCCGACTGAGAAAGAGAAGCTGTTCATCAGCCAGGCACTGCCGATACTGGAGATGGCAGGGATGGAAGAGACTGTGTAGCGGACGGCTCTGTAGAAATGCTTCGCATTTACTCTGATTGTCTAAAAACGGTGTACTCAGTCAAAAAAGACATACTTTTTTATATGGATTCTTCCTTTTGTTAACTTATGATAACGACCCCACAATTAATTGCGAATGCATTTAAAGAGATTCCTGAGGTTGTTGCTGTGAGCATTGCTGGATCAAATGCCACAGGTTGTGCCGACATGAAATCCGATCTTGATCTTTATGTTTATAGTCAACATGGAATTCCATTGCCGGCACGTTCTGAGATTGCACGGAACCGCTCAGATTTGATTGAGATTGATAACGATTTCTGGGAACCAGGCGACGCTTGGATTGAAAGAGAAAGCGGTTTATTGGTTGAGGTTACGTACCGAACAACACGATGGATTGAGGATCAGCTCGATCGCATCCTTAAAAGACATGAAGCTTCTCTTGGATATTCAACGTGTCTTTGGCACTCGGTAAGATCTTCAAAATCGATTTTTGACCGTAACGGGTGGTATCAGGAATTGCTCAAACTTGCCAAAGGATCTTATCCCGAAGCATTACGTAATGCGATCATTCAGAAAAATCTTCCAGTGCTTCGCAAGCTCTCATCATCTTATCTATATCAAATAGAGCTAGCTATAGCAAGAGACGACTTCGTATCCGTTAACCACAGGGTTACTGCGCTGCTGGCGAGTTACTTCGACATTCTTTTCGCAATCAACAGGATACCGCATCCTGGAGAAAAACGTCAGGTACAGTTTGTAAATAAATTTTGTACGTTCATCCCCGACCGAATGGAAGAGAATGTCCGACAAGTTCTTCAGCTCAGACCAACTACTCTCGTCTCTGACATCAATGATCTCCTAAATGAACTTGATGATCTTCTTCGCAAAGAAAGGTAGGTTTAAGCAGAAACAATAGAAAGCCGGTCAGATTCTATGTGATGAACTCCATTCCCTTCATCCCCCTGAATTCCTTATCGCCGGTCACGAACTGCATATTATTTTCTCCTGCGTAAATATACCCGACGCAATCAAAGAATGAGAAGTTCTGCTTCTTATGGTCAATCCTGAGCCGGACTGCTTTTACGAGGATATCCCTTGAAACAGGCATGCAGAGAAAACTCAGCTTTTTGTGCCAATAGTCTGCGGTCTTCAACCCATGTTTCCTGTACAGATCTGCATAGAATTCAGCCATTGTTATATCTGTGATTGCGACATCATCATTGAGCAGATGGGCAAAACGGGGATTGCCGTTGTGGATCTCCACCAGTGCATAGGTGTCCAGGCATTTCATCGTCATACCCTTTTGCTTTCCAGGAGCTTTCTCGTTGTCAAGAATTCCTTTCTTGATATCTTATCCCCTTTGCCGAAGCCAAACAGCTCTTTGAGGGAGTTCCCTTTCTTGATGACATCCAGCATGATCTCCTGATCTTCCTTGAGATTCAGGTTCCTGACCTCCTCCTTCGGGATAAGCACGCCGATGGAGTTCCCCCATTTCTTTGTTTTGGTGATGATCATGGCTCATTACGTTTAATTTAAAGTTAATTAATTAATATAAAGTATAACCCATATATAAATGTTTCTGTATGGTGGGAAATGGCTCGTGA
>JAZDID010000041.1:0-14154 GCA_043805315.1 Nanobdellota archaeon | reverse complement strand
AAATGGGCGGATTTCTCAATCGCAAAAGCGACGGAAATCCAGGCTGGCAATCACTCTGGGAAGGATGGAAATTCTTCCTCACACTCAAACAAGGAGCAGCACTTGCTAAAAAATGTGGGCAAGGATGAGGGGTTGCCCCCTGCGGGGTGTCGGGTAGGACACTCGAAGCTTCAGCGAAGAGTGTCCGTCTGCCGCCGTGCTGGTGGCGTGCTTCAGCATGAAAATAGAATAATGTCATATCTAACTGACCGCATCTCTCTCCAATAAGAATCCATCCTTACTTCTTCAACAGCTCATGCGCAGTCTGGCTCGCGATGCACGCCTCTGCAACTCCGGTGATGACCTGCTCCATGGGCCCGTCAGCGATATCTCCTGCTGCGAATATTCCTCTGACATTTGTCTGAGAGAACTTGTCGATGATTATGTGACCACGCTGGTCAAGCTGCACGCCAAGAGCTTTCGCGAACTCGTTGTTCGGGATCGAGCCGATCTGGACAAACAAGCCGTCAAGGTCAAGCTTCTTTTTTCCTTTGTACGGGCTGTCGAGGATGACTGTATTGATGAGCTTGTCTCCCTTGATCTCCAGCACATTCGTGTTGTAGATGACTGTGATCTTTGGATTCTTGAGGACGCGGCTCACATTGACAGGCTCTCCTCTCAGCTTGTCCTTGCGGTAGATGATGAAGGTCTTTGCCGCGTGGTCTGCGATGATGAGTGCTGCAAGGCAGGCAGAATCAGAGCCGCCCACAATGCCGACAGTCTTTCTCGTATAGAATGGCGCGTCACAGATCGCGCAATAGCTGACACCTCTTCCGGCAAAATCTTTTTCTCCAGGGATATCCAAGAGCCTCCGCTTTGAGCCGAGCGCATACAGGATAGTCCGTGCATGAATACTGCCATTGCCTTCTGTCTGGATCTCGAACAACGGCTTTCCATCCTTGTCAGGCAGTTTCTTGACACCAATGACCAGGTCACTGAGAAACTTCACTCCCACATGCTCTGCCTGCTCCCTGAACTTCTGCATGAGCTCGATGCCGCTAATCATCGTGAAGCCAGGATAATTCTCAACACGGTCAGTCTCATTCAGCGTGCCGCCCAGCTCAGAGCCGATGACGAGAGTTTTAAGATTGAACCGTGCAGCATAGATCGCGCCAGCCATGCCTGCGCTGCCAGAGCCGAGCGAAACGAAATCGTAGACAGGACTGTCTTTCATCGCTTTTTCCTCACGTTTTTGCTGTATTGGCCCTTTTTTCATGGATTGTGGAAGAAAACCGATGTTTTTATAGTTTGTGATTGAAGGATTCAAGAGACGGTTGAAGAAGAAAAAAAAAGAAAAGTTTTACCAAAGGCAACGGCTAGTATCGAAATAGCACGCAGTATAACTCCCTGGAGGATAGCATGAAAGCCAGCCGCCGCCGATGCTGCCGAAGTTATTGCACCCTGTAATAGCCCCCCATTCAGAGCCGTCGCATTCTTCTCCAGGGTCAATCACTCCATTACCGCACACCGGAGTAGTCTGATTTCTGCATGCGCTTGTGTCAATCATGCACTGTCGAGGATTTCCTCGGGGATAGCAGTTAAGCACACCGCCGTTAAAGCCGAAGAACTGGCAGCCTTCGATCCCTCCAAAGTTAGATCCATCACACTGTTCTCTTGAGTTGATGACACCATTACCGCATAAGTTTGCAGGATAACTTCCACCTCCCTCTCCTTGGCTCATGACGCGCACTGCCTGTCCTCCTTGATTCTTACAGCTGGCGACCAGAAACAAAGCCAGAACAAGTATTCCTAATAACAAAATAGTTTTTTTCATAGAATCACCTTCCTATCTTTATAAAAAATCAAACAAGATACCATTCGAGAGTAAATCCTGTAAAGGTGATATTTAAATTTATCGATCACAAAGTGAAGAGCAACTGCTTCTCAATCTTCTTACTATTCGTTCAAACTCTTCAGCTTCTGTCTCAGAAAGCACTCTTTTTCCGCCAAGAATATTCTTCCAAAAACGGTTCTCCCATGAATTCTTTTTGGCTGTTTTCATAAAAAACAAAAAGAAAACAGAATATATATGTTTTTCCCTGTACTGCTATGTGCACCTTCCTGAATAGCACTCTGTCCAGCCCCTGCTTGGGTCATTGCAGCTCACTATCGTATTATTGGCTCGCGTGTTGTTGGCAAAGCAGAAATACTCGCGGGCAGTCGTCGACGACAGGCAAATGTCATCATAACTGTAATAGCTTCCGTTCTTGTAAAATGCGACAAACCCATTGATGCCAGGCTGCACGCCGCCGTCACTGTCAAAGCAGCTGTCCTGGCCTGTGCTGAAGTAGATGCATTGGTCGCCGCGGCATCTCGAGTAGTTCCAGCCAGGAGGAGTGCAGCTCACAATGGCGCTTGCTGGCTGCGTACCTCCAATGCAATAGCTCTCCTTGACAGCTGTGCTGGACTGGCATTCGTCGAATTTCAGGAAATAGTTGCCCTGGAAGTATCCTTCTGTAAAGCCCGGGAGTGGCGGATTGATCCCGCTGTCGCTGTCCATGCAGCTTTCCGGCTCATAGACGCATCTCCCGTTTGAACAGCCATTTGTTCCCAGAACAGGATTGGCGCAGTCGATGATAGTGTTGTTGCCCCGCCCATCTGGCAGGCAGAAGTAATTCCTCATATGGGTCGCATCAAGGCACTTGTCATCGAGGAAGTAGCTCTCGTTCTGTAAATGGCCGCTGATGACACCAGGCACAATGCTCGTTCCGGGAGAGGTGTCATAGCAGGAGTTCGGCTCTTGATAGGGGATGCATTCGCCATACCTGCATCTGGCAAATCCTCTCTCCTGGCAGTTCACCAGCGTGTTGTTCGCCCGCGTATCGTTCGGGATGCAGAAGTATTCCCTGAGGATAGTGGTGTTCTGGCAGTTGTCGATGTAGGCGTATTGCTGCTGATGATAATAGCCGAAGACGATCCCTTGCAGCGTGTACTTCGGGCCGTTGTCTGTGTCTGCGCAGCTGTTGTTCGTGTCTGCAGTGATGCACTTGCCGTTGCTGCAGCCGACGAGTCCGTGTGCAGGGTCTGTGCAGTTGATGAGCGTGTTGTTCGCGAAGTTCGTGCCTGGAATGCAGAAGTACTCGCGCAGGATGTCATACGATTGGCAGCGGTCAGCGTAGCTGTAGGGAATGCTGTTCTTGAACCCGGTCACATAGCCGAAAGTGAGAGGGAACGTGCCGCTGTCAAAGTCAAAACAGGTGTTGATATATTCAAGATCTGCCACTAATCTGCCTGGAATGAGCTGGCTATAGATGTCATCGAGGAAGAGCAGAGTATCAGAAAGCTCAGAATGCTCTTGAAAAACGCCAAGGAATTTCTCTTGCGCACTGGCTACATTTTCATTAGTTATATCTGCAAGTTCAAATCCTGAAGCATATCCCAACAATCCTATAAACAGAACAAGCACTGTCATCATTGATATTGCTTTCATCACATCACCGTCCGCTGTTGTTCACCCCTTTGCCTTCTGGAGGCACAATAGGAGTCAGATAGTCAGGATGTGATTATAAATATTTGTATGCTGCACACATAGGAATGAGTAGCGCAGAGAGGAATGATGAGCAATAATAAAAAAGAAAAAAAAGAAAAATTGTCTAGACGCATGCACCGTCCTGGCAGGTCGTGTTTCCATCACAGGTAAGGTTCACCATTATCGAATTTGTTCCAGAACAGTACCATTCTGTGAGGTTCAATTCGTCCCTGCACAAGTCAGGAGTATAATACCATGCATTGTTATTATACCCGGTGACATTCCCAAACACTTCCTTCACAATGCCTCCGTCGCTGTCAGTGCAGCTATCTGGATTATTGGTCACAGTCAATGTCTCATTGTACCAATTACTCCAGAGCTCACCATCATACGCCCTTGCAGACACTGTCGCAGAACCGTAATATGTCCCTGAATTCCATGACCATCGCCAAGGCGGAGAAACATCCTGTCCTGTCTCAGTGCTCGCACCATAGGTTATTTTGAAATCAACTGTCGTCACACTGTCACCTGCATCAGGGTCTGACGCGGTTGCAGCGAATGTCATCAAGCCAAACGTGTTTGTCCAATCAAGGTCAGTGACTACTGGCGCGGTATTGGTCTGGTTGGACTGGTTTGTTGTCCCATTGTATTGGAAGCTTTCCTGGTACCATGTTCCCCAAAGTTCTCCATCATACGCTTGTGCTCTGATTGTCACAGTCCCTTCAGACAATCCTGTAGAATTCCAACGATACCTGAAGTCAGGTCCAGTGGTGTCTGTATAGTATTCTCCTGTGAGCAGGTTCTGGAACTTAACCTCTGTCACTGCATCTCCAGCATCAGGATCCATCACTGTCGCAACAAAGCTGTAAGATTGTGGTCCGTTCTCATGCCTTGTTAATAAAGTCACGATCGGTGGTTGGTTCTGGGACTGGTTACCAACTATGCAAGCTCCCGCATAACAGGTCTGTTGTCCAGGGTAATCATAGGGGCAGAAATGGCTTGTGGAGACAGCGCTTGTTCCTGAACAATACCATTCAGTCAGGTTAGTTGGTGAGGTACAGCTATCCCAATTATCATAGTTTCCGGATTCGGATGTTCCATACACATGACCCTGAACAGTCCAAATAGTCCCACCATCACTATCAGTACAACTATCCAAAGGCGTGTCTATAGGCTCCACTATCTGCTGGCCTATAAGCAAACGTACATTCAGAGTGGTCGTCTCTCCAGGATTGATAGTCACTGTCCTTGTCCCTTGGGTGTATCCAGGTTTTGCAACGATGACTGTATGTGTGCCTGCGCTTATTCCCTGCAGGAAGAGCGGCGTATTTCCGCGGTAGGTGCCGTCCACTCTCACCGCAGCTCCAGACGGAATAGAGGTCACATTGAGGTTTCCGGTTTCATTCGTGGCGCCTCCTGCGAGCGTATTCACTTTCTTGAACGCCTGGCCGCTACTGTTCTGCTGGCACGCAATCAAGAACAGAGCCAGCACTGCACATACTCCAACTAAAAAAATTGTTTTTTTCATAGAATCACCTTCTCTGATTTTTCTGCTGCAGAAAAAAATCAAAAACGCACATAATCTCTTTCTTGCAGATATAAGTTTAAAAACATTTATATGTTTCAAAATAATGGTTCAAGAATATAGTTCATCCAGCTATTGACTAGCCAGGATGCCTGCCTGATCTGCAGTGTGCAGTTCAGCGCTGGAATTCCAGTCCGCCAATATCTATGCGTGATCCCCCTCCTGGAGGAACCGGATAATTCGGGTCTCCTGCATCAATCGCCACTGATCCTGAAGTGAGCCGGAAGTCATGCACTGCCGCGTTGACCACCAGTGGATCTCCGACAATGCTATGCATGTCCTGGCTTGTCGCTTGCCTGTACGCGGCAAAAGTGTCATAGACGGTGCCTGAATGCATGAACCAATGGTATGTCGGCTCTGTCGAGCGCCTGTAGAACTGGTTGTAGTCAGCGCTGAACCCAGTGAGGCTGCTAGAGTCTACGACGTAAAAATAATCACTGGTGATGATCAGGTTGTTCCGAACCCGCACGTTCCTGCTCCCCCTGTTGTACACAGTGTCGACGAGGAAAAGAGGGCCATTGTAGTAGAACACGTTATTCGAGACCTCGGCAGTGTCCACACCTGCCAAGTACAGTCCTTCCTGGTTCTGCCAAGCAGCATTCCTCTTGACAATCACATTCGAGACATACCTGCCGATGTACAAGCCATGGTTCGGATTCTGATAATACCTGTTCCCCTCGAAGGTGAGATCAGAGCTTGGGGAGCTGGGGCTTGCGACTGCCTGGATGCCATTGTCGCACCCTCTTACTGTGTTATTGATCATACTTGATGCAGTCACTGCATCCCCGAAATACATGCACGTGTTCGGCGCTGCGCCGCCGTCATGCGGGAGGAAATTGCCGACAGCCTCCGAGTTCTGGAACGTCACATGATTGCTGTTCCCTGCCCAAACACTCGCGCCATTGGTCGCAGTGATCCTGTCTGCACTGACATAGCTTGAACCATACACATAGAATTGGCCTCCCTGAAGCCTAATATTTGAGAACTCCAGGTATGATTTCCCAGAAACCTCGATGCTCCTTCCACTCACCGGATTGACCATGATGACATTCTGGCCTGCTCCGATGAACCGTATCCTGTTCTGCGCAGTTCCTGAATTCACAGGCGACAATTTGCCAGAGTATGTCCCATCGCCGATATACACTGTGGCTCCTGCACTGGCTGTGGATGCTGCCTTCTGGATCGTGCACCACGGCTGTGCTGAACTGCCAGGCCCGGTGTCTGTGCAGGCAGGATTCTGGCTGTTGACATACAAAGATGTCCCTGGTGATTGCGGCGTAAGTGTCGCGCTCAGGGTTGTCATCTGGTCTCTCACAATAGAAACAGTCGCTGCATAATTCTGATAGTTAGCCAAAGTCAAAAGAACAGCATGGCTTCCCGGGCTCAACCCATCAACAACAGTTGGTGCAACTCCTCTTGAAATGCCATCAACAGAAAGGGCTGCTCCAGCAGGAATTGAGCTCACTGAAAGGCTCCCAGTCAGCACAATCGGCGTTAATGTCACAGTAAGCGCAGTGGTCTGGCCTGCGACAATAGAAACATTTGCAGCATACTCTTGATAACCAGCCAAGACCAATCTGACAGCATGGCTTCCAGGGCTCAGGCCATCCACAATCTGAGGTGTCACGCCTGTATATACTCCATCGACATACACGCTCGCGCCAGAGGGAATCGAGCTCACATCAAGATTTCCTGTCTGCACAATAGGCGTAATAGGAATCAAAGTAACATCAACGCTGGTGGGCGAGTCAGCAGAGACAGAGACCGTCGTCGTGTACTCTTGATAATCTGACTTTACCAGCCTGAGCTGATGCGTGCCGATGCTCAATCCATCAACGACAATAGGAGTCAGGCCTTTGGAAACAGTATCAATGTACACTGTTGTGCCAGTCGGGGTCGAGCTCACTGAGAGTGTTCCAGTCTGGGATAAGACAAGAGTCACCGCGAGGGTAGTTGTCTTTCCGCTTCTGATAGAGACATTTGTCAGGTGATCCTGATAGCCTGATTTTGTCAGCCTGACTGCATGGGTTCCTGCACTCAAAGAGACTTGTTTCGGCGTCATACCTTTCACTATCCCATCGACAAAAAAGGTCGCTCCTGAGGGATTTGAGCTCACTGAGAGCTTGCCATTCCGCAAATAACCTCCCTTTCCAGTTGCTGAGGGCTCGAACAAGTACAAGAACACAAAAAACACGATGATGACACTAATCAACAAAAGAAAAGTCTTCCAGGTCCATTTCATAGAATACTCACCTCTTCTTCAGGTTTGAGTCCAGACAGAACCCAAAGACGAATAATCTGCATAAGAGATATTTCCAGAACACAAGTATTTAAATTTTTGCTTTAAAATGCTCAGTCAAATTCATTGTGTTTTTCAGATCGTCCTGCTCTCCAGATGCATCATTTCCCTAAACTGCCAAGGGCGGGTGAAGCATCTAACTGCTGAGCCCAGCCAACTGCCAACTGCGAACTGAACCCAACCGACCATGCCGAAGTAGTCCATTGCACATTCTCGGGTGGTGGTTGGGGGTGGTTTGAGCTTGGCTCAAACTCCATTGAACTTGTTCAATGATAGAGGGCGGGGACAATCCAGAACAGTTGGATGTGGGTGGGGACAATCAAAACAAGAACGCTGGTGGACACATTCTGTAACACGTGATGGCACGTGCGAGTTGACCTCACCTTCAAACAGAAAACCATATAAATCCTCAGCAATCACAAGCGCATATGGAATTGGAGAGGAAATACGACTTCAAGAAGATTGAAACGAGCGTCGCAAAGCTCTGGGAGGCAGATGCAGAGCGGATCTTCGAGAGCCTACAGTTCAATCCCAAGAACCTGTATTCCTGGCTGGAAGGCCCGCCCACAGCGAATGCGCCGCCAGGCATCCACCACATCGAGGCACGCGTGTACAAGGACTTGTTCCTCAGGTTCAAGAAGATGCAGGGATTCACTGTCGCGCGGAAAGGCGGCTGGGACTGCCACGGCCTGCCTGTCGAAGTCCAGGTCGAGAAAAAGCTCAAGCTCAAGTCCAAGAAAGAAGTCATCACATTCGGGGTCAATAAGTTTATCCAGGAATGCAAGAAGGATGTCTTCTCTTTCATCAAGGAATGGAATGAATCAACGCAGAGGATGGCATTCTGGCTCGATCTTGAGAACCCGTACAAGACGCTCGACACCCCCTACATGGAAAGCGTGTGGTGGTCGCTCAAGGAGATCCACAAGAAAGGGCTCCTGTACAAGGGACATAAAGTAGTGCCGTACTGCCCGCGGTGCGAGACTCCCTTGTCCAGCCATGAAGTCAGCCTGGGCTATGCAGACGTGACTGAAAAGAGCGTGACTGTCACCTTCAAGCTCAAGGATGAAGACGCGCATCTTCTGGTATGGACAACCACGCCCTGGACTCTGCCGAGCAACAACAGCATCGCAGTCAATAAGGATATGGAGTATGCATATGTTGAGGATAACGGGAAATACAAAGGAAAGACCTACATCCTTGCCAAAGAGCTCGTGGCAAAATATTTTGAGCAGCCGCATATCATCAAGACACTCAAGGGCAAAGAGCTGTCAGGGAAAAAGTATGTTCCGCTGTTCGATTATTACCAGAATCTCAAGAACGCCTATTTTATCATCACTGCAGACTATGTGAACATCGAAGAAGGAACAGGCATCGTGCACCAGGCGTCTGCCTACGGAGAGCTTGATTATGAGGAGAACAAGAAGCACGATGTTGATTTCGTGCACCCGGTGAACAGGGACGGGACATTTAGCGAGGAAGTCAAGGATTTCAAAGGCATGTTTGTGAAAGAGGCAGACCCCTTGATCATCGAGAAGCTGAGAAAGGAAGGAAAGCTCTTCATCGAATATGACTACACGCACAGCTACCCATTCTGCTGGCGGTGCAGCACACCCTTACTCTATTATGCCATGGACTCCTGGTTCATCAAGGTCAGCCAGCTCAGGGAAAAACTGGTCAAGCTGAACAGCCAGATAAACTGGTACCCTGCGCATATCAAGGATGGCAGGTTCGGCAACTGGCTTGCAGAGGCAAAGGATTGGGCATTGTCCAGGAATAAGTTCTGGGGAACGCCGCTGCCTATCTGGATCTGCGAATCCTGCAGCCATCAAGAATGCATCGGCAGCATCAAAGAATTGGAAGAGAAGGGAAAGCTCGACGGAAAATCGATAAAAACAAGCGGCAGGCACATCGATGACCTGCATATCACCAGTGTCGATCCTATCACCATCGAGTGCCCGAAATGCAGGAAGCAGATGTCCAGGACGCCGGAAGTGATCGACTGCTGGTACGATTCAGGCTCTGCGCCATTCGCACAATTCCATTACCCGTTCGAGAACAAGGAAAAGTTCGAGAAGGCATTCCCCTATGACTTCATCGTCGAAGCCATCGACCAGACACGCGGCTGGTTCTACACCCTGCACGTGATCTCTGCACTGCTCTTTGACAAGCCTGCATATAGGAATGTTGCAGTCGCCGGGCTGATGTGCGATGAGAAAGGGGAGAAGATGTCCAAGTCAAAAGGGAACATCATCAAGCCTGAAGAGCTGTTCGACAAGTATGGTATTGATGCAGTGCGTCTGGTGATGGCATCCTATCCTCTGGGAGACAATATCAAGTTCGGCAAGAGCCAGTTCGACGAAAGCATCATGCCATTCTTCAACACACTCTGGAATACCTACCTCTTTGTGAAGCCGATCATCGCGCCCATCTCCAATGTTTCTGTCAAGAAGAAGCACACGAAAGGGCTGAAAATAAAAGAAGAAATCGAAAGCAATCTCAAGGCAGTGCAGAAAGAGCTCAAGACAGAAGACAGGTGGCTCATCTCACGCGTGAATTCCCTTGCCCAGCAGGTGACTGAGCAGCTTGAGATGCAGGGCTACAGTGCAGCACTCACCACGCTCACAGGCTTCCTGGAAGAGGACCTTTCCAGATGGTACATCAAGCTCATCCGGGGACGGGTTGAGGAAGAAGGCGTGCTCCTGAACCATATCCTCCAGTACGTGATGAACACCTATCTCCGATTGCTCGCCCCTTTTGCACCCTACCTCACTGAGTTCCTCTACCACGACCTATACAAGAGTTCTGTGCACTTCGAGAGCTGGCCAGAGAAAGGCAAATCAGACGAGCAGCTCGAGAAAGACATGCGCAATGGACACGAGATCGTGACAGCCATCTTAGGAGCCAGGGACAAGGTGAATATCGGCGTGCGCTGGCCGCTGGCAGAAGTTGTCATCGATACAAAGGACAAGGATATCGCTGCTGCTGCAAAAACCATGGCTGAGGTGGTCAAGAAGCAAGCGAACATCAAGAAGATCACAGTCAGGGAATTCAAGGTGCACTATACTCTCAAGCCAAATTACCGGAACCTTGGGCACACCTTCGGCCAGGAGACTGCAGACGTCATTGAATTGATCAACCAGAACAAGGAAAAGCTGGCCAAGGAGTTCGAGCAGGGCAAGGAGAAGGTGAAGCTGGAGAAGCATGAGATCCTTCCAGAACATGTGGACATGCTGAAAGAGATCCCGAAAGAATATGTGCTTTCTGAGATGAAGAACGCATCATTGTACCTCTTGACGCAGATGAACGAGTCGCTTGAAGAGGAAGGATTTGCCCGGGAAGTCATCCGGAGAATCCAGCAGCTCAGGAAAGACGAGAACCTGAACAAGACAGACGTGATTGAGCTCATGATCGTGACGAACTATACAGGATTGGCAAAGCACGATGCAGCGATCAAGAAGAAAGTCGGCGCGAAACACCTCGAGATAACTGCAGCGCACGACAAGTCCAAGACCTACAAGGCAGCGCAGGAGTTCAAGGTCAAGGAGATCGAGTTCTGGGTTGGGTTCAATAAGGTAGGGTAATTTTCATTCCATGAATTTTTCAAGGAACTGCTTAATCTCTCTGATTTTCCGTGGATTCAAGGAAACATGATTCTCAGATCCTTTTCCAGTCCTTTTCGCGAGTATGAAAATCCATTCATCATTCTTCAAGGATTTCAAGGCATTCTCGATTGCTTTCATTCCTTTGTGAGTATTCCGATAATGCTCTGGGATTCCTTTCAGGACAAAATCGAGTGGTGTGTGCTTCCCGCCCCAGACATTCGCACGTATCAATTTGCTCAGGATAGTCTTTTTCAGGACATCAATCTCTTCCATGCGTTGTTCAGTCAATCAATTCTTAATAACATTTTCCTTTACTTATTGTACATCAATGTATAAAAACGAAAGATTTAAATATCTGGTTGCATGCACTGTTTGCATGAAAGAAGAATCCATCTTTTTGGACTATGTCGGCGATAGCCCGCGTATGCGGGTATTGCAATACTTGATAGAAGGGCGCGAGTTTGATTATACCCTAACTGACTTATTGCATGCAGGCGTGAGCTGGGGGACATTGAACAGTCTGGTCCCGAAGCTTGTTGCGCTCGGAATAGTTCGGAAGACAAGAAAGATCGGACGTGCAACGCTCTATAAGATCAACAAGGATAACCTGGCTGTACAGCAATTGATTACGCTGTATGATACATTGATTTTAGGGCGATTGAGCATGGCAGAGGAGGAAACAATTCAAGCAGAGACTATGAGAAGAGGACTGCAAAAGCGCCGAAAGTTAATTATGTGAAAAAAACATGCAGATATTTTAAAGATATTACCGCTACTCAACCGTCACTGTGGCTTCTGTATCTCCACGCATTCCCCACCTACGCAGGTGTACCCTTCATCGATCGTGCTGCACGCGAACCTCTTGTTCGTCGGTATGTT
This sequence comes from Nanobdellota archaeon, assembly GCA_043805315.1. GTDB lineage: Archaea > Nanobdellota > Nanobdellia > Woesearchaeales > JAHJEM01 > JAHJEM01. The sequence continues at coordinate 2,281 of JAZDID010000041.1, read as the reverse complement.
GAAGTCCTTTGTGCCGCAGTAATACTCCATGAGGTTTTCGTTGTTCTGGCAGGCGTCGTTGTAGGTGAATGCCTCTCCCCGGTAGATGCCGTTGATGCTGCCTTTCTGGACTGCGTTGTCTCCGCCGTCATTCTCATCGCAGACATTCGGGCAGCAGTCCTGGTAGCAGCTAGAACACGTTTCGCAGCCATTGCAGGAATTGTCTCCGCAGCGCGTGCCTTCTGCAGCGCCATACGGGCAGTAAGGGGCAGAGTCAGCTGCCTTGCCGCCAAGATTTTGGGTGCAGGCTGATAAGAGAAAGACAAGAGTGAACGCGCTGAACATAAACAGGGCTATGGTGTTGGCTCTCATACTCTCAAGAGGATAAATGGGAGTTCAGTATTTAAATTTTTTCTTTTTACTCCTCATCATTGATTCCGGAAACATTTCCGTTAAATATATATAGCCCTGTGTCTTATGAATGCGCTATGAAGATTGGCGTGAAGATCCACCCGGACAATCCGGGCTATCTCAAGGATATCAAGAATTACATTGATTTCATCGAGCTGGTGGCCATCGAAGGCAAGAGCTACAACTTCCTGAAATCAAACCAGCTGCCGGTCATCATCCACTCAGAAGACTTCAATTACCAGGCGAATCTGGTGAATGCAGACAACAATGTGGTCAATAAGCGCTATCTCGAGTTCCTCATTGACATGGTAAAGAAGTTCAAGGCGCCATACATCATCCTGAACCCGGGCATAAAGATAAACAATAGGTGCACGGTGCAGAACCTCTCGGCGCTGCTCAAGAAAGAGTATGTGAAAAAGGTCATCATCGAGAACCAGCCTGCGCTGAAAAACAAGACCTACCCGTTCTTTGGTCGGAACTATGATGAGATCCAGGCCATCCTCAAGCAGGCGGGCATCGGCTTCTGCTTTGATTTCGCCCACGCGTTCGCCTCTGCGTTCTATTTCGAGAAAGAGCCCCTGCGCTTCTGCATGGACATCCTCGAACTCAGGCCACGGCACATCCATATCTCGAACGGCAGGAGCATGAGCTTTCTCGACCTCCACCTGCACTTCACCAAGGGAGACTTTGACATGGGAAAGCTGAAAGAGCTCATCCCAAAAGACGCCTGGGTGACCGTGGACACGACGAATGACCTTCTGGAGCAGCTGGAAGAGATCGCTTTCCTGAGAGGAGAGCAGAAGAGCGGATAAGGATGGGAAAGATAGCCAAGGACTCGCCGCTTGCAGAGCTCACCTTGCGCAAGTATGAGCGGCCGGAAAACCTGAAAGACCGCGAGCTGATCAGGAAGTTCTGCCTCTCACTGGGATTATTGCAGCCAGGGGATTCCCGTGACGTCATCGTTGATGTCATGCAGGCCATGCTCGAGAGCAGGAAAGAGCTCAGCTCAAAAGACGTCGAAGAGCTTGTCATCGCGAACAGGAAAAAATACAAGCTCGAGCTCCTCGGCATAGCATCATCCAACATCCGGAGGCAGCTCTTGAGGCTCAGGGACCTCTTCTTTGTGGAGAAAGTGGGGAATAATTACCGGATCAATGCCAAAGAGCGGCTGGCAGAGATATTCAACGAGCACATCGAGAATTATTACCTCAGCTCGATCATCTCCAGGATCAAGGAATACCTCAAGGAGATCGACAGCCAGTATGCAGCCAAGATCTCAAAAGAGTGAAAGAGTGGCGCAGAAAAAAGGCATATGGAAGAAGACAAAACAGTTTCTCAAGACATTCGCCCAGACCAACACGACTCCCCATGAGATCGCGCTCGGTTTTTCCATCGGCATCTTCATTGGCATATTCCCGACTCCCGGCATCTCTCTCATCCTCGCCCTTTTTGTCATCTGGCTCTTCAAGGTGAACAGGCTTGCCGTGCTCTTGGGGCTGCCGATCGCGAACCCGCTTACTTCACCGGTCTTTTTCATCGCAGGGACAAAACTCGGAAGCTGGATATTGGGGACAGGAATCAATGTCATGGAACTGAAATTCTCCTGGCAAACCTTCCTTTCTGTCTTACGTGAATATCTCATCGGCGTCACGCTCATCGCATTGTTCTTTTCTGTCCTCAGTTACTTCCTTGTCTATGCAATTGTCAAGCAACACAAGGAAAAGAAAAGGAAAAAGTGAAAGGACAGCTTGTTCGCAATATAATGTCATAACTTTTCTCATTCACCTTTCCCAGGGTGGTGGTTGGGGGAGGTGGTTTAAGCCATGCTTAAACCCCATTGAACTTGTTCAATGATGGGTGGGGACATTCCAAAATAGGAAGAGGGTGGGTA
>JAZDID010000040.1:0-12638 GCA_043805315.1 Nanobdellota archaeon | reverse complement strand
CCCCCGTGGGATTCGTGAAAGACTATATCAAGGACGGAAAGAACGGCCTGCTCTCTCCATTGCAGGACGCGTATGCGCTCGCAAAGAAGATCGATTACCTTATCCAGCACCCTGAGATCAGGGAAGAATTAGGGAAGAGCGCCCGCATGACTGTCGCGAAGAAGTTCAACTGGGACAACACAGTGAAGGAGATTATTGAAGGGATTGAGGAGTTGGAAACAAGAACACGCGAGGATGTGGAAGAGCATCATTAATTGTGAGTCATCAATAAACTACCGGAAATTATTTATATTAGTGTAATAGTGAAGAATAGAACATGCAAAACTTTGAAATGGTTTTCTGGATATTGGCTTCTCTCACTGCTTTCGGACTCATATTTCTCCCTATATTTTTTGGAAAGATAATGAAAAAATCTTTTGGATTATCTTACCTTTTTTCTGGAACCATTACACTCATCTTCCTTATCGCTGGAGTTATCATAGCTGCACGATTAAAGTTCAAAACAGACATGGGATTTGAGTTGATTGGTTATTTTCTCATGGGATTTCTTTGCATTGTATTTATATTCATAGGATTGATTTTTTTTCTTCTTAAGGATATGAAGCAATCGCCAGGAAAGACTTCCTGAACTGCTTTGTCAGAGCGATGTGAAGAAAAAAATGTTCATATCTTCAAGCTCGTGATCTTCGAGATCCCGTGCTCATTCATAGAGACGCCGTACAGCGTGTCTGCAGAGCTGATGACAGAGTCGTTGTGGCTGATCATGATGTACTGCGCCTTGTGCGCGTAGCTTTTGATCAATTCAGAGAGTTTCTCAGAGTTCCGCTTGTCCAATGCAGCGTCGACCTCGTCCAGGATATAGAAGCTTGCCGGCTCGTGCTCCTGGATGGCAAATAAGAACGCCAGTGCAGTCAGGGTCTTCTCACCTCCTGATAATGACCTGATGTCCATGAATTTCTTGCCAGCCAACCGTACTTTGATGTCCAGGCCGCCATTAAAAGGATCGTTCGAATCCTCCAATTCCAGATACGCTTCTCCTTTTGTGGACAATGTCTTGAAGATGGTCTGGAAGTTCTTGGTCAGTATCTCGAATGTCCGCATGAACAGCTCTTTTTTCTTGGAGTCTATCTCGTTGATCATGACGAGCACGTCCTCGCGCTCGTTCATCAGGCTCTCTTTCTTCTCGAGCAGGTTCTTGTATTCTCTCTCGACCTTGTCGTAGATCTCAAGCGCCTTCATGTTCACTGCGCCGATGTCCTGGAACATCTTCTCGAACTGGCCGATCTCTTTCAGTATCTCTTCCTCGCTCTTGCCTTTAAAGAGGGGGACTCCCTCATACTGCTTGAATTCCTCATCCATGCCTGCGAGCTCTGCTTTCAGCCTCGCTGTCTCCAAGGAAGATGCGTTGTTCTTCTGCTCGAGCTGCCTGATCGTGTCTGTCTTGTTCGAGATCTGGTTCTCGAGCTTGGTCACCTCGTTGGACAGTGCGGATCTCTTCGTGAACAATTCCTTGAACTGGGCATAGAATGCCTTTTCTGACTTCTCTTTCTCTATCAATGCGAGCTGCTGCTTTTTCAGGAATGCCTCAAGCTCTTTCTTCTCGCTCTCGAACCCTGCCTTCTCTTTCTCATGCTGCCTGAGGATCTTGATGACGCTCTCTTTTTCAGGGTTCAGCACATTGGTCATTTCAGAGTCTGCGTTCTTCATCTCGCCCCTGATGCCGCTGATCTCCTCCAATAATTCTTTCTTCTTCTCCTCGAATGTGTTCAATTCTGCAAGCAGCTGAGGATTCCGCAATTCGTTCAGCTTTTCCCGCATGCTCTGCTTCTCGATCTTGATGCCTGATAATCTCTTGTTCTTGGCAAGGATGTCTGCATTCAGCACATCTATCTTCTTCTCGGCTTCTTTCAGCTCTCCTCCGATCTTGCCTTTCTCTGTCTTGGTGACTTCAAGGTCTCCTGATTCGAGATGGAGCATTTTTTCCTGCTTGATGATCTCTGCCTCGAGGTTTGCCTTGAACTCCCGCAGGTTGTCGATGGTATTTTGGCTCTCTATCCGTTTCTTCTCCAGGTTCGCGATGACTTTTTCAGAATCAGCGATCTCTTTCTCGAGTTTTTCCAATTCGTCATTGAGCTCTTTCTCCTGGAATCCTAATGCGCCTTTTTCCCGTGTCCGGTAGCCGCCCTGCATTGCTCCTGACTGCTCGACCAGGTCTCCGGTGAGGGTTGCCATCCGAAGCCTGCCGATGCCTACGCGTCGGGCAGTCTCGACATCATCGACGATGATCGTGTTGGTGAAGACATACTCGAAGACTTTCCGGTAGAGCGGCTTGAAATTCACGAGATCCAGGGCCATGCCGTGTATGCCTTCCCCTTTGGCTTGCCGCGCGCTCTCGTCGATTCTTGGAGGGTTCAATTTATTGAGCGGCAGGAATGTCGCGACTCCCAGCCTGTTCTGCTTGAGGTAATTGATGCACTTTGCAGCGATGGCATCGTTCTCTACGATGATGCTCTTGATCCTTGGGCCTGCAGCGACTTCCAATGCGAGCGCATACTTTGATGAGACTGTGCCGACATCTGAGACTGTGCCGTGGATGCCTTTCTCTTTCTTCGCCAGCTCAAGAATTCTCTGTACCGCAAGGCCTCCTGCGACGTTTTCCCGTATTGCAGAATGCCGTGCGCTTATTTTTCCCAGTTCTTCTTTTCGTGAAAGGATTGTCGAGCGTGCGTTTTCCAGTTGTGCTGAGAAGGACGAGTTTTCTGTCAATGCCTGGCTCAGTTCCATGGTGGCTTTCTTGAACTCGACCTTCTTCTGCTTGAGGTCTTCGATGGCTTTCTTGTTCTCTTTTTCCACTGAGACGACTTTCAGGATCTGCTCGTCGATGGACTGCAGCCTGAGCTCGAGACGGTCTTTCTCGCGGAGCAGGTTCTGCTGCTGCTCCCTGATTTTCGAGATCTGCTCCTGGATCTGCTCTGCCTCCTTGTCGATCTCCTCGACTTTCTTGTCGATCTCCTGCGCATCAGACAATTGGTTCTTCTTCTTGAACTCCTGGAGCTTCCTGTCGATCTTCCTGATGTCCTCTTCTCTCAGGCCGATGCGCTTCTGGCAGTCTTCCTTGGTCTTCTGCAGGTTCTCGATCTTCAGCAGGAGCTCTTTCTGGTTCTTTTCCAGCTCTTTCTTCCGCTCTTCAAGCTTGAGGATCTCCTGTCCCAGGGTCTCGAGGCGCTGCTTCTTGATGCCGAAGTCGACTTTGATTGCTTCAACCTCCTTGTGCAGGGCTACTTGTTCTTTCTCGCCTTTCCTCTCGACTTCCTGGTTGATCTTCTCTATCTTGGCTTTCTTGTCCTCGATCTCTTTCCGCAATTGGATGATTTCGTCCTCGATGACCTTGACTTTTGTCGTGTATTCTGTCTTCTGCCGGTCGTATTTTTTCAGCTCGTCTTTCTTCTTCGTGATCTTGGAGTCAAGGATGGTCGCTTTGTTCCGCTTGATCTTGTCGTCCAAGTCCTTGAATTTCTGCGCCTGGTCCCGTTCAGACTTGAGCTCTCTCAGGTAGGTCTTGCGTTCGGTGAGGATGATCTCTGCCTCGTTCATTTTTTCTTCCACGCGCTGGAGCTCTTTCAGGGCCTTGTTCTTCTTGTCCTCATAGACTGAGATGCCGCTGATTTCCTCGACGATCTGCCTGCGCTCGTTCAGGGACATCTCGATGAGGTAGACGATGTCTCCCTGCAGGATGATGTTATGGCCGTCAGGGTTGATGCGCACCATGCTCATTAAGTCCAATACTTGTTGTCTTGTGCGTGTCTTGTCATTGATCTTGTAGGTCGAGTTGCCGTTCTCGTGGATGATCCGTGCGATCTTGACTTCAGGCGTGTCTTCCCTGAACACCTTCTTGGAGTTGTCGAAGACGATTGTGACAATGCCTTCTTTTGCAGGATTCTTGAGCTTGCCTCCGTTGTAGATGAGGTTGGCTGATTTTTCTGCCCTGAGGCCTTTTGCGCTTGATTTTCCGAGAACAAAGCATAATGCGTCGAGGATGTTGGATTTTCCTGAGCCGTTCGGGCCGAGCACGCAGTTGAACTCGTCGCCGAAGAGAATTTCTGTCTTGTTGGCAAAAGACTTGAAGCCTTTCATCTCTATCCTGTTGATCTTGGTTAGTGTCATATCTCTGCTCTCTTGTCCTCACAGCCGAATCCATTCCCTCTCTAAAGAGGTATTTATAAAGTTGATTGTTGATATTTAAATGTTTCTATGAAGGCTTGCAAATAAAAGTCAGTGGGAAAAGTATATAAGCATTCCCTATTTATCATGTACTATGCACTACAAACTCCTCTGCTTTGACCTTGACGGTGTCATCTTCAAGGACGCGAATTTCTGGATGGCTCTTCATGAGAGATTTGGCACTCTGGAAAAAGGGAAAGAACTCACCAAAAAATATCTTTCTTCTGATTATGACCGTCTTGTACAAGAAGTTGTCGGAAAATTATGGAAAGGAAAGGATGCCAGACCATACTATGCTCTAATTGATTCTTTAGAGTATGTTCCTGGAGTTGCAGAAGTTTTTCAGTATGTGAGAAATAAAGGCATGATGACCGCGATCATCAGCGCCTCAAGCATTGATGCAGCCCGGCGAGTGCAGAAAGAGTTCGGCGTTGATCATGTTTTTGCGAATGAGCTGGTCATCAGAGAGGGAAAGGTATCGGGCGAATTTTCCTGGCCTATTGGCGCAGGGAATGAGAAGAAGGCTGAAATCCTGAGAAAACTAAGTGCTAGCCTGAACATCTCGCTTGATGAGTGCATCTACGTCGGAGACAGTGAGACTGATATCGAGGCATTCAAGATTGTCGGGATGTCTATTGCCTTCAATGCAACTTCCGAGGAATTGAAAAGGGCAGCAACTTATAAGGTAGACTCGAAAAACCTCTCTGACATCTTACAGTATATCCCCTGAAAAAACTCTTGTTTTCCTTGTCATTCATTGTTTTAAACATAAAAATTTAAATATTAGCTGTGCTATGGTGGTTGCATGGGGGGTAAAACAGCGTTTATTAGTGCAGCAAGCATTCTCTTCGTGCTCTTTTTTGTCTCTCCAGTTTTCGCGAGCGAAGGCTATGGCTCTGGCGAGGCTTCCTGCACTGCCTTCTGCTCTGCAAAGAATTACGCTGCTGCTGCTGACTGTTTCATGAACAATAGAGCCAAGTCTGACGCTTATCTTGCGACTAGCCAGTGCGCGTTGACCAATTTTGACGACGCGATCGCTGAGGAATACGCGCTGAAGTCTGCCAAAGAGCGGAGTGAATGGATCATGTTTGTCAGGAACCTGCCTGGGTTCGCCGGTAGGATCAAGACCGGCGGGCTTGGAGAGACCTACACGACAGCATATTTCGCTTCTGGAGGAGCAAGGCACAAGAGCAAGGCGATCGAGTATCTCAAGACCTCTGGCCAGTGCCAGGATGATGCAGATCCTGAGCCGTGCGCTCTCCTTTATTTCAATAATACCCTGCGGATCCTGGAGTCGCGCATGGCAGTGACTTCTCGGGGAGCATTGCCTGAGTGGGTCAAGGAGGGATTGCATGGCAGGATCACTGATATGGACGGTGACCCGATCAAGCGAGCGAATGTGACTTTCAAGTGCGGCGCGAAAGAGTTCAAGACACTGACTGATGCTGACGGCAAATACCGTTTTTCGTATGACAAGAATCTCAGCGCGAGCGATCTCTGCACAGAAGGCAGGATCTATGTCAAGCTGCAGTATTACGGCACTGATGGAAAGATGTACTTCGTCATCCTCTTCAACAACCAACCGGTCTGGGCAATGAAGAAGTTCAAGCTTGAGAAGCAGGCTGATCTTGTCCAGGATTTCCAGATCAATGAGACCCTTGTTCCGGCAGGTGATTATGCTGCCTTGCCGAATATACGGGATATCCATGACTATGCAGTCATGCACAAGCACCTTGCCGAAGCAGTAGAGTATTACAAGGACGTCTTGAAGGCTGATATCTCCTACAAGCTTCCTGTCGAAATCTATCCGTGCGTGGGCGGTAATCCAGGAACGTATTATGATCCTACAGACAGCAGCATTGTCATTGATTCGAATGACTGCGACCATGCAGACAGCGACAAGCCGCGGAACAGGGAGTGGCACGAGTTCAGCCATCATGCCATGTTCAGCCTGTACACGCAATGGCCCCAGCCGCCTCCTGGTGCAGCACTTGACACGCTGAATCATGACGGTTACATGAACCCGAGCACGAGCGACAGCTTCATGGAAGGATTTGCAGAATACATGAGCCTGATGATTGCTGAGCATTACAAATACCCGCAGCCAGGAGTCTACGCGAGCTTCGGCAGCATTGATACCAACTGGAAGGCATGGGACAGGCGGGGCAAATACGAGGAGCTCGCTATCGCAGGAATATTATGGGACTTGTATGATGGCAAGGATGATGACCAGGTACAAATCCCGTTCAAGGACATCTGGGACGAGCTCCAGGACTACCGGAACGACTTCACTGACTTCTATACTCGCTTTACGACAACATTTCCCAGGCAGAAGGATAACATTGACGAGGTGTTCAAGCAGCACGGGTTCTTCGCAGACAAGACTCCTGGAAACAGAAGTTATGACCACGTCGAGGCGTTCAGGGATGCGAACAAGAACAATCGGCGCGAGGCTGCAGAGCCATATATCGATTATGCGATCGAGCCGCTCTGGGCTTTTTCGTACATGGTCTGGCAGGCAGGAGAGCCGATGGGATCAGCGACGAATTATGAAAGGCCGACGAGAAAGAGCGCAGTCAAAGAGCCAGGCCATTATGTGAAGGTTGATAATGATGTACCATTGTATAAGATGAAGTTCTCATTCGATAATCCAAAACTGGATTATGAAACGCTTTCAGACAATGATGATGGCTTTGTGTATGTGAATGTGCCGCCATACGAGTATACTGCAAAAGTGACTGTCGAGCCTGTGGCAGTGCAGTTCAGCAAGCCATTGGTGATTGACAATAAGGAGTTCGAGCTCGCATTCCCCGACGCAGAAGAAAGGGGATATTATGTCGAGCATGATTTTGGCATTAAGGGAAGCGTTGTTGTGCAGGAGCACGCAAGCCAGACTGTCAAGAGCACGCCGTACTGGGAAGCCACGGATGTAAAGGCGACAAAAGAGGATTATGTCTACCATCCGCCAAAGGATGATGACAGCTATATCACAGATGCAAGCATCTCGAGCCTTGGAACAGGAGGCATTCCCTCTCTCGCAGGCTTCCAAGAGAAGAATATCTTCGGAAAAAGTAAGCCATGGTCATTGATCATTGGAATCGTCGTGTTCGTTGCTGTAGTTGCTGTCATCTTTATTGTCAAGAAGAAAAAGAAAGGGAAGAAATAAGATTTTTCTCAAGTAGTTTTAGAAGGATATTTTTTACAAGTTCAGTAGCGGGCGGGTTCAGTGATGCAAATTTTAGGAGGCCAATTTCTTATAGTAGCAGACGAGATGTACCTTTTCATTCGGCAATTGCGTTTTCCACATCGAAGTTCTCACTCGAGAATACACTTTAAAACCATTTTTTTGCCAGAAATGGGTATTTGGATTTATTTTGGTTCGGTAGCTGCCCGCATGGATTATTTTCACCCCTTTCCGTCGCGCATATTTTTCGAACTCTTGGAAGAGCTTAGTTCCCATCTTTTTGCCTCTCGCCTCAGGCAAGAGGTTGATATGGATGTGTCCGGCATCCTTTGGAGTCTTGAATTTTATTTCTTCAGATAATCCAAGGATCACCTTGATGAAGCTCATGAACTGGCTTCTCCAATATATCCTATCTTTCTCAGGCAAAAACATGCTTCTTATCAGATTTTCAATATTATGCAAAATATAATTACTCGTTTCATTGTATTTCTTGTCATCTAGACAGCCAAACAAATATCCTTTGATGTTTTGTTTATCTTCCAGGACGAAAATGCTTTCAGGTTCCTTTTCAAGATAATAGGTTATCCCTTTTTTCCATAAGTCATTATTTGACAATAATTTGGACATTGAACCTCCGAGAAAGCCGGTTTCAAAGTGAATGTATTCCACTTGTTTCCTGTCTGCTGGAGTATATTTTCGGACGCGCATGGAGTGGAAAAGACAATTGTCTTATTTAAATGTAGTCAATTCAAATGCCGCTTAAACAGAGTTGGATGTTTTGCGAACAAACAAGAAGTCAATCATGTATGACGACCTTCATCCCTTTCTGCAAGTGCTCAACTAGCTTACTGATGTCTGCAGTATGCATTCTGACGCAGCCATGCGACGAGGCTTTGCCGATGCCGTCATCGTCGTAGCGGTCATGGATGCCTATGCCAGGCGCAGACAGGTCGATCCAATACAGGTTCAAAGGATTGAGCTGGAGGTTATTCGGGATGCACGTGTGCTCTTTGACATAGTCGCGCTGCTCGTCAGTGAGCCAGGGCGTGCCTGCATCAGGGCACCAGTCAGGATACTCAATAATCTCGTTGATGGTGAACTCTCCTGTCGGGGTTTGGTATTTATTCCTGCCCACTCCGACAGGGTATTCCAGCTCAGCCGTTCCATGGAAGTACAGCTTGCGGTCTGAGATGTCAACTTCGACGTAAGGGTCTGCATGAGCGTACGACGCAAGCGTGAGGAATGTGAGTGCAGCAAGGGCATACCGGTTCATGTTGATGGAAAAGATGACCTGTTTAAGAATATTGCGGGAACATGACGCAGTCAACTTATCGGTGATAAAAATATCTCTTATCATCTACTGAAAGCGCTGGTGGTGGCGGTGCGACTGTCTGAAAACAAAGTTTTCTGACATGCCACAAACCTCCGGTTTGAGGCAGCTCATCTGCGGATGAGCTACTCGGCACCCCGGAGGGGGCAACCCCCGCCTCGTCGCACGCCACCCAGCGCAGACGCGACCGGGGGACGTCCCTTACGGGGTGGTCGCGTAGGATTTTCTGCAGAAAATCCGTCTGCGCATCGGTAGCGTGCAATTGCTCATTAAGGAAAAGCATGTCACAAAGTTGATTGACCAAAGAATATGATAATTGTACTTACAAATTCAGAATCAAGCTACCTTTTTTCTGTAAACTTTATAAACCCCCACCATTTCTTTCTCCCTGACGCGGGGATGGCAGAGTGGTCAAATGCGCTAGCTTCAGGGGCTAGTCCCTTAGTGGGTACGGGGGTTCGAATCCCTTTCCCCGCAGATTTTTGCAAAAAATCTGGTAAAAAGCATTAGGAGTGGGACATAAAAAACATGAAATCATTTTTAGTCCCACTTCCATTCAGGTAATCCGCATAAGGGGACTGAGAGAGCCGAAGGCAAACGAATGTCGCCTGGTTTCTATCAAATCCCCCTAAAATCAGAGATTTTTTGGGGCGCGAGAAATCTTCGATTTCACGCATTTCCCAAAGATTTGGTGGGGATCCCTTTCCCCGCATCTTGCCAGCGGGTTGACTCACTCTCCTCCTGGTTCTTCTTCGAACCGCAACATTTATATATCTCAATAATATATCTCTCCAATATATCTTAGGTGATATTCGTGGATTTCACATTCAACGGGAAACCGATCATTCCTACCAAGACTGCGCTGGACGAGTTGAGCGACATCGATATGGACTTATCGGCTGTTCCTGTCATCCTCGAAAAGGGATTTCCTGTCAGAAAGCGCAAAAAGAGCATCATCGAAAAGGGTATGCAGCGAGGCAGCAAGATTGTCAATGTCGTCGTTGTTGATATCGGAAATTATTACAAGCTCATCCATGCAGGAGAATTCACCTTGAGCAAGAAATTCAAGAAGATGAAGAGGGAGAACAATGGAACTTGACAATATGAAGCTCAAATGCGAGTGCGGCGGAAAGATGGAAAAGTCGACAATAACCTGGAAAGGAATACATGCCAGAGGGTGGACTTGCCAGAAATGCGGTGAAGAGCTGGTGCACCCAGGCGACGCGCAAAAAGCGCTTGAAATGGAAAGGGCAAGAAAGAGGAATCAATTGACTGTGAAATTGCGCAAGGTAGGAAAGAGCAATGTCGTCACCGTGCCCCAGGTGATCATGGAGGCAGAAAACCTCAAGGAAGGTCAGGCCTTGGCCTGGAGCGTCGTTGACGGGAAGCTCGTGTTGACGGCCTAGATAATGCCCTGATTCATATAGGAAAACAGGCAGTTTTCCCCACATCGAAATAGCGGTGTTATGGGTACTCCCCGCAAATTTTTACCCTGAAAAAACTTGACAAAAAGGATTAGGAGTGGGATATAAAAAACTTGAAATCATTTTTAATCCCACGTCCATGCAGGAATAAGATTGAGGTGAGTATTTCATGAAAATCCTCATAAAAAAGCCTTCTGAAAAAGAATTGAAATCATTGAACGTAAAATCCTGGCCCACCTGGGAGAAAGAGCCCTCGACATTTGATTGGCATTATGACGAGCAGGAAACGTGCTTCATTCTTGAAGGCGAAGCAGTGGTGAAGAGCGCTGAAGGAGAGGTGAAGTTCGGAAAAGGGGACTTTGTAATATTTCCGCAGGGCATGGACTGCACGTGGATGATTAAGAAGAAGATACGGAAGCATTACAAGTTTGGATAGCTCTAATGTTTCTACAAAAAAACCTTATCAAGAAACTGAAAAATGATAGTTTTTAAAAGCACACATAATTCTTCGTAACTAAATGCAATTCCACAACCTCACGCTTGACAAGTTCCAGGAGGAGGCGATCAGCCTCGTTGACAGCGAGAGCTCTGTCGTTGTCTCAGCGCCGACAGGAAGCGGCAAGACGCTGATTGCTGATTACATCATTGACAAGTACCTTTCCGAAAATAAACGGGTCATCTATACCGCGCCTATCAAGGCATTGTCCAACCAGAAGTTCAAGGACTTCACTGCACAATATGGCGAGGATAAAATAGGGCTCATCACCGGCGACCTGGTTATTAACCCGCGTGCTCAGGTCCTCATCATGACGACAGAAGTCTACAGGAACATGGCTATCATGAAGGATGAGGTCCTGAACAACGTCAGCTATGTCATATTTGACGAGATTCATTTCATCGGAGATTTTGAGCGGGGCTATGTCTGGGAGGAATCCATTATCTTCAGCCCCCTGCATATCCGTTTCCTGTTTCTCTCTGCGACGATCCCGAACAGCGACGAGTTTTCCCAGTGGGTGGAGAGGATCAAGCATCACAAGGTAAAGGTGGTAAAGCATGAGGAGAGGCCTGTGCCGTTGAAGATCGCGTTCTTTGACCCGAGCCTCGGCATCACTGACTTGAAGAGCATACGAAAGCAGAGGGAACTCGACCAGTATCCGAGATATGAGCAAGCGCATTCACGAAGGGGAAATTTCAGGAGCCAGAAGATTCCGCGGGCAAAGCCTTCCCAGCTCATACAGGAGCTTGAGAGAGAAAGAAGGCTTCCCTGCATCTATTTTGTTTTCTCACGGCAAAAGGCCCAGGAGCATGCAGTGCACATCGCAATGGGCCAAGGATTCCTCAAAGGAGAAGAATACGCGAAAGCAGCCTCGATAATTACCAAGGAGTTTGGAAAGCTCTCTCCTGAAGTCAAAAGCCTGAAGTCAACAAGGGAGCTGCGGCAGTGCCTGTCCAAGGGTGTCGCGTTCCATCATGCAGGCATTCTTCCTGACTGCAAGAGCATTGTTGAGCAGCTTTTTGGAGAGGGGCTGGTGAAGGTGCTCTTCGCGACAGAGACGTTTGCAGTGGGCATCAATATGCCTGCGAAGACAGTCTGCTTTGACTCGCTCAGAAAATATACAGACACTGGTTTCAGGTACCTGAACAGCAAAGAGTTCTTCCAAATCAGCGGACGGGCAGGAAGAAGGGGAATCGACGTGGAGGGATTGTCTGTCTCAGTCATCAACAGGGATTTTGACGACATAAAAAAGATCGCAGAGTTCACCAGAAAAGACGACCTTCCGATACTAAGCCAGTTCAGGCTCTCGCCAAACACAGTCCTGAACATGATACAGCGGCACACGCCGGAAGAGATTGAGAAGATACTTGCCATGAACCTCTACACATTCCAAGCTTTGCAAGGGAAAGGCGACCAGAAAAAGGTCCTGAGCAGCATCCGGACACGATATGACAACCTTGTCAAGACACTCACAAAGATGGAGTATGTGAGAGACGGAAAGCTGAGCTGGATGGGAGAATTCACCACGCACATATTCTCAGACGAGATAGAGATATCCCAGGTATTCTACAAAAACATCTTCAGGCTGGACGAATACCTGACTCTCGTCGTCCTGGCAAGCCTCAACTACGAGGGAAGAAAGGACGTCAAGTTTTACGAGAAATACAGGATACAGCAGTTGAAACACCTGGAAAGGGAGATCGCGTCGCATCCCTACCTGAAGAGACGGAAATGGTATACGCACCTTGAGGAGATGAGCAGCCTCATCACTCCCTGCTATGAAGGAAAGGGCTTCCTTGACATATTGAAGAACACGAGCATGCTGGAAGGAGACGTCATCAGGCTCTTCATGCGGATCCTCGACAAGCTGGAGCAGATCGACAATGCACTGGATGACGATGATAAGAAACACGTGATAAAAAACTGCAAAGGCATCATCAAGGACTGCCTGAAAGGGATACACTTGTTCTGAGACTGTGCTGT
>JAZDID010000039.1:0-15716 GCA_043805315.1 Nanobdellota archaeon | reverse complement strand
CCACACCTCTTTGCATCCTCCTTATGCTGGTTCATTTATATATTTTTCTAAAAAGCGCTTTGGCAGCAAAATATATAAACTGCTTTTCTGTCCTTTTCTCCATGGGTGGTCTTCCAAGAGTCCTCATCGGCTGTCCGACCTCAGAGCACAAGCGCTACTGTCTTTCCGAATATCTCAGTGCATTGAACACGATCGTCTACCAGAATGCAGAATTCATTATCGTCGACAATTCAGCGACTGACGAGTACTTTCTTGAGATCAAGGAGCGCTTAACAGCGCTTAACATCACCAGAAGAGCCTTTCTCATCAAGGACAGCCATCTCCTCCATGCGAAAGACCGCATTGTCCACAGCAGGAATCTCATCCGGACATTCTGCCTTGAGCAGGGTTTCGATTATTTCCTCAGCCTTGAGCAGGACGTCTTTCCAGAGCCAGATATTGTGCAGCAGCTCATGCAGCACCAGAAGGACATCGTCTCTGCTCTTGTCATGAATTACAATGTCAAAGATGGGAAAAAGATCGTGGTGCCCATGCTCTGGCAAGAAAAACCGGATGTTCCTGGCAAGATATTCTATATCAGCCCGGAAAAGCTCCAAAACCCTGGATTGGTAGAAGTTGATGTGTGCAGCCTGAGCTGCGTCCTGATCAGCAGGAAAGTTTTAGAGAACGTGACGTTCAGGTATGAGAAGGGCTTTGATGATATGATGTTCTGCAAAGACGCGAAAGAACAAGGGTTCAGGACTCACGCTGATACTGCTGCTCGGCCAAAGCATCTGCCGGGAAGTTGGAACGGAGTTGTGCTATAGAAATCGTGTTTTAACCACTTATCCCTTAACAACAAGTTTTAAATACTCCAAAGGCTTACTGGAAAATGAGGGGTTGTGGTGAAGAAGTACAAATACTTGAAGTTTGAGCGTAGAGACAACATCGCCCATATCTCCCTTCACCGGCCGAAACAGAACAGGATCAACATCGCCCTGCTCAGAGAGCTGAATGCCGTTCTGTCCAAGCTGGTCACAGACCAGGATCTTGCAGGAGTCGTCATCACTGGCACAGGTCAGTTCTCTGCAGGCTATGACCTTGCAGAGCTCTTAAAGCTCAATTATAGCAATGCCAAGAAGTTCTCGAGCATTGGCCAGGAAACGCTCTTGTTGCTGAACAAGATTGACAAGCCGGTCATCGCAGCCATAGACGGCCCCGCCATCGGGCCAGGCATGGAACTCGCGCTTGCCTGCGACATCCGCCTGGCTACAGATGCTGCCATCCTGCATTATCCAGAGATGAGCATGGGCCTCATTCCCTGTTTTGGCGGCACAGTTCGTTTGCAGAAGATTGTCGGCCAGCGGCAAGCAACTGACCTGTTGAATTCATCAAGAAAGCTGACAGCAAACGAGGCCTTGAAGCTCGGCATTGTTGACTCCCTTGTGGACAGCAAATCCATGCTTTTCGAGGCAGAGCAGCTCATCAGGACAGAGCATATTGAGAAAGAAAGCATGTCCAGCGAAGACTTCTCAGAAGAGCGTGAGGCGTTTGCCCGGTGCTTCAAGGATGAGGATATTAAACGGCTGATCAGGAAAGGCATGCGCTGAATAGCATTATTTCCTGTTCTTCTCGTCAAATTTGTCCTTTGCCTTTTCCTCTTTCCAGTAGACCTCGTGGCTCGCCCTTTTCTCGAAGAGGGAAATTGCGATATGGATGATGTTGGTCTGGAAGGGCTTTAGTCCGGTTTCATGGATGATCTGTTTGGCATCTGCAATGCACTCCTGCATCAGCCTGACATTCTCATCCCGGCATTCCTTTTCAGTCTGCGCGTCTTCTGCTGCGCTTAAGAATACCTCTTCCCATTTGGGATAATTGCTGCCTTCTATTGTTTTCGGAAATGTCTTGCTGAATGCCATGAACCCAGGTAATGGCTTATGTTTAATAAAGTTTGCTCTCTCGGAATGCATTTTTTTTCAGGAATTCCGCAGGATGTTCATTTGTGGAAGAAATCTTCTGTGTTTTTTCGCTCTCTCCTGCTGTTTTTTCTGAATCTTCAATTATTTTTGTGAAACAGCTCAGGCAAGTTGCACGTGCTGGTAAATATTCCCTCCCTCGAGCTTTTCTCGAATGCACCCATCCCTCAGCCTCCTCCACCCATCCGGGAATGTGCATTGGACTGCGCAGGTGTTGGCTGTTGGCTGAGCTCAGTCGACTGTTGGCAGGTTTGTGCTGTCAGCCTGGTCAAATCCCGTCGGACTCATCCTGCTCACAGAATGCGAAAATCTGTCGACAGTTGTCGATGATAACTCTGCTTCGAAAAATTCTATTCATTAAATAGGAGGATCAAGATATTCAGAATCTATGACAAAATATATAAATCTTGATAGAGAAAAAGTCAATATGTCCGAATCATCGTGGTACGTACCAAATCTAAAAGAGAGATGGGCTGCATCAATTATCGGATTATTAGGACTAATTTTTATCATTGTCTATTTTTTCCTTCATAGCAATATCTTCGGCATTATCGGAATCATATTGATTTGTGCTTGTTTCATTTGGTTAAAAGCTCTTGCAACCTGGCCATCATAGCGGGGTGAGAGAGTCGAAAGATAGCAAGAAATGAAGCGCCCCTGAACCGACCCGTCCGCACCACGGCTAACGACAAACTATCGACGACAAACGACAGGATCATTGATCGTTCTTAAGACACTTGACTTAATCACTTCAAGACAGTTGTCTTAACAGCAAACGCAAACTTTTTAAAGACAAGTGTCTTAATCACTTCAAGACAGGTGTCTTGACATGGTGACAGCATTCGACGGGCTCATGAAGGAGGTCATGGATGAATTAGAAAGCGCGCTCAAAGACCCTGAAGGCCTCGTTGTCCACCAGCGGCGTCTTGCCTTTCTTCTTTCCTTGGGAACTGTTGCTCTCCTTGAAGAATACCTGAAGAAGAAAGCTGTTCTCAAGCCAGGAGAGAAGATAGATCATCGCTGGCTGAAAAAGAAGAAAGAGAATACGAAACTGCTCATTGCACAACGGATAACGGCAACCATTGATTCCCTTCCTGAAATCGATGAACTTCTCGATGTGGCGTATATGATAGAAAAAGACAGAAATGACATGGCATACGGGAAAGGTGTTTCTGAAAAAATAATTCGTGAAAAAATCGACAACTTCCTCGCATTAAAGAAGAAGGTGGAATATGCATAAAGCCTACGCAAGCACGTTCGTCTCCTGGTTCCTCACGAACATCAAGGATATGCGCAGTATAAAGAGCATTATTTTTTTCGGTTCTGCTGCTCGGGAGGAAGCGAAGAAAGACAGCGACATAGATATTTTTTTCGACGTCCATTCTGCAACAAAAAAAATGCAAACAAGAGTGGACGCTGCAGTGGAGGCATTCTACAAGAGCCGAGAGGCGCTTCTCTTCAAGACCAAAGGGATTGACAACAGGATTACGGTGATTGTCGGGAAGCTGGAAGAATGGAAAGAGCTCAAGCAAAGCATCGAAGCGACCGGAATCGTCCTCTTTGGCCCGTATATCAGCGGAAAGGTTCACGGGAGAAAACAGGTGGTCATCTCCTGGAGCCGAATTCGCAAGAACAGAGGGGCAGCACTCAATAAAATATATGGATTCCAGGCAAATGAAAAAAGATATCCGGGTCTCCTCGAGAAGCTTGACGGCAGGAAACTCGGAAAAAGCACCATCATGGTCCCTATCGAGCACAAAGACGAAATTTTGACCATACTGAAAGACCATGAGGGAGATGCGACACTGTTGGAAGGATACTTTTAGAAAAGTCCTCTGAATGCAATTCCCGTCGGACTCATCTGTCGTTATTAGTGGGTCGTTCGTATTTCTTCATCCGGTGTTTTTCTTACCTGGTTAGAAAAAATAGGAATAATCTGGAAATATTCTTACCAAGTAAGAAAAGATTTAAATAGTAGTTCATCTTTCTTACCAGGTATGAATGATAAACCTCAACAGAAACCGAAAGCCGCAATCCTTAAGAAAACTGCAAAGGAGTATTTTGACGCGGGAGAAGACGAGTTGAAAAAAGAGAGATACAACTCTGCGCTCGTTCTCTACTTTAAGTCATTGGTTGCATTAATTGACTTATACATATTTGAGAAAACTGGCGATACGCCATCTTCCCATACGAATAGATTTCGTATTCTGAGAAATAAATTTCCTGATATCTATGATATCCTGGATAAGGATTTCCCGTTCTATCAGAACAGCTATATCCAGATATTGGGCAAGGATTTGACGGAGGTGATTAAAGATGACGCAAAAACTATGGCAAACAAAACCAAAGTTAATCTATAGTAATGAGGTTATTGACATAGTTCAGTTCGGCTCTTCAGTCATGGAGAATTCAAATCCAAATGATATCGATGTTGCTGTTATCTTCTCTAAAATCACTCTCAAAGAGCAATTACAACAATCCCAGCAGATTAAAAAGCAGATTGAGAAATTAACAAGCATACCAATCCACATCTCTTCTTATGATTATTATTCACTTTTTGACAGATCGAATTTTGCCAAAGGGAATATCCTCTTGTGCGGCAGAAGCATTATTCATGGTAAATATTTAGCAGAATTATTTGGTTTTATTCCTGTTGTTCAAATATTTTATACTCTTGAAAATCTTGAAAAAAAGAACAAAATCAAGTTTAATTATATGTTGAATGGCAAGAAGGGAGAGTATGGTCTATTAAGAAAATATGGTGGAAAACTTGTAAAACCGGGTTTGATAGAGATTGCCCCAGAATACGGGAATCTATTGTTGGAACCCATTAAAAAATTCTCTTCATCGTGCATTCAGAAATCATTATTGCAGGTTGTTGAATAACAGCAACAATCATCTTAAATACATTGACATTAGTCAATATTGAGAGGTGAGGGAGTCGAAAGATGGAACGAATTGTTAGGCAGCTGAACCGCTCCGTCCGCACCACGAAGAACGACAAACTATCGACGACAAACGACAAGGTCGTGGGTCAATTCCCGTCGGACTCATCTGCTATTTTTTGGCAGGTCGTTGGTCAAATCCTGTCTGTCACCAGCAATCAAGGGTTCAGCAGTGATAAAACCCTACGATCTTGAAAGTTCTGTCAAACAAACATTTATATATCCCTTATTTTCTCGTAGTGTTGGATGTGAGTTATTGTATGGCACGGCAGTCTGCATGGAATTTTTGGAATTTCAACGGGTTTGACCTCGAGCTGTATTTCTGCACAGAGATCCTGAAACTCAACTCTCTGCATTACGGCTATTGGCTGAAGCATGAATCCTTGACCATTGAGAACCTGCGCAAGGCGCAGCAGCGCTATACCGATACCTTGCTGCATATCATTCCAGAGAATGTCTCTTCTGTCCTTGACGTGGGCTGCGGCATTGGTGACGTCTCACGATCCTTGGTGCACAAGGGCTATGTGGTGGATTGCCTTTCTCCGGACAAGAACCACACGCGGTTCTTCACAGCATCTCCTGAAAACCTGCATTTCTTCAACCAAAAATTTGAGGAGTTCAGCTCTGGCAAGAAATATGACCTGATCCTGATGTCTGAATCCCAAAATTATTTTGACCCTGAACAAGGATTCCTGCAGTGCACACGCCATCTCAAGCCGAACGGCTATCTGCTTGTCTCAGGCATGTTCAGGAAAAAGCAGAGCAAGGAATACGCGAATGTCACCAATATTGAGAAAGAATATGTAAGACGGGCACGATCGCACAAGTTTCAGCTCCACAGGAAGCTCAATATCACGCAAAAAATCCTGCCGACACTGCATATCGCAGGGAATGCATTGCAGGAAAACAAGGATGATATCCCTGGCCTGATTGACAAGCATCTCTCTGCATCTTCTCCATTGCAAAAGGCAGTGCTCAAGCTCTTGTTCAAAACGCAGAGCAAGCAAGTCCAGAAAACAGTCCAGTACTATCAGGAGCGCACAAACCCTGCGTTGTTCCTGGACAAGGTAAGTTATCTCAGGCTTCTGTTCCAGAAATGCTGAGCATTCATCATTCATATCTTCATATCAGCAGGTCCTTCCGCTCTGTAAGGGCGATCGGGCTCTCGCCTCCATGCCAGGTGAACCTGGGGCGTATCCTGATGGGAAACATCCTCTCATTGTTATCGTCAAGGATGATGGCTGCTCCGTCTTCCCTGGGCAGCTCGTTCAGGAATTTGTCCAGGCCGAGGCGCATGTAGCTCTGCATCAACGCGCCCAGCGCATCAGTGTCCAGTTTTGCCGTGATCCTGTGGCTGATGATCGTGTCTGCCTGGGTCATGACATCAGTATGGATTTTTCCTGGCTGCTGGCTTGCAAGGACCAATGAGATGCCAGGTTGCCTTCCCTCGCGCAGGATCGTCACCAAGGGATCTGTGGCAACAGTCCTTCCCTGGTTTGGCAAAAACTCGTGTGCCTCGTCAATCACCAGCCAGACCAGAGGATAGTCTTTCTTTGGCATCTCTTCCCCGAAATAATTCATGGCTTTTCTCAGGTCTTTGAACTCCTCTGCTTTGCGCTCTTTCATGCGCTGGATGAACAGTTTCTCTGCAACCAAACCAATAACAAGGGATTTGATATTCCAGCCGCTTGCCTGTGTTGCGTAGGCGCTCACGTCCAAGATCGTGATCTGGCCTGGCTTTGCAAGCTCTGATAACGGCGTTGCATCTTTGGAGAATATTCCCCACCTGCTTGCATTATAGAAATGGTTTTTCGCTGCATCCTTGTGGATTTTTTCAGAGTCATTGTCAGCCTCTATCCGCTTGATGATGTCCTCGATCTGGAAATCCGCGCCGAGTTCAAGAAGGTCAATCACGACCCTCTCGATGAGCACGCCAACAGGGTCATTCCCTCCAATGCCAAAGGTGAGGTTCCAGTCCTCTGGACTTAATTCTTTCGGGTTGATGGAGAACGGGACATCGACAGGTATTCCTTCTTTTTGCGCTGCAGCGAAAAATCCTGCAGGATAATAGATCTTGGGATCAAGGCTTTTCGGCTCGAGCTCCCATTCCCGCAACAGTTCCCGGTCTTTCTTATTCGGGTATTTCATGGTCCAATAGATGCCCATGGTGTCAAACAGGATGATGGAGATGTTGTTTCTTATCTCAGCAGGCAGGTCGGTCAGGCCTTCTGCAATCACGCCCATTGTCCAGGACTTTCCACTGCCTCTCTTGCCGCACACGAATATCACGTGGCTCCGGAGCATGTCCAGAAACACCTTGTTGGAAAGCGAGGTTGTCCGTCCCATCTTGACATAATGCTTTCCCAGCAGGATGGTCCCTTTCTCGCCGTACTTTTCAAGGTCCGGCTCCTTGCGTCCGATAATGATGTTGAACATGCTTGTTTTTTCAATTGCAGGATGGTTTATATATTTTGCCTTGATATTATAACCATTACAAAATAATAAAAAAGCATAAAGTTTAAAAACCGCCTGGTATTCTCCGCCAGTGTTCGGTGAATTCACTATGGCAAAACAGAAAACTTCTCGCAATGGGCAGCAGTATGCTGCACTGAGGAAAAAAACCATCATCAAGAGGCGCTCGCCAGCACCCTATCTTATCATCACGCTTGTGCTGATTATCATTGTTGGTGGCCTCATTGTCCTTGCAAAGCTCGGCAAGCTGGACTTTCTGGAAAAAAAAGTCGGCCAGCCTGGACAGGACCAGACAGCTTCCGGATTCCAGGAGCTCGCTGCCCTGGTGAATGGGGAAAAAGTGACTCTCGCTGAATTGGACAGCCAGTATAGCTCTCTTCCTGAAACCTACAAGCAGCTGACGACAAAAATTGACTTGCTGAACCAGATCATCGAAGAGAAATTGCTCCTGCAGGAAGTCGCGAAAAACAAGATTAGCGTGACTGATGACGAAGTCACCACTGCATTGGACAATCTCCTGGTGAAGAACAAGATCACCCGCGACCAGCTGGAGGAGTCTTTGCAGCTGCAAGGGACGACATTGCAGGAATTCATGGAGGTATTCAAGAAAAGGCTGCTCATCTCCAAATATTTCAACGAGACCATCCTCAAACAGGTCAGGGTGGCTGAGCAGGATAGCCAGGACTATTATGATATGAATAAGGACTTGTTTGTCCAGCCAGAGCAAGTGAATGCAAGCCACATCCTGCTGAACACTTCTGCAGAAGCTGACAAGATCTATGCAGATGTCAAGAACGGCGCTGATTTTGAAGAACAGGCTCGAAAATACTCGATTGATCCTTCTGCCCAATACAATGGCGGGAACCTGGGATTTTTCAGCAAAGGCATGATGGTCAAGGAGTTCGAGGATGCTGCCTTTGCATTGAAAGTCGGCGAGATTTCCAAGCCAGTAAAGAGCCAGTTCGGCTGGCATATCATCAAAGTCTATGACAAGAAGGAATCGCAGACAATCCAGTATGAAGAAGTCAAGGATGACATCCTGAACGCGCTGGAGATGCAGAAAGCCCAGGACGCGTTTGACCTGTTCCTCAAGCAATTGAAAGCCAGATCAACAATCACTGTCTATTTCAATGAGACCAACGCGACCATTCTTGATTCTCTCATTTTTCCTATAGAGAACCAGACAGAAGAATCAGAAGTGATTCCTGAACAACCCGCAGAAGAGGAGACTTCTTCAGAATCCGCATCTGAAGAGGTTCCTGCACCAGAAGAGCAGCCAGAGGTTCCTGCACCAGAAGAGACTGTTCCTGAGCAAGAAGAGCAACCAGCAGGGACATTCGCCTCCTGCCTGAAATCCAAGGGATTTATCTTGTACGGCGCCTACTGGAGCAAGGACACCCAGGACCAGCTGAAACTCTTCGGTGATGAGCAGTCTGACCTTTTGTATGTTGAGTGCGGAGTCCAAGACGATTACGCAGCCCAGACAAAAGAATGCAAGGATGCAGGCATTGACGGTTACCCAAGCTGGAAGCACGATGGCAGAACCGAGCTGGGAATCCAGACCATGGAACGCCTAAAAGCACTGAGCGGGTGCTGAGCAATGGTGCTGAGCAATGGTGCTGAGCAATGATTTCTACACTTGAGGAAGCAGTCTCAAGCGCTACCTGGTCACGACGTCAAGTTATTAATGCCAGGACTGAACGGGAAAGTAAAGAAAAGGTATTTGTTTATTGTTTAGCACCTTCGAAATCCTCGTCTGTGCATCAGAGAGCCCTGCGTTCCCGTAGGGAGCATCCCCTCGCGACGGGCAGGTTTCGTCACTTGAATGGATTTCGACCTTAGGGCGCTAAACAAATACAAGAAAAGCAGTAAAAGAAAATAAGAAAATAAAAAAAATCAGCTAGGCACGTACTGGCTCATGTCAATTGGTTCTCCTGGCTCTGCAGGAAACGTGAACGCGTCTGCAGGAATGCTTGTCGAGTATGTTTTTGCCTCCATTTCGCTGACTGTCGTGCCTGCGGTGGTCTTGATATAGAGTGGTACGAACTCTTTGCTGTAGCAGTACTCGGCAGTGCCATCTGTCATGCTCACTTTGAAGCAGTCTGTTGCTGCGCCTGCGATCGTCCTGCCGGGAAGGTTCTCGACTGTATACTGGTCAATGTTCTCCTTCACATCATCCGCTGTGTTTGTAGACGGGGTGTAGGCGATCTTTTGGCACATCCACTCTTCGCCTGCCTTGTTGCAGCTGGTGTACTCGTTTCCGATGAGAAATGTCCTTGCCTCGATTCCCTGGGTTGCCACGTCTGTGCGCATCTTCGCGTCTGCGACATACTGCGTCATCTCGCTCTCCGTGCCTGCAGCCCTGACAGTATAGGTCACCACGAATTCGGCCTTGCGGCTGAAAATGTCCTTTAGTTTGGCTGGCGTGTCACCTGTTCCAGTGCCTGCTTCATTCTCTGCTGGCGTGTTCTCCGGGGTTTCTGTGGCAGCGCTCTGATCACTGGTATCTGGAGAGCCTGGCGCTGTCTGTTGGGAATTGTCTGCTGTTCTCTCTGTGTTTGGTGTGTTTGTGCACGCGGCAGCAAGAACTGCCATAACAAGAAGTGCGATAAGATATTTCATTATGATCACCTCAAAAAAGTACAAGAGGTTCGCTTTTAAAAAAGTTTCGATGGAGCGCTTACAGTTTCTTCCTTTGGCTGCATGAGGCAGGTATTTCTGGTCAATTCTTCCTCTCTAATCGCGTGGCATTGCCTTTTATGAATCGTACAGAAGATGAAACAGAGAAATCAGACAGCTTGATGAGGGCTACATCAAGTTCTCATACAGGAGGAAAGGGCAGGAATAATTTCTCACAATCAATAATTATTTACTGTGAAGTAGTGAAGAAATAAAAAGATTTATAAATGTATCAATGTTACCACGAGAATATGCCCTCGCCTTTTACTGAACAAGAATATCAAGCGCATCTCTTACGCCACCAGATTTTGGTTGTTGATGATGAAGAGAGAAAACTATGGGAAGTCGTCGACATCGCACTGGCAAACGGCTTCTACTGCTCTTTGGCAAATTCTGCGCCAGAGGCATGGGAGAAATTAACTGCTTCACCAACACGATATGAATTGATGGTTTGTGACAAATCCATGCCGACAATCCTGGAATCGAAAGATGGCTATGATTACAATGGCAACGAGGGTTTGCCTTTGATACCTGCGAGTCATCGCTACAACCAGGGCCTGCAATTATTGCGGAGAGTCAGGAGCCATCCGCAATTGAAGTCATTGGATGTCATCATCTATACAAGCGGCGGTGGCAAAGAGCAGACAGAAGCATTAGGCGCAACCTATGTTTACATGCAAGACGTATATGAATTAAATGAAATCTTGCGCCAGAGAAGCGAGCTGTACAGGGAGGCTGTGAAAGCGCCTGAACAACAAAAAAAGGATTTTTAAATCCACACTTATTCACCTCAACTATGGTTGTCAATCTTCGATTAAGCACAACAAGAAATAAGCTCATCCGATACCACTTCAGAGAAATAGATGTGGATGGAGTTATCTACCAGCTCGAGTTCTTCAGCGATCCGTCGTTTGAAATTTCAGAAAAGACAATCCAGCTCTACATGCAGGTCAAGGTCCCTGGTCCGGGAGAAAAAGAGGTAGAGGTATATACACTGAAGAGCGATTCCCGCTCGAGAGATGATCTCATCGCAGAGCATATTATCGTGAATACGGTGACAAAGAAGACGTGCTCTTCACATGACAACAGCTCGCTGCAAAAGCTCGTGAATGCACTCTATACTGATCAGGAAGGCAAGTCTGAGCTTATTGAAAATTATTCGTTTGACAGTCTTATGGCAGAAACACACAGTACCGGACGACGGGTTTCTGATTGGGAACTTATCAACAGGTACTTGAAACATCTGTATTGATTTCGTATTATCTCATACATTTTCACAAAAAATCAAATATTTTCCAATAACATGAAGATTTACGTCGGCCATTCTGTTCGGGTGTATGTGCACAAAGCAAGGACTCATTCAGTTTTGCTGTGCCCGTACACCACCTGAGCACCAATACAGAATATTATTTACTTTTAAGTAGTTATCGAACACAAGATTTATAAATCCGTCCTCATTCACTGAAACTCATGGAAGTCAAACTTTTGCACAGAACCAAAAGAGATGAGCAAGTTAAATTCCATTTCAGGGAGATAGAGATTGACGGAGTCCTTTTTCAGCTCGAGTACTGCAGCGGCCCTTCGTTGGTTGGTTCAGGAAGAACAGACCAGCTCTATATGCAGGTCACGGTCAGGCCTCCTACGGGAAACGACATAGAATTGTACACATTGAAAAGATATCCTGTTTCTCCGCTAGGTGAACTCGCAGAACATATTGTCTACAACAAGGAGACGCGGGAAGTTCGCCCATCAACTGATACTAGTTCTTTACAGACCCTTGTTTATGCTCTTATTCAAGATCAGGAAGGCAGGCTGATGATGCTGGAAAGTTTTCCGTCAATTGTTACTGAGCCTCTGAAACCGGGAACAGTACGAGCATCTGACTGGGACCTGATTCACATGTACCTGAAGCACGTGTGAGTATTGAATATTTATGCGTGTGAATCAAGCAGATTAAATATGCGACTTCTCGTTTGTCAGATCTGCCACTGGACAATTGCGCGTAAGGTTTATAGAGAAGCATGATATGACTTAATATATTAATAAAAACCTAATATATTGGAGTTTTATATGGTTTACAGGGAAATCGCAAAATACATGCCTGAATTTGGAACTCTCGAAGTGGAGGTAGTGGCTAATGAATAGAATTAAATAAGATTTTTTTATATGTTAAACTCTTTCATAAATTCATCCTTGTTATAATGTTTTAAATCTGAAGCATCCTTCTTCAATAACTGAGTTTTACATTCTATTACATCAAGATGAGGACATTTACTTTGAATTTGAGGGTCTTCTTTGATAAGCTGTAAGAGGGGATCTAAGAGTATGGGATTGAGAAACTTCAGTTGAAGTAATATCCGTAATATCTTGAATATGTCTGCTGCATCAAATGACGGTTCATTCTTTTTTCCTTTAAACTGAACAAGTTCTAGTTCATTATCTGCATACACTAATGCATTCACTTTAAAGGACAGATATATAAGTTCGTGGAGCTTGTTGCTGAACTTGCGTAAGTCATTAAGAGGTTCTACATTAAAGAAAAACTCTCTGAGATTCTTCTTTATATCAAATGCATTTTCAATCAACTCCAGAATATGTGATACATTAAACATGAAACCATTACAACATTCCTCAAGCTCTTCTTTCGACTGGACTAAGAGCACAATGTGCAAAGTTCCTTTTTTCAGTACTTCTTCATCTGAAGCGAAATTATTTATTTGCAGGTGGGGATATTGGTGTCCTGAGGAAGAATGTTGCTCTAAGGCAACCCGTGTTTCCACCCTGAAACATAAATCAGACAGTTTCCTTTTTGCAGAAAGGGCTATCTCAAATGTCCCTTCTTGGCTGTTTGTTGCTGTACGAAGGATTACCTCTATATCTTCGTCTTCAAAAATGTAATTGCCGGTAAGGCTTCTTTCAATGAGCCTGAAATCGGGAGTCTCTACTCTTTTAGGCTGATATTCCATAATCTTCTCTCTGTATTTATCTTTTTTTGTTCTAACTCAAGTTCATATTTTTTTAATTCTTGCACAACGTCCTCATTGAAGGAAGTTTTTGATAGATTTTTAGTGTCGTAGAGATCCTTCCAGAAATCTAAATTCAGGTAATTGGTTTCATCTATTTTTTTGTCTAATTTCTTGTTAATAATGAAAAAAAGTATTTTAAAATAAATAACATATTTCGTCCTGATAAACTCTTCGTCGCTTTCTAACATCAATTCTTTTTTTCTGATAATTTCCTTTGGATCAGAATTTAAATTCATGTTCTTTAGTGACTTGAGAATTTCAATTGTCTGAATCGTCCTAATTCCTCTCTCCTCAGATATGGGCTTTCCTTGTAAAAGAAAATTATCGATTTCCAAATGAAACGAGAACTCATCATACGACTTCGCTTTCGATTCGTTGTATGAGTATTCTATCTTCAAATCAGGATGGTACATTAGCGCTTTATGCTCTCTCATAAACTTACTTTCGATATACTTGATCAAGTGCCTGTTTTCGTTTTCAATGCTCTTCAAGAAAGCGGTTTCCTCACGCAGTTGCTCATTGCTCTCCATGATCCTATTGATCACCTCTTCGTAAGACTCCTGTGGCTTCATAAGCTTCTGCAGTTTGTTTTTTGTATCTATTGATACGCGGATTGTTGTTATCGCATCCTGTATACTTTCTTTCCTGTAAAAAGATTCCAAACTATCTTGGCCATTTCTTTCATGAATTAACCGCATCATATTTCTCTTTAACAATTCCTTAAATTCATCATCAGAATTGCTCGGAGTTCTTATTGATATACTTCCCATATCAAGTATATAACACATACTTATATTTAAATGTTTCGGTTTTTTATATATAAAAATGAATAAAAGTATATGAAATATATCGGGTATATTGAATATGAAATCATATTCTGTACTTGGAACTCGACTGGGCTGACATCATGGGCCTGCCGATCATCTGCATCTATAAGAAAGGAAGTAAGGTGGCTGGATCAGTGAAGTTGTTGACCGAGACGTTCCTAGAGAACATGAATGAGTGAATCTGGTCAAAGTTGTTCTGATCTGAACAGCTATGGCAAGCATAAACTCTTTGAACTCAGGCACAAGTAGTTCTGGATGAGGTTGAAAAAGAGATGGAAATATATTCTCAACTTTAAAGTAGTGATTAATATAAAACTTTATAAAGTTACAATATTTTCTGCTTGTATGAATGTAGATAAGTTCCTCAGAGGAGTTATGTGCGCAGGTACTGCTGGATTTCTGATCTGGGCAAGTTCAGCTTTCGTTAAACCGGTCATGGTGTATCTCATGCAGATGGAACAGGCAGTCACTGGGCAAAGCAATGCTGCATCTGCTGAAAAAATTGAACACTACATGCGCCTGTCCTATCAACAAGCAATAGCTGAGGTGAAGACGCCTGAAGAAGCCACATGGTATGTGATGAACTACATCATTCCCCGACCGAACTGGGGGACGAATTCTTTTCGCCGAATTCATAAAAATAGGTTTGGAGACTGCTCTGAGGCAACAGTTGCTGCTGCTGCATTGTTAAGTGACAATGGGTATCCACCGACGTACTTATATATGATGAACAAAAACAGAGACGAAGGCCATGAAGTCTTTGTCTACCAGCAAAATGGAAGATGGGGCACAATCGGGATCAATTCCTTTGATAATAAACGACCAATATTTGCGTCGTTAGAGGACATTGCACGCTATCAAGGATATGACACATACCGGCTCGGAACATTAGGGGAACGCGGGATGATCCCTGACTGGATAACGACTGACAGGGATCTATTTTATGTCGATGTAGAAATTGCCAGAAAAGATCTCTCAGAGTTTCTGGCAGTATCAAAATAAATATTTCATAGCCATTTTCCCGTAGGGATTCTCAGGTTGAACAGATGTTGCAGAGGATTCTTAAGCTGTGTGAGTTTGGTCTTGATTGTTCTAAAAACCTGCCACAGGGCTCGACTGGGCTGACATCATGGGCCTGCCGATCATCTGCATCTACAAGAAAGGCTGCACGGTTTCAGAATCTTTGACGCTATTGACCGATACGTTTGTCGAGTATTCCAACAGCCAGGAGTTGGTGGAGGGATTGGAGAGGGTGGTGGGGGATTGCAGATGATACTCAGATGTATTTCTTAAGAAATGTGGTATAAAAACCGAAAAGCATATAAGTAAGATACGTTTTACCTATTTTACAAGTGGTGCTCTATGCAAGTCGAACTCACGAGAATATCTGAAAAAGGGCAGGTGGTTATCCCTTCTTCATTGAGAAGGGAGATGGGGATAAAGAAATCAGACCAGTTCATGGTCTTCGGAGAGGCAGGGACAGTGATTCTGAAGAAAATAGAGATAGCTGCACTGAAGAAGACATTTGATGAGATTGCACAGCCGCTCCGTCAGGCTGCAAAGCAGGTAGGATTGACAAAGGCCGACGTAAAAAAAGCCATCAGGGATGTCAGAGATGATGAAGCTGGTTCTTGACACCAATACGGTTGTCTCAGCCTTCTTTTGGGAGGGGAACGAAGCAGCGTTGCTGCGGAAGGTCGAGGAGGGCAAGGCGATATGCTACACGACAGAGGAAATTCTCTCTGAGGTTGAAAACGTCATCCAACGGCCGAAATTCAAAGAGGTCATGAAGAGAGCCAAGCTGACTCCAGA
>JAZDID010000038.1:0-2140 GCA_043805315.1 Nanobdellota archaeon | reverse complement strand
CAATTTTTTTATACTACCGCGCCTCTTTTCGCAGCCATGGAAGGGAAAAGAATCCAGAAAGGAGGGCAGAACTCCATCCTGGTCATCTGCGCGCATTCTGATGACGAGATTTTCGGCGTCGGCGGCACGTGCGCAAAGTATGCAAAGGAAGGCAAACCCATTTACACAGTCATCTTCTCATACGGCGAGAGGAGCCACCCACATTTCAAGCCAGCCGTCGCCAGGAAGATGCGGATGGATGAGGCGAGAAAGGCTGACAAGATCATCGGCGGCAGCGGCGTCATTTTCCTCGGATTGCATGAGGGCAAGTTCAGGGAGGAATTCCAGGAAAAACAGCTCGCAAAGTTCCTTGCAGGCCTGATCAGGAAACATGATCCTGAGAAGATCTTCACCCATTCCTCAGATGACGCGCACGCAGACCACCGCGCTGTGCACAGGATTGTCCTGGATGTCTTTGATTCCCTGCATTGTTCTGCGAATGTCTATACTTTTGACATCTGGAACCTCTTCAGCTTCAAGCAGCATGACACCCCCAAATTGGTGGTTGACATCACCGAGACATTCAAGAAGAAGCGCGATGCCTTGCGCTGCTTCCGGAGCCAGATCAACGTGTTCTCGTATGCGGTCTTGAACAATTTCCTCTACTTGGCTGTCTTTGCAAAGGCGATATTGAACGGGATCAAGAACGACTGCAGGTATGCAGAGGTCTTCAGGCTGGTCAGATGAAAGACGAAAAAAAGCAACAGAGGAGGAAGCTTCTTATTGCGACAGACAACTATGCTCCCCGATGGGATGGCATCGCGAGGTTCTTGGAAGAGGTCATCCCGCGGTTGAAGGAAACATACCAGGTCAAGGTCATCGCACCGGCATTCAGGGGTTCTGTTGACCGCAGGGAATCAGGAGTCGATGTCATACGGATTCCTGTCCACCATTTCCTCTTCGGCGATTTCCAGCCTGCGAAGTTCAAGTATTGGAAGCTGCGGAGGCATATCAAGGATGCTGACATTGTCTTTACCCAGACCATCGGGCCTGTCGGAGGCCTCGCTCTGTATATCGCGCATAAGCTCGGCAAGAAGACTGCCGCATTCATCCACTCGATCGAGTGGGAGCTTGTCCCGAAAGCATTGAAGAGCGCGACATTGAAGCGATGGTCTTATCCGCTCATGAAGAAGCTGACCCGCTACCTGTACTCGAAATGCGACATTGTCTTTGTGCCTTCGCAGAACATCTCTGATTACCTTTCCTGGGAATTGAGTACAGTGCAGAAGAAAGTCATCCATCTCGGCTGTGATGTGGAGAAATTCAAGCCAGGAAAAAGAGAGGAGATCAAAAAAGCGCTCGGCATCAGCAAGAATACTATTGTCATCGGCTATCACGGCAGGCTGAGCAGGGAGAAAGACTTAGTGACACTGCTGAGAGGGTTTTTACGCGTGCAGAAGAATCATGACGTCGTGCTCTTGGTCGTCGGAGATGGCGTGCCGAACATCAAGCAGATGCTCAAGAGGCCGGGAGTGATGCTTGTGGGAACAAAGCAGAACGTCGTTCCCTACCTGCAGGCCATGGACATCTACTGCCTCACCTCATTGACAGAAACCACCTGCTTGTCTGTACTCGAGGCAATGTCCTGCGAGCTGCCGGTCATCTCAACCCCCGTGGGATTCGTGAAAGACTATATCAAGGACGGAAAGAACGGCCTGCTCTCTCCATTGCAGGACGCCTACGCATTGGCAAAGAAGATCGATTATCTTATCCAGCACCCGGAGGTCAGGGAAGAACTGGGGAAGAATGCCAGGATGACTGTCGCGAAGAAGTTCAACTGGGACAACACCGTAAAGGAGATTGTCGAGGGGATTGAGGAGACAGAGGCAGGGAAAGAGGAGGATATCGGAGAGAAACCTGGTTGAAAAGTCCTGGACAAATTCAGAAAATTATTTAAGCGTGATAGTGAATATTAAAACATGCAAGACAATCTTGAACTGGTTTTCTGGATATTGGCAGCCATCACTGCCTTCGGACTCATATTCCTTCCGATATTTTTTGGAAAGTTCATGAAAATGTCGCGGGGTTTGTCTTTCCTTTCATCAGGTGCCATCACGCTTTACATGCTCATCCTCGGAGTGAACATGGCTATTCGATTTAA
>JAZDID010000037.1:0-7072 GCA_043805315.1 Nanobdellota archaeon | reverse complement strand
GGGAAAATAGTGCTTGAGGTCCTTCATGGCCTTTCCGGTCGCGCCGATGACGCGAATCACCTTTCTCTCCTTGATCCTGAGCTCAAAAACGGATTTTATCCCTTCCCGCGTCTTATACACAGCCGCGTCCTGGCCTTCCTTCTTCTCCCTCGCCAAATGCTCAAGCTCGGGAAGGATTCCTCTCAACGCCTGTACATCCTCTCCGGCACGCCGTTCCTTCTCCTGAAGAGCCTTGAGCAATACCTGCGGGTCCACTGCCGCAAACAGCTGCCTGCCTTTGAAAAGCACGTGCGTGACGAGACCCTTGCTCTGCAGCCTGCTCAGGACATCATAGCAGGAGATACGGGCAATGTCCATCTCCTTGACGATAGCACCCACACTGCTTGGTCCTATCTTGAGAAGGATGAGGTAGAGCGCTGCCTGGTTCTTCGTGAGGCCTGCTTTTTCCAAGGGCGCTGTATTGATAACCATATTGTTGTATAGTAACTATACAGCAAACATTCATATAAATATCTTTATCACCACTGAGAAAGAAGAAAACGAGGAGAACATGAATGCAGGATGGAAAGAAAATCTCAAAGAGAATGCACGGCGCATCTATTATGAAATCGCAGGCCCTGCGATAGCGCTTGGACTCGCATGTGCTGCCGGAACAACCATTGAATGGCATTATGCAGAAAACACGTTGTATCACTGGAGATCACACATCACCAACGGAGCGATGATGCAGGCGGACAGTCTCGCATGCCGGATCATCGAGCTGCACGTCATCGAGCGGCAAGAAGCAACTCATCTGCCGGAATTTCGAGAGCAATGGAAAAAAGAGAAGGAAAAATTACGTGAATACATCGACGATGAGCTGGAGGATTACCATGATAATCAAAATATCTTATACAGAAAAATAGGTGAAACTGCCATGCTAAGCCTTGCACTTATAGGCACAGGAATCTTTGGATTAATATATGGAAAGAAAAATATCGACGAGGAATGGTGAGATAAATGATAATAGATGAAGGAGCAATACGAGAGCAGGTAAAAGAAGGCAAACGCAGTCATGACGTAGAGAGAGTTCTCGCTCAAGCAGAAGAGGGAAATGGATTGACTGCAACAGAAACGAGCACGTTGCTACAAAACTTGGATTGTGGAAGGTTGGAGCATGCAGTGCATGTCGCGACAAAAATAAAATCCGCATCAAAAGGAAATGTTGCGGCACTTTTCACTTGTTTGTATATTACCAATAGTTGCGAAAATGATTGCGGCTATTGCGGGTATAGAGAGAGTAATAGTGATTTAATAAGAATAACTTTGACTTCAGATGAAATTAGCGAGGAAGCAAGAGTTATTCAAGATGGCGGAGTGAGCAACGCCATCCTTGTGGGTGGTACAATTCGGGAGGAAAGATACAAACAGCTCATTATTGACGGGACAAAACAGGTCAGAGATGCAGGGTTGCATCCTTGGATTGAATTTGAGAATTTATCGCCAGATACGCTGAGAGAAATCCATGCGGCTGGCGCAGATAATTTTATACTTTTTCAGGAGACATATGACAGGCAAAGATATGCACGGCTTCATGGCAGGAATTCCATAAAACGAGATTATGACGTGAGATTACAAAAAATTGACGAAGCAATTGATGCAGGATTTTCCAATGTCGGAATCGGGGCATTGTTTGGTCTTAATGGAAATGATGTTTTTGAAGTTCTTGGGCTGTACCATCATGCGCAATATTTGAAAGATAAAAGAGTTGGTGTTTGTATCTCTGCACCAACACTAAAACCTGCTCCGGGACTCACTATTTCCCATCAGAGAATGTCAGATGAAGAAGTAATAAAAATTTATACAGTATTACGTTTAGCATTACCGAACGTTTCATTGGCATTAAGCGGAAGAGAAAAAATCGATTTACGAAACAGGTTGTTTCCCATTGTTGATCAGATAGGAAGCGGCGGGATACCAAACCCGGGCGGAAGAACATCTCACCAAGAAGAATACCGAAAAGGAGATGCACAGTTTAGATTATTTGATACAAGATCTCCTCAAGAAGTGACACAATATTTATTGGGTAGAGGAATAGAAGTAAGATGTCAAGTAGATTGGGGGTCGTAACAGCTGAGCCTGCAAATGGAGGGCGAGCAGGGTACCTATGTGCATGTATATACAGTCATCCTGACCTTGAAGGGAAAAAATAGAGCATTACGGTGCATGATGTAGCACATTGTCGATCCACTTCTTCATGATCCGCTTGATCTCTGCGAGATGCTTCCTGTCCCTGAATGTGTGCGGCGCTCCCTTGATGATGTGGAATTCCTTGGGGCCGGGAAGCATGCGGTACAGGTTTTTTTGGTCTTGCACGTGGTCCTCATCATTCTCTCCTACGATGAGAAGGACAGGCATCGTTAATTTCTTCACCTGCTTTGTGACATCGACACGCATTAATTCTTCCATGAATGACCAGGGAATCCGCTTTATCACTCCTGGCTTTGACAGACTCTTTTCAAAAAGCCAGCCCGTGCTCTTCCAAGAAGACATATAGGATTTTCCTTTCACCTCTGTATGCCGTTTTCCAGAAAGCACTGTTGCCAAAGGCGCGACACCAGCAACCGTGTTTGGATGTGATTGGGCATACTGCAGAACAGTCAATCCACCAAGGCTGTGGCCGACGAGAAAGAATGGCTGCACATACCACGTTTGTTTTTTCGCCCATAAGATGACATCTTCAAGATCTTCATCACAACTCTTCACTGTAATTTCTTCCATGCGACCTTCACTCTCACCAAGGCTATGCCTTGCATCGAAACGGACAACAATACAGCCAGCAGCAAAGCATGCACGAGCAAAGGTGAGTACTTGCGGCTGTTCCTTAAATCCACCGCGCCCGTGCATGACAAACGCCAGCCCTCTCACTTTTTTCGGCTTGTCGACAAGCACTGCTATCCTTTTCCCAGAACGGTTCCTGATAAAGAGCTTCATAGGGAAAGTGGGACGGCCGGAATTTGAATCCGGGACCCCTACGTCTTCAGCGTAGTGCTCTCCCAGGCTGAGCTACCGTCCCATCCTCGTCAGAGAAGAAATGGCTGTTTTAAATGGTTTTCGGTGGAATCTTGAAGATAGAGCTAAAGTCAAATCAAATGGTTAATCTCACTTTCTATTCAGCCGTGTTGTTTTTTCATCCAGATTATGTACGCCACCAAGGCGCAGACGGATTTTCTGCGGAAAATCCTACGCGACCACCCCGGATGGGGCATCCATTTGGGTTTGCAGAGCAAACACAAATTACCAGAAACCATTGGTTTCTGAGTACCCGGTCGCGTCTGCGCTGGGTGGCGTGCGATAATGAAGTTGCGATTTGCATCCATGGAAGTGGGATTAAAAAGGGAATTCATGTCTTTTTATGTCCCACCCCTAATGGTTTTACCAGATTTTGTCAAAATCTGCGTAGCACCGCCATCACCAGCGCATTCAGCAGATGAGATGATATTTAATTTTCACCATCAAGTTTAATGCGCCTGATAATCGCAAAATATTTAAAACCAGAAAGGAAGATTGTCTGCATATGAAAGTTGTTGACCTTTCTCCAAAAATGCCTGAGGTGAATCTTGAGCTCGAGATTCTTGAGATGGATAACATCCATAAGTTTGACCGCATGGGGAGTTCAGGAAAGGTGTGCAATGCTCTTGCAAAAGACGACACTGGTAAGGTCAGGCTGACGCTGTGGAATGAGCAGGTGGACCAGTGCACTGTCGGAGACAGGATTGCCTTGTCCAACGGGGTTGTGTCAGAATGGCAGGGTGCATTGCAGGTGAGCGCAGGAAGAAAAGGGACTATAAAGAAGATATGAATTATTTAAGATCCTCAAACTTGAGGTTTTTCTCGTACAAGCTGCGCAAAGTCTGTTTCAGCTCGTTGATCTTAATTCTGACCTGCTTTTCAGAATCGCGTTCCCGGATTGTGACGGTCTGGTCTTTCAAGGTGTCGTAATCAATCGTGATGCAGAAGGGAGTGCCTTCTTCAGCAGCGCGGAGATAGCGTTTGCCGATGCTTTGGGTCTCGTCGTATTTGCAGCTGAATTCCTCTTTCAAATCCTCATACAGGAGTTTTGCCTGCTCTGGCAGGTTGTCTTTCTTGAACAGGGGGAATATGCCTGCCTGGACAGGCGCAATCTCCAAGGGCAGCTTCAATACTGACTTGCCTTCTCCTTCCTCTTTCTTCTCATAGAACATGTCCAAGAGCGCGAACAATGGTCGGTCTATGCCGAATGCTATTTCGAGCACGTGGGGCTTTATCTTCTTGCCGAACTCCTCAGTCACCTCGAACTTTTTCTTGGAGAACTTCTCGTGCTGGACAAGATCATAGTCTGTCCGGTCATGGACCCCGCACATCTCAAACCAGCCGAAGCTGTTGAGCTGTATCTCAATATCCCAGGCGTCATCAGCGTAGAACGCCTTCTCGTCGTCCTTGTGCTGCCTGAGCCGTATGCGCTCTTCAGGGATTCCCATGTTCACAAACTGCTCGTAGCTAAGGTTGAGCATCCAGCCGAATGCCTTGCTCTTGATGTATTTCTGGGACAACGCCTCTTTCAGGGAGATCTTTTGCACGTGCTCTGCATGATCTGCCTGGAATTTCGCAGGCAGCAGAGGAAGGACATTGTCTGAGATCAGGTCGAACTTGTAAAAAGATGCTTTCTCTGCAGGGTCGATGAACAATTGGCCTTCTGCCTGGGTGAACTCCCTGACTCTCAGGAGATACTGACGGGGGCTGATTTCGTTCCGATAGGCTTTGCCGATCTGGAAGACGCCGAAGGGCAGCTTGTTCCTGAAAAAATCAGTATACCTGATGAAGGGAAGGTAGGTTGTCGTCGCAGTCTCAGGCCGCAGATAGGCTTCTGTTTCCATGCCGATCGTGGTCTTCATCATGAGGTTGTGCTTCTTGATCTCAAGGATGAAATCAGAGGAGCAGGACGGGCATTTCATCGCTTTGTCCTTGAAAAAGGAGACATATTCTTCTGGCTTGACCTTGTCCTTTTCTTCAGGGAATTTCTCGGCAATGAGCTCGTCCACTCTGAATTTTGCAGCGCATTTCGAGCAGACGATGACCGGGTCAGTGAAGCCTTTCAAATGTCCGGACGCTTCCCAGACAATGGACTGCATGATCGTCGGGCATTCCACCTCGTAAAAATCGTTCCTGGTGAACGTGTTCCTGATGACCTGCTCGACCTTGTTCTTCAGGAGCTTGCCTAACGGTCCATAGGTGTAGAATCCAGACAGTCCGCCGTAAATCTCCGGCTCAGGCCCCCAGATGAACCCTTTCTGGCTGGCGAAGCTGATGAGCTTCTGCAGGTGCTCGTTGTCCATGGAGGAGAAGAGACGGGAGGGGTTTATATATTTTGTTGAAGATTCACGAGCTATCTTGCCATCCATTCAGTCTCTTCCTTATCAAGCTGCAGATAGTTTGTCAAGAGCTCTGCATGGCGCATATCCTTTTTAAACGCGATCTTGAGATAGGGCATGGTCTCTTTCATCGCTCTCTTGATGGAGGTATGGTTTTTCCTGGCGACCTTTTCTGCGATCGCCTTTTTCCGGAAGTTCTTCTGGTTTGCCATCCATATCTTGAGCAAGCGAGAGGTCGGCTTGTAGTCAGGGACTGTCGGATACTTCTCGTGTTTTGACAGGGAGATGCCTGCAGACAGCAGGTCGTAGCAGTAGACATAGAACCGGTAGTGCTGCCATCTCCTGATCCTGCCGAAGAACACGTCAGCTAATGAAAGATTCTCGAAGCCAGCGGCAAGATCCTCTGTCTTTGTGTATTCGCGGGGTAGGTTCTCCTCAATCCACAGGAACAGCTTATTGATGTCTTCGGAAACAGCGTCGAACGATCCCAGGCTGATCTTCGGGTCTGTGGTCTTGAACACCTTCACCAGCGCCTGCCTGATATCCTCTTCCACATCCCGAGAAGAGAGCGTCGCCAGCGTCTCTCGCGTTATCTTTTTTCCGGCAAGGGACTGCAGGTCATTGACTGCTGCGCGCAGGTCGCCGTTGACCATGCGGGCGAGAGTTTTCAGGCTGTCTTCGTCATACGTGAGGTCTTCCTGGCTGCAGATCTTTTTCAGGCAATTGAAAATAAGGAGGTAGCCTACTCTGGCATAGTCGACAACGATCGCCTTTCTCGTTATCGGGTTGAATTTTGCCTCAGAAACATCGTTGGCAGTGATGATGACGGGAAATGCTGCGTTGTCAATCAGCTTTGCTATCGCCTGGATGCCTCCCCTGTCCTCTGAGCCGGAGATGCCATCCAGCTCGTCAATGAGGATGAGCTTGTTCTTGGCGAACAGGGAGCGCTGCTGCAGCGCGTTGCCCACAATAGAGTTGATCGAGTCTGCATTCCTGACATCAGAGGCGTTGATCTCCAGGAGCTCGTAGCCGAGCTCTTTCGCGAGCAGGTGGACTGACAATGTCTTTCCTGTTCCCGTCGTTCCTTGCACAAGAAGAGCTCTTCCTCTCTTGAACCCCTTGACATAGCTCATGACCTGATTGAGTTTGTCTTCCTGTCCTGTGAACTCTGCGAGCGCTCCTGGCTCGTGCTTCTTTGTCCAGGGGAGCGTGCTTCCTTTTCTGTTGGATTTCTCCATTTTCGAAAAGAGAAATAGTCAAAGGTTAAAAATATTGCTGAAAAAAGGGCTCTGTAGAAAATGTAGGTGAGCAGCCTTAGGTCAACACCTTTTCTGGAAAAGACTGAAACTGACAAGGGGGACTTGCCCCATCCGGGGAATGTCAGTCTGATGAGCAAAGAACCAGAGGTGTTGAAGCTGCTCACCCGAACGAAAGTGAGATTTTCTACAGAGCCTGAAAAAAGCTTAAGGTGCTCCTTTGATCATATAGAGTGCAACCACGAAGAGGATGCAGAAGATGATCGAGAATAGCCAATAGAATTTCTTATGCTCTGGTTTCATGGGATCACCGTTTTTATACTGGGTAATTTATGTATTGAGGCATTCTTACGATGCTCATTTAAAAATATTGCGAAAAAATCAGTAAAACACGTCCCGTCCGCAGTATGGGCATTTCTTCGGCGT
>JAZDID010000036.1:0-8964 GCA_043805315.1 Nanobdellota archaeon | reverse complement strand
CTTTCTTGGCTCTTGGCAGCCCCGTAGTGTAGCGGCCAATCAAAACTCGGAGTTTTTTGAAGTGTCGAAACTCTCCGATTTGCGACCAATCATTCAGCCCTCTGGAGGCTGAGACCTCGGTTCGAATCCGGGCGGGGCTATTAGTAGTTCGATGGTGCGCGTGGGTCTACCGATTGCCCACTGCACCATCCTTTTCCCCTATTTCTACCATATTGTGATACATCCTCCGAGCTTTAAACCCGCGCAATTTTTTTTGTAAACAAAAAGGCTTTGTTGAAAAGCTACTTTGCTATCATCCCGGCGAGCGTTATGGATTGTTCATTTTCTTGTCGACAAGGGGGACTTGCCCCTCACAGCAACGAAGTTGCTGGGAGTCCTAGCAATCTCCGTTTGCTATGACCTACGGGGAATGTCGACTCTCGACGGAAAGTTTCGAACGCGAGCCCGATGGCAAAGGCTGAGCGAAGCGAAGTTTTCAACAAAGCAAAACAAAAACTTTATTAACCCCTCAACCCAGAATAAAAATAAGCAAATTATGCTTGAAAGTCCCTAGCACAAAGAAAGAGGCGCATCAGCGTGGTAAATGAAAAATCTGGACAAGTCGACCAAAAAAGGATGGTGAAGTATTTCAAATTATTTCAAAAATATTTTTTCAAATACTTCTTGATCTCTATCTGCAGCATTATTCTCCTGCTCCTGATCGTCTTTTGGGCATTAGGCGTGTTTACCATTTGCGGAGATCACTATTGTACCGAAAAAGAATGTAACTCCGGTTGCAAAGATTGCAGTTATCAATCTTGCGTTAATAACATCTGCCAGCCCCAAGTAGGGGAAAACTGCAATGATTCTGTGGATTGCACCTGTGACATCAATCAAGTTTGTGCGGTTGAAAGAGCTGGAAATAGCAGCAATGGTTGCTATGAAATGAAATGCGGTGATGGATTCTGCGATTCGAAAGGGGAAAACAATGATAATTGCTGCCTGGATTGCGGTTGCGAGTCAGGATACACGTGCAACCTACAGAAAAATGAATGCCAGTTCCAGACACCTGAGCTGGGCATAAGTGTCAATTATGTCACTCAGGGAGTTTCGGCTAGTTCATTATATTCTAACCGCGAGTTGATAGATGACGATGGCAACAAACATCCCTTGTCTTCCTTAAGGATAACCAACAATGGAACCAACATCGCAAAAAACATCATTCTATCTGTTCGGATTGGAAAATATACCGAGGAACAAAAGGAAAATCTTGGCGATTTGGAACCTGGCGCCTACAAAGATTATGAGTGGTATCCAACCGCTACTGGAGCGATGCTTACCATTATGGATGACCAAAGTGTCTTGATCAATGTCGTGATATCTTTTGAGGATGAGCATGGCGAGAATCATGATTCAACCAAAAGCATCCCCTTAACCATAGTCGGCAGGGATAATTGGGGAACCTACTCCTCTGTCTCCCAATTTGTTACACCAATAGACGGCGTGGTAAGGCAAGCAGTTTCTGCAGCAGGAAGCTTCTCTACCCGCGATGACGAAGGGATACAAGATGCTGCCAGAAAAATCTGGGATTTGTTAAAAGGGCTTAACATTGATTACATCTCTGACCCGACCCTGGAATATCGCCAATATCCCGCAGAAGTGATCAGCAGGAAAAAAGGGGATTGCGATGATCTTGCTACACTGTATGTAGCCCTGCTGGAATCTGTCGGAATCAAAACTGCCTTGATCACCCACCCAGGGCACATGTACGCCGCGTATTATGACAGCAAATTCATATACCCGATAGAGACCACGATGTTAACGACCTCTTTTGACGATGCCTGGGGAGCTGGAAATAAGGAATTTGATGAGCATAAGAATGACCGCCACATCACCCTCATTGAAGATGAATGGAAACAGAAGAATATCAAGACTCCGGGAGATGTCGGGATTGAAGCCCGGACATTAAGCTTTCCCAACATACAAGCACTCCACTCTCAAAGCACCGAATGGGTATGTACCAATAGGAATGAATATGGCTGCC
This sequence comes from Nanobdellota archaeon, assembly GCA_043805315.1. Taxonomy (GTDB): domain Archaea; phylum Nanobdellota; class Nanobdellia; order Woesearchaeales; family JAHJEM01; genus JAHJEM01. Next base: position 6,941 of record JAZDID010000036.1, on the reverse strand, counting down.
TCCATAATGACCTGGTTGTATACTGTGACATAACGTTTGTCAATTCTGGAACCGCGGAAGGGCAGAAATGCGTGAATGTATTGACATATGTAGATGAGGATCTAGTCCAACAGAAAGTTGCCTGTGAAACAGTCGATGTAGGAGATAGAGAAGAACAACGAGTTACCTATACTGACCCAAATCATGCCAATGTCGGTTACACCTACCTGTGTGAAATAAAGTAATAAAAATCCGTTCTCAGTAGTGCTCTGCGATGAGAAAAGCCCGTCGCAACGCTCCTCGGTGGGGAGTCCGGCTGGCTGATTCATTGTCACGTGCGTGGACAGATAGAAATCAGCCGACGAACTACGATATCTCGTTGCTGTCTTGGATGCCTTGGCAGGGAAGGTAGGTCTTATCTTCTATCGGCGGTAGATAGCTCGCATTCTCGTCAAAGGAGCGCTCGATGCTTGCATGCAAGTAATACTTTCCTATCTCTCCATTGGGTCTCAGCTCCTCTTCATATCGCCAGTGAACAATACCCACGTTAGGCGCATCCGTCCCGTGGCACCCCCACCCAGGCATATCCGCACCGAACTCCCATCCGGGGCAGAAAAGCATCTCGCCCGATGACGTGCGTGACCCATATCCGCTCCCCCCACCGACTCGGATTGTCAAACCATCGTCAGGATAGTCCGCAGCCACCGTTCCAGTCGCGGTTATTTTATACGTCGCGTAGTACGGGGATTCCTCGGCGTATCCAGTATCGAAGCTCAGCCGTTCGCATCTTGCTTCATCGATGGTGACGACCGGTATTCTGTTGAAGATCGCTTTTATGTTTCTGGGCTCGCTGAGATCCACATGGCAGTCACCGGTGTAGCCCCACGAGCACCCTTCCCATTTGAGCAGATACGTCGTCGTATTATCATATGTTGTCTTCAGCGTCGTACCACCGTACGGACTCTGCTTGAATTCTGCTGTGCAGGTCGTCCCGCAATTGATTGCTCCATCCACGCTCGTTACCGTCCCTTTTCCTATTTTCGTGACGGTGACATTGACGTGTTGTATCTTGGTCCCTTTGGGTTGTACGGTGAGGTAAGCTGTTCCGCAGTTGCTTGTCCTACTCACATCAGCGACACAGATGCCGATGATGTAAAAACCTTCCGGGGGGTCGCCTTTCAAAACGCCGTCGACACCAATGGTCGTCCCCTGGGGAGGAGCATCTCCTGCAAATGAGTTTGCGGTGAAAGTATAGGGTAGATCTCCTCCTGAGGCCTTTGCGAGTAGGACGCTGCAATCCTCACCTTCGATGCATTCAGCGTTAGTCATGGCTTCCAAGGTTGGGCCTTCGCTGACTGCGGTGAGTGTGAGAGTGAGATTGACTTTCTGCGGCGGTTCAGAATCGTCTGAAACGATGATGGTGAAGGGTGGAAACGTTTTTCTCGTTGTTCCGGGAGCCAGCACTATCGTCCCCGAAAGAGTGCAGACGTCGCCATTAAGAGTCACACCTTCAGGCAGGGTTGTCGGATCCGGAATCGCGCAGGTGTACCAGCCGCTGCCTCCGCTAATCAATGGTTCTAGATAGACGGTGTTCAGCTGTTCAGACTTCCAGTATGGCAATTCTTGCGCGATTGCCTTCAGAGGGCCGGTGTCCTCCGAAGCACCGTTGGCAGCAGTATTGTTACTGGTGCTGTTTGTCTGTCCTGCGCATCCGGCGAGGAAGAGAATGATGAGTGACAACGATACGACTTGGTTGAGATTTGTGGTCTTCATGGTCATCTTTGTTATAAAGAATGTATATAAATGTGCTGTTTTTTTCTCCATATCGAGCAGTCACTTCCAAGGAGAAGATGACGTTTTCCGATCTGCCTTAATAAATCGTATCTCGGGCAGGGCTATACACTGCAGATAACGTACTCTCCACCATATGTTCCTTTCATGGAACAATCGTTTTATATATGGAACGAATAAAAGAATAAAATATTTAAAGGAACAAGTGTTCCATACAGAGTATGATAGAGAAATATGCCCTCTTCACCGTCTTTAAGACATTGCGGCAGGTCGGAACCGAGGAATCCCTCAGGTCCCTCTCTCGGAAAGCAGATGTGGGGGTCGCTACGGCGAAACGGTGCATCGACTACCTCTATGAGAAACGGGTTGTCAAGAGGAAGATCCTGGGGAATCTTCACCAGTATTCCTTGGATGACGGAAATGTTCTCACGAGGCAATTGAAGATAGCGATGACTGCGGCCGAGATTTCCCAGTCAGGGCTCGTCGAAGAGGCAAGGAAAAAGCATCCTGAAGTGCTGTCTATCGTCTGGTATGGGTCGACGGCAAAAGGAACAGATACGCCACAGAGTGACATCGACATCGCGCTGATTACGAAGAGTCCCACAAAGGTCCGGCATATGACTGCTGAGGCTAGGATTGCACGGGAAGTGTCCTTCTCCTCATTCACTTTGCAGGAATGGAGGAAGAAGGCCCTGACAGACAAGGCATACTATGATGCGGTGATCATTGATGGCATCTGCGTGCATGGCGAGTTGCCTGTGGTGACCTGATGGACGTGCAAGAATGCTTTGACAAAGGCTTTCTCAGGAAGGAACCTCCTGATAAGAGGAAGGTCGACAAGTCCATAGAGGTGGCGCTTTACAAGCTCGGGCGGGCAAGAACGCTTTTTGGTCTTGGCATGTTCGAGGAGACTGTGCTCAACGGCTACGCTGCCCTGTTCCATGCAGGAAGGGCGATCCTGTTCAGGGACGGGATCAGGGAGAAGAGTCACTATGCCCTCTTTGTCTACCTTAAGGAAAGATACTCAGAAAAACTCGAGCGGCGATTCCTGAACGAGCTCAATTCCTTTCGCCTCGAGCGCCATGATATCAGCTACAGCCTGGAAAAGCCCGAAGTGACCAAGGAAGAGGCAGAGCACGTCATTGCAGTCGCCAAGGATTTCATTGCAGCGGTGAAAAAGATCCTTTGATGGGACATCGCAAGGGTGGCTGCTGGTTTCGGTGAGAAACCGGGTGGGGCTATCTCCTTTTCTACTTTATAGATCTCCGTATAATCTATTGTTCGCCTGATCATATTCTTTCGGCTTGTCAATGCAGTATTTTGTGGAATAATAATTCTCACCGACGAACAGCTAAGAAGTTCTGAAAAGACGAAAACTTAATAAACACGGTTTTAAATAAGCAGAGATGATATGAAAAAACAGTTCTATCTGTTCTGGTCCCTTGTAGTTTTTCTTTGCATGATGTCATTTTCCTCTGCTGATATTGGTCCTCATCAGGCTGTTCAGCTCTATTTTCATGTGACCATGAACAACGAGTCTATCGCAGACGACTTCACTGCTTTAATCCTCGTTCCCTGCTACCAAGAAGATTGCGATTGGCAAGAGGACAATGGTGAATTGTGCAGCAATGGGATCTGCAGTTTCTTCTACTATCGCATCGAGCGCGTCCCGCGCCAGTTCAGGCTGCAGGTGGACCTTGCTGGCAGGAATTACACCTCAGGACTCATCAATTTCTCTTGGACATCTTCCTCCCTTTTCTTCTCTGGAGACATCGGGCCTGAAGGGAATCTCACGATCACGCTCAGCGACGGTAGGCGTATTGGTGCTGACGATAGCATCAATGACTCTTCTTTCGTCGTCCATCCAAGAGATATTTCCCCGGTTGATAAAGGATCAGGTAAGTTGTGGGTTTCCATCGTCGTCGCATTCTTCCTGACCATCATCATTGAGCTTATCGTCGCCGCGATTTTCCTGAAGAAGATGAAGGTGCAAAAAGGATGGAAAAGGCCATTATTTACAATCGTCATCGCAGATATCTTCACTGTCCCGCTCGTCTGGATGGTCATCTTATATCTTGCCGCAGTTCTCTTGCTCCAGATTTTCTGGAGTTTTGTCCTCACCACTATCATCGCAGAGGCAGGTGCTATCATCATTGAGGCATACGTCCTTTTCTTCTTCAACAAGAAGATACTGCCCTTGAAGAAGGCATTCCTGTTGAGCATCATCATGAACATCGCAAGCTTTGCGATAGGCGGAGCCATCCTCCTCCTGCTGAACCTGTGATCACCATGAAGAATAAAAAACAGATCTTGATAATCATCATCGCGGTCGTTCTTGTTGGAATCGTGCTGATTTCATGCAAAAGCATGCAAAAAATTCAACCAAAAATCCCGGAGAACACATCCGAGATACCAGTCCTCTCTGTTGTCATCGGCAATTCAACGTATCCAGAGCTTATCCCCTATGAGAAGGCTATACACGGAAGCTATGAACTGCTGTTCAAGAACTACTCTCGAGAAATCGGCCGACAATTCGAGTGTCCAAGGCCTCCAGAACTATCAGTCCTTACTTTTAGATATCTTAGGCCACGGCAGACCCTCTATATGATTTCGTCCAGTTGTGAACTCTCAGGAGGAGACACGCGTGGATATGGCATACCCCCTATCCTGTTTTTCATAACAGGAGGAACTGTTGAGATGTTTTTTCAAGGAAATATCACCACTCATTTCATGGGCGCGTTCGACAGACTGGAAAGCGCGGACCAAGCAAGGGAATATAGCGAACTGTACATTGACAGTCTTTCCATTGACCTTGCCGCTAGCCTCAATGATTCCTTTTTTCATGATTACACGAGCCAAGATTTCGAAAAAGATTGCCCTTTCAATGCAGATGTTCCTGTCTTGAATGATACGGTTTTCCGAAGAGATGCTGATTTTTTGTATCATGGTTTCGCTATCGAGCCAGAATTTCATGCACGAATGTATTATCGGGCATACACGATCAGTCCGGACGGGACTGTCAGGCAAGATTCGGAGAGCATGCTTGCCCTCTGCAAAAATATCGGCATAATATACTGAAGTAACAAGAGGATGAAGAGCGCATCATTTCTTCTTCTTTTTTGCGAAGTGCAGGATGAGAAATGTGCCCGCGATCACTATCCCGACGATGAAAAGAGCCGAATATCCGATGATGATCCACCAAAACAGATTAATGCCCTGGCTAGTCCCCACGTTTCTCGCCACATAAGGTAAATCAAGCTCCCTGCAGCATTTCTCTTCGTCACCAACGCCTGTGAACTCGCACGTTCCTGCATCTGTCTTGATGAGAGGCGCTCCATCGTTGGGATAGTATGCGGTCCATCCTTCAGCTAGCGTGTAGCTGCCATACTCATCCCCTGCCCAGAAGCCGCCGCAGCTTTTATTGTCCTTGCTGATGGCAATGCCCCAGGGCAAGGGTGCAGCATAAGCAATGCTGGAAATCAAGACGAGGATTACAGCAAAGAATACAGCACTACGCAAGGCAAGAACTCTCGGGAGGGGGAGCGTGTTCACTTTCTTTTGCATCTCACCTGCAATTGTCGAGTATCTTGCTGCAGCCTGCCTGCACGCATGCATTGTAATCATAATTGCACGTTTCAAAGCTTCCTCCTCTGTACGAGTAGGTAGGGGGTGTGTCCCTGCACTGGCTGCAGCTGACATAGTATTGCGAGCCGCCTCCACCATTGTTTCCGCCGCCGATGCAGTTGAATCCTTCTCCGCAGATGCCAAGGGCGCCCCAGTTGCATCTCGTGCCTGTGGGACAATACATGCATACGCCAAGATTGGAGACGATCCTTGAGTCTTCTTTGGCAGCTCCGATAAAGTCAGCGTAATGGCACTGTCCGCAAAGGCCGTAGCCTTGCTCCTCTGTACATGCCTTTTCGAAATCCACTTTGCATCCAACCCTGGTGAAGGTTTGCACGGCCTCTTTCTCTCCAGGTTCACGGTTGGGGGGGAGTTGTTCGTTCATCGGGATCCATTTGAGGATTAACGGTGTGGTCGGTGTAGGGACAGGATGGTCGCCGGCGGGCTCTGGTTCAGTTGTTTGTGCTTCTTTTGATTTCAAAGTCAAAGCCTCGAGCGGGCCTTCGAAGGTGAGGATGATGCCTCCTGCCTCCTCGCCCAGGTCGTTGCCATTCTCGTCAGCGAGTTCGGCTGTGATAGGGATGATGCAGAGGTGGGTGTTCGTCCCGCCGTTCGTCCAGCAATTCCAGTAATATCTGTCGCCATTGCTTTCTGGATTATAGTACTGTCCGCCGTCACTAAAGCCGTTCTGATTCGAGAACGAGAGCTTGAAGCCAGCGGTATTGAGCTCTTCATGAAGTGTTTGTGGGATGAGAACTGCGACAAGGCCGCTGGTCATGTGGGTCGCCTGTTCAGGCAGGTTGTTGCAGGCAATCTCTTGGAACTTTTCCTCGGCACCGGGCAGGGGATCTGTTGGTGTCGGCGGCTCGACGACGTTAGACGTTGGGGGTTCGATGATGCCTTCCTCGTTTGAATTTCCTTTCACCGCACATTCCACCATCCTGTTGTCCCAGTTGATCCATGCGATGATATATAGTCCGGAATCCTGGTCGGAGATCGTCAGGAGGTAGTATTCTCCGGGCTCAACTGCCGTCTTGTTGACGAAGGCGCTATTGTGGTTGCAGTAGAAGAGGATGTTTCCTTCTATGTCTGCGAATTCTCCCTGGCTGAAATGGGTCGCCGAGACTTCAGCCTGCGGGTGCCTGTCCATGAACTGGCTGATGACAGGATTCAGCTTCGCAATTGTGGTCACGTCATCATTGGTGCACGCTGTAAGAACAACAGACAAAAGGAATGATATGGTCAAGATCCAAACAAGGCCTTTGCAATGTTTCATAAGTACCTCCCTCTTGTTCTTTATTTACGTACAAGGTTGTTTATAAAATTTGCTGTACACAGGGCCTTCTGATTCATTGAAGACGGGCTGAGACCTCGGTTCGAATCCGGGCGGAGGCTATTATAACTTTTATCTAAAAAATGTATTTGTTTAGCACCTTCGAAATCCTCGACGGTGTGTCAGTAGGCGCTGCGTTCCCGTAGGGAGCATCCCCTCGCAACGCGCCAGCGTCGGTAATCGCAGGGATTTCGACCTTAGGGGGCTAAACAAA
>JAZDID010000035.1:0-5546 GCA_043805315.1 Nanobdellota archaeon | reverse complement strand
AAAAAAACAGGAGCGGATTACAATAATACGGGTGCGGTGCAATGACCAGGCAGTCCTGCTTGAGCTGGTTGATCCTATCTATGCGGTTTTCCTCCTGTATTCTTTCAACAATCCTCTTCAGCTTTGCTGCAGATTTGTTGTAGATCAGCACATGCCTGTTCTCGACACACATCTCACAGCCAGGGATCAGGAGGATGCCTTTCTTCTGCGCATATCTGACAATATCAGCTTTCCAGAAGACCTTCCTGTGAAAGGTCAGGCTGAGCACGTCAAAATCCTTCCTGGCAGCCTCGTCAATGAACTCCTTTGCAGTATAGGGAATGTGGTCTTGAGTGTCCTCTTTCGCATGCGTGTGGAGGTCGGATTTGAGCATGCGATGAGAGAACGTACAGAGGTTTATAAGAATAGTGGAAAAGGAATCATTTTTGATGAGGATTTCCTATAATTTTTCTGACTAGTTTGCAAGAGTTTCAGAAACCGTGAAAAAACTCACATGTTTTCACCACAAACATTATAAATCTCGTCATCTGAACATCTGTATGAACTTCAAGAAAATTGACCTGGTGAGCATCGCGATGGCCATTATACTCATCCTGCTCATCATCTGGTTCCTTAGCAGAGTGCTGGGTGGTTAAGATCAACGAAAAAACAAGAAACATCCTGGCAAAGACTGCCTACTGGCTCTTCCTCCTTTTTATGGTCTATTTGATTTACGAAATCGTCCGCTACCTTCTCGGTGGCAGCCTCGGGTTTGAAGAGCTCATGGTCGGACTGCTGATCACGAATATCGGCTATTCTTTCTACCTACGAGGTGCTCTCGGCAAGGTGGAGAAGAACGTGGACAGCTCGATACATAAAGTTGAAAAGAGGATGATCGAGCAGATGAACCGCCTGGAGAAGAGGATGGCTGAGCAAAACAGCAATCTGGAGAGACGGCTCACCGAGCATATCACCAGGATTGAACGCGGGTTCGGGGAGCACGCAGGGTGGCACCGGGGAGTTGATGGGAAGAGGCAGGGAAGTTCGGGGTGATGTTTATTCTTTGTGTGTGAATGTTTGAGGAAACAACTTATGGCAGAAGGACTCTGATCTCTGTGTACGGTTCCCCCCGCATCTGTGGGTCTATTCTGAGTTTCTTGTCCTCATAATAGAAGTGTGGCATATGGTATATCAGCTCCACCTGCATGACGCCTTTCTCCCATCCTGCACCTTCTTTTTCTTGTTTCCAATCCACTTTTGAGTAATCCACTGCCACGATACATTCGATTGGTGCGACAGCTGCAGGAGCTCTCCCTTTAAACCAGACCTTGACCTGCCTCGCGCTTTCAGGCCCGATGACTTGCATAAAATAATATGAATCTGGATGCCTACCATGGAATTCTATGCACGTCTCGAGAGGCACTTCTCGCAAGTCGACACGGTCTTTATATTCACCCTGTGATACCATTTTTTCAAAGAAGGGAAAACCTTCAGAATCTTCCAATGGTATAAATGCCTCAGTCATGGGAAACCGGAATGGAAGAGTCAATATAAATGTTTTCTTCAAAGCAAGGAATAGAAGATACAAGAAATAAATATTGTCACTCACGGCAAGAAGCTCTTCGGATTCCTCAACTTCTCAGGCAAATACGTGTCAATCACGTAGTTTAGCCCCCAGGCAGCGAGTGCCTGCTGCTCTGCCCTGGCTTTCATGTCATACATCTGCTTCAATGCCTTCTGCCATTCCTTATGATGGATAATAAAGGGATCGTTCTTCATCAAATCCTTTATCTTTTTCAAATCAACCTCTTTCAAAGGATGCGTGGGCAGCTTGTATTGCACAATATCCTGCGGTGTCACGCCGAGGAATTTCGCCTGCGGCACGCAGAAGAACTTGTTGATGTGCGCAGCATTCCCGCTTCCCACTTTTAAAGTTCTGTAAATCGAGCCATAGCCATAGGGGTCTCCATCAGTAAACACATACACAGGCAGCTTGTGCTCATCACTTAACCTTCTGATAAATCGTCTGCACGCCCGTGTCGGGACTCCTCCCATGGATATCAGGATGCAGCTGTTTTTCTTGTCATAGCCGTGCTTGACCAGCCTTTGGAACATACCTGCGGTCTCGATCGCGAGGATGAATTTGGCTTTTGTCTCGAACTTCAATTCTTCAACGCTGGATGGAATCGAGTACGCGCCTGAGCCGAACTTCTTGCAGTCTATCCTGATCTCCTTGCCTGAGTCAGGGTCTGTGTCAATGACAATCAGGTCTCCGGCGACATCGCCGCCTTTTTCTTCAGGGATAAAGCCGATCTGCTCCCTGTTCACGTGCAGCATTGCCTCGATGTCGTCCATGATCGTGTCAGAGTCCTGCTGCTCCATGAACCGCGCGTCTCCCCAGTTCTTGCTCACATAATACGCCTCTCTTTTGGTCGCGATGTCATCCTTTTCCACCAGCTCTTTTGACAATGCCATCATGCGGACTGTCTGGGCAAAGGTCTTCACAGAAGAGGCAGTCAGCGTCCGTGTCTTCTCTTTTCCCAAGAGCTCGAAATAGCCGTCTTTCTCATTGTACGTCACATTGATAAGCGCGCGGATTGGAGTCTTCAGGCTTGGCTGGATTTTCTTGTTGATCGAGGTATAAATGCTCTCTGCGATAGTTGAGATCTGGCCAACCACCGGACTCTGCTTTTTCTTGTCTGCCATCATTCCTCCATCTTCTTCTTGTCCTCTTCCTCGAGCTCTTCTTCGATGTCAGATTTCTTCCTGCCGATCTTGGCAAGCTTCGCGTCATACTCGACGTTCTTGCTCTCGTCGAAATCCACATCCTCGACCTCGCCACGGTATTTCTCCAATAATTCTTTCAGGAGTGCCTCGGTTTTTTCCTCTTCTGCCTTGCCGAAGTTGAGGATCTCTTTCAGGCCGATGACCAGGTGCGGGATGTATTTTTCGATATACCCTCTTTTCTTCAGCTCGTCATGCACCCTTCTTTTCTTGCCCACATACTGATATAATTTTCTGCCGCATTCCTGCAGCGCAAGCTTGATCTCCTTCACGATTTCAGGATAATGGGCGATGGCTTCTTTTGATTCTGAGGTGAATGGAACCCAGACACTGGCGATGTGCACTAAGATCGTGCATGGTCCCGCAGGCATCGAATTGCCGCTCTGCGCCAGGCCATATGGTTTCCAGCTGGTTGTCTGGATTGACTTGGTGATAGCGCAGGCTCCTTGCTGGAACAACAGAGGGACTCGGTTTGCGAAGCGTAACACTCTCACCTGTTCTTCAGCTGGCTGGTTTCCTCCATATGCTATCCCTGCTTCGACGATGAACGGGTTTCCCCTGTAGACTTCAGGCGGCCGTGTTGTCGAGACATAGAACTCTGCATTGATCTCTTTTTTCAGGCCCCGCTCAAGTGCTTCCTCGCCGATAGGGCTGATGCAGTCTGTCGGAGGCGCCATGATCTTTGTCGCAGCAATTCCTTTGATCACCTTCTCTGCCATCTCCCGTGAGACCTGGTTCGGTTTTGTATTGGGCAGGATGGCTGCATTTTCGCAGATCTGCTTGGCTGTCGTGCTGCCGACCCGGGAAAATTCATTTGTGAGAAATGCTTGCAAGGTTCTGTATTCAGTGTCTTTGAGCATCTGCATCAGGACTCCCAACTCGACTCCGTAGGGATGTGGATTGATCTCTTCAGGCTGCTTGGGAAGGACATCAGTTGCTCTCGGAAAGATGGTCTGCTCTGCCTTCGGATTTGTGTAGATGATCGTGACATGCGGGTTGATGATTGCTGTCTGCTTCAGGTACTCGTCAATAGACTGGCTGCCGCCGATATAGCTTGCCTCGATATCCAGCTCGACTTTCGTGCCATGATCCTTGTGCCAGGATGTCTCTTCCTCTTTCAGGATCTCTGGCTGGTTAGTCTGCGTGTTGATCTTGAGCTCGTAATAATGTGCAGGATGGTCAGGGCTGATCTTTGAGATGATTTTCGCAGGCCGTCCGGTTGTGAGCTGGGCATACATGACTGCCGCGCTTATTCCTATTCCTTGCTGTCCCCGGGACATCCTGAGCCTGTGGAACTTGCTGCCGTACAAGAGTTTTGCGAAGGTCTTCGGGATCTGCTTCTTCACAATCCCTGGCCCATTGTCCTCGACAATGATCCTGAAGCGCTCTTCTTCCATCTGGATGACTTCCACGTTTATTTCTGGCAGGACACTCGCTTCTTCGCACGCGTCTAAAGAATTATCAACTGCTTCCTTGATGGTTGTCATCAATGCCTTGCGCTTGTTGTCAAACCCCAAGAGGTGTCTGTTCTTGGCAAAGAATTCTGCAACTCCGATCTCGCGCTGCTTTTCCGCAAGCTCGAACGCGATGACCCTCTGGTTATTATTCTCTTTCTTATCCCGAGCCACGACTTCCTTATCCATAGAGCGTGGAAAGGAGGGAACTTGTTAATAAAGCTTTGGGTGAACAAAACAGGTTTTTTTCAGGATTTTTCCACTCATATCGCTATTTTACCATTCTCCACATGAACTCGAATTGGTTCCTATATGCGCGCGCGGCATCTCTATCCTTTATCAACACCACAACAAGAGGCTCGGTGAACCACATGAATACTGCGACCTTATTTCCATAAATAATGGTCGTCGCAGGACCTGCAAACTGTTTTGGTATGACTTTGAACCTTGAAAGTTTTGAAAGAAGAACCTTTCCTCCTTTCGGATACAGCTGCTTTGCCTTGATGTGCCTGCGTTCACGCTCACGGAGATAGCGCTTTGTGAATTCAGGCAGCAGCACGCTTGCCCTATCAGTCGCTCCGAATCCGACAAAATCTTTTCCCTCCTTGAGGATATCTAAAAGGACAGTCTTGATTCCTTCTTTGCCTTCATAGACTTCAATGACTGGTTTCGGCGTGTATGACTTGTACATCTCCTTGAGATCGGGCATGATATTCTTGAGCAGGTGCGCTTTCTCATCCAGATATTCCTGGAGCTTTTCAGGAGGTGCAACCCGGTAATACGTCGTATTGTTTTTTATCACAGAACCAACAAGACCTTTTTTCACAAGGCTTCTGAGCGAATCATAGATGTTCGTCCTGTCCTCTTTGGTGTGCTCTGCGACCTCTCCTGCCTTTGCTTCCTCAAGCTTCAAGAGAGTTACGTAAGCGTTGGCTTCCCGTTTTGTCAACCCAAGTGTAATGAGAATGTCAGAGTCCATTGTTTTTCTATACCTTTGGATTTGGATTATATAAATATTGTGTATTTTTATACAACAAAGATATTTAAAAGAATTATTATTTACTTTCTGATGATAAAAATGAACAAAGATGTATTGAGTGATTTTTCAGGGCATAGGGAACCCGAGAATAAAGACGGAAGTCTCCCTCGAGACCTATTTGAGAAGTATATCCTGGCTGAGAAGACTGCTGTTGAGGTCTTCAATATTCTGACTTCACGAAAATATTCGCGTGCTCCTCCGACAAACCCGAACGCGATGATTGAAAATATTATTGAGTCTTGCATCGAAACCAATATTGGTGGCGTAATTCATGGCAAAAGGCGCCGGAT
>JAZDID010000034.1:0-30749 GCA_043805315.1 Nanobdellota archaeon | reverse complement strand
GCCTGACTTATAAACAGTGTCATGCGTGCCATACTCGACATTCAGCTTGACAATGTATTTCTTCGCTTTTGTGCAGTCAGGGACCTGTATCGTGAAGCTGGACTCGTAGGATTCTCCTGCTTCAAGAGTCTCGATAGCCTGCTCTTGGGTGATGCCGAGCTCGTCAATTGTGACACGGAGCTTGATCTTGTCCAATCTTTCATCCATGGCATTCCGCACATTCGCATACAAGGTGAATGCATTTCCCGAATCCAGTTCCTGAGGATTGATCGTGAATGCGGTGAGCTGCAGATCGCAGGCGTCACCGATCTTGTTCATATTCAGGTCCCGCTGGTTCTCATTGGCGACTGTCGGGCAGTTGTCTTCCCTGTCCGGGATGTCGTCGCAGTCAAAGTCAGGGACTGTCTTGTGCGTAAGGGTATCGTAGAGCGTGCAGAGCGTATGCGCTTCAGGCGCAGGATTCAGCTCGTAGACCTGGTCAGGATAAGGAGGATAATAATAGTAATCATATTCATCAAAGATAATATCCTCCCTGTCATAATACCCAGTCCTCACCCTGAAGACTGCTGAGTCTGTGTCAGATTCACCGTGAGGATCTGTGACTTTGAAAGTCAGTGTTTCTGAGCCGCTGAATCTTGATGAGAAGGTGATATATACTCTGTTCCAGGAATCTATCCTGACACGGAGATCATCATCTCCTGAGACAGAATAATCAAGCGAGCTTTCAGAATCGTCAGGGTCTGAGGCATAATCGTCAAGGTCAAACACCTCGAATTCCTCTCCTTCATAAATGGTCTGGTCTGGAATGCCGCTGATCCGTGGAGGCTCGTTCTCGTCTTCTTCTTCGCAGTTCTTGACTCTAAAAAGCGCTGCGCTCGTGCCAGACAATCCGTCAGGATCAGTCACTTTGAACGTGATCTCTTCTGTGGTCTCTTCTTCAGGATTCGACAAGTAGGCAATGCCGTTGCTGATATCGACATCTATCAGGTCATTGCCGGTTGCGCTGAAGATGAGCTCTGCAACAGCATTGTCAGGATCCTCGACCATGTCTTTCAGATAGATTGGCGCGAACTCTTCATCGCACGCGATGGCCTCGTCAGAGACTTCTTCAATGAAGCGTGGCGGCCTGTTCTCAGACGTTCCTGCAGTGACTTTGAATACTGCACTGTCTGTATCAGACAAGCCAGAAGGATCAGTCGCCTTGAATGTGATGGTCTCTTGTCCAGTAAAGTCGTCCGGATAGTCGAGTGTCACGATATGCGTTGTCGGGTTGATATGCACGCTGATCCTGTTGTTGCCAGAGTAGTCAAAGGTGAGTTCTGCATCAGTATTGTCCGGGTCTGCTGCGTAATTGTCAAGGTCAAACTGGTCAAATGAATTTCCTTGGACAACTGTTTGGTCTGGAATGCCGGAAAGCACTGGACCTTGGTTCACTCCGCAGTTCTGGACTTTCAAGCGGACACTGTCTGTATCAAACAAGCCATGAGGGTCAGTCGCTTTGACAATAATGACCTCAATGACATTCTCACCAGGATTTGCAAAATGCACAATGCCATTGGAAATGAAAACATCAATCCGCTGGTTTCCAGAATAGCTAAAAACAAGGCTCGAGAACGTATCATCAGAATCTGTCACATACTGCCGTAAATCCACAACTACAAAATCCTCACCACAATTCACAGTCTGGTCAGGAACATCAGAAAAAACAGGAGGCTGGTCAGTTGGTGGAAGCGCAGTTATTTTGAAGACTACACTGTCAGTGTCATACAGGCCGTCAGGGTCTGTAGCTTTGAATGTTATGGTCTCGCTGCCAATATATCCGATCGGATAGCTGAGAGATACCTTATTATACTCGTCGATATGCACCTGCATCTGGTTGTTTCCTGAAAATGAATAGTGTAATTCAGCGTCAGAATTGTCAGGGTCGGAGGCGTAATCGTCAAGGTCAAAGATCTGGAATTGCTCTCCGGATGCAATGGTCTGGTCAGGAATGCCTTGCAAGACAGGAGGTTCGTTTTGATGGACAGCTCTGATGGTGAATACTGCAGTGTCACTGTCAGATACGCCTGCCGGGTCTGTAGCTTTGAATGTTATGGTCTCGCCGCCAGTGAAGCCTGCAGGATAGGTGAGATGGACAACATGTGTTGCCTGGTTTATTGAAACGCTGATCCGGTTATTTCCTGCATAGTTGAAGGTAAGTTCTGCATCAGTATTGTCAGGGTCTGATGCATACTGGTCAAGATCGAAATCCTGGAATGAGTCTCCTGCATCAATGGTCTGGTCAGGAATGCCGGAAAGGACTGGCGGCTGGTCCACAGCACAGTTCTCGACTTTCAAGCGGACAGCATCTGTATCAAACAAGCTATGAGGGTCAGTCGCTTTGATAGTAATGATCTCAATGACATTCTCACCAGGGTTGGCAAAGTGCACAACACCATTGGAAATGAAAACATCAATCCGATGATTTCCAGAATAGCTGAAGCCAAGGCTCGAGAACGCATCATCAGGATCAGCAACATACTGCCGTAAATCCACAAGTACAAAATTCTCACCACAATCAACAGTCTGGTCAGGAATATTTGAAAAAACAGGAGGCTGGTTTAGCATTGGGTTGACTCGGAAGACTGCGCTGTCTGTATCAGACAGTCCTCTTCGATCAGTCACCTTGAATGTGATAGTCTCAGAGCCAGTGAATCCAAACGGATAACTGAGATAGACCTTATTATACTCGTCGATACGAACCTGCAGCTGGTTATTTCCAGAAAATGAATAGCGTAATTCAGCAGCAGCATTATCAGGATCTGATGCATAATTGTCAAGGTCAAAGATCTGGAATTGCTCACCAGACATAATCGTCTGGTCAGGAATGCCTTGCAAGACAGGAGGCTGGTTGAGCGGCTGGCTGACATGAATCAGAATGCTGTCAGATGCTTCTCTGTTTCCAGAGTCTGTTGCTGTACAGGCTGCAGTGTACTCTCCTGGCTCAGTGTACCTATGGATGATATTCTGGCTGTTTGCCTGTTGGCCATCACCGAACTGCCAGGTGTAGTCATACGGACTGACTCCTCCTTCTGCACTGCAATAAAAAGAGACTGGCAAAGGCACATATCCAGTTGTGCGGTCTGCTTGGACATGGACAGTCAAGGGCTGGACAGGTGCTGAGACCTGGATCTCTTCAGTGAGCGCAGAAAGCTCGTCGCCGTTCTCATCCTGGACAATGCATTGTGCCTGCCAGATTCCTCTCGAGTAGGTATGTGTCTTTGTAAAAGTCGTGCTGTCTGATGATCGGGAAAAGTCTATGGCGCCGTTGTTCTCATAATCAAATCTGTACAAGTAAGGTGCTCTGCCTCCTTCGACAGTACAAGTCAACGCGACATCCAATGGCTCTGTCCCTTCTGTCGGGTTTGCATGAGCCTCGAGAGCAGTGAGAGGTTCGCAGGCATCACCGGTGCCGTCGTTATCACTGTCTTCCTGCAATGGGTTGTAATCATAGATGCAGTTGTCAATCCGGTCTGGGATGCTGTCGCAGTCCCAGTCGCTCAAGTACTGGCCGCCCACTTGGATGACGCAGCCTGCTGAGACTGGTTTTGGCGCTGCAAAGATGAATATGAATAGTGCAAGTGCTGCAAGCAAGAGATAGGAAGTTGTGGTCTTGTTCATTTTTATTTCCTTTTTTTCATGATTTTTTTATCGATAATAAGGGTTGAAATGCCTTCCTCGGGATGGTTTGCAGGAATGCTCTTTCTTTGAAGGCACATGATCAAACCTGAACTCGAGCCCTCCGGTGACATAATGCCTGTCAAAGTCCATCTTTGACATTGGTGTTGCATCGACAGTTGTTTCCATGGAGCCATGCGTAAACTGGTATCTTCCGAACAAGCCAAGCCCGCCAGCAAGCGTGACCTCTGCTCTTGTCTCAAGATCGAACTGTGTCTTTTCCCAGTCATACATGCTCTTCTTGTATGTTCTCCCGTCTCCCCTGAACCTGCGCTTGTCTTCATGCAGGCTGCCGTTTGTGCTCTGGTACTGGCCGTCGATCGTGACTATCCATCTGTTGTTCTGTAATTCTGCTGAGCCCCACACGCCGATTCCTGTTCCAGAGCTCAGGAGCTCGGGAGCGCAATTCTCGATTGCATATTGCTCGTCAGGATCAATGGTGTGGTCTTCCTGGTCATACGCGACATGGAGTCCTGCGTAAGCATGGCTTTGGTTTGGCCTGCCTTTGCCTCCGCCAAGATAGCCTGCAATGGAGAAGAGGCTTGTCTCTGTCTCAGGGTCAACGCCGGTAAGGTCTTTTGTCGTGTTCTTTGCAAACCCGATTTTTGCGCGGGGTGTGAAGAACCAGCCAGAGTTTTCATCAATCTGCAATGCCTTGAGGAAGTCTCCAGAGATAAATGATAGGGTATATTGTGCTGGTGTCGTGAGTGTCCTGTTGTTGAAATTGTCGCTGTCATATCCTTTCCATGCCTGTTTTCCCAGCTCGAGATCAATGGATGCGCTCGGCCCTGAATACCAGAAGCCGCCGGCGATGTTCGTATCAAAAGGGTTCTTGTGGGAATGGATGTTGTAGCCTGAGCCTTTTGCAGTATAATCAGCTGTTTCCCTGCCGCCATGGCTGCCGAATGAGGTGCCGAGGAAGAACCGTGTTGTCCGTGTCTGTTCATCAGAAGGAAGTTTTCTTGTTGCTCTCGATTCTTCTCGCGCTCTTTCCTGGTTTCTCTCCCTGTCGCTTGGTGGTTCGTATTCTTGTTTTGCTTGCGTTTCTTTTTCAATATAGGTAGTGTCATGCACTGCAGGAAGAGTCTTTTGGATATATACGGTATCTGGTTTTGCAGATATATGCGTTGGCTCTTGTTTCTTGGCCGCATGTTTTGGTGTGTAGAGAGGTTTTTTCTCAGGACAGGGAGTTCTCAATTCGGTCTTTGGTTTGTCTTTGCACCCGCAGGGATCGCTGTCAGCAAAAGCAGGGGTGAGCGGTGAAAGGTAAGACGCCGCAGCAATCATCAATGTTGGGATGAGAATTCTTGTCCGACGGATTTTGTTTTCGAGCCCTGATAAAAGCATTTTCAAAAACCTCCTGTTATTTACTATCAGTGAGTAGATATCTATTTATAAAGTTTTCGTTTTTGTTGCCACTATGAAGTTATTATAATTGGGAAGAAAATGGCTATGCTGCCTTTTTTGGATTGCAGATCTTGCAGGCAAGCAATCCTTCTGCTTCTGCACTGAAGCGCCCATCATAGAACATCCTCTTTGCCTTGGGAATGCGCAGGGCGATCATGCAGGTTTTCAGGTGGTATTTCTCGCCATTCTCGCTGGCAATATAGGTTTCCTTTGGTTTTGGAGGCTCTGGCTCGATTTCCTGAACTGGCTCAAATGCCTCTGCAGGAGCTTCCTGGAATTCTACTGTGGTTGTCTGCATACCATCTTCAGCAGGTGCCATGACCTGCGGAACGCTCATTTCTGGAGTGATCTGTTTTTCTGGAGTAACCTGTTTTTTCGTGCTGAAATTCTTTTCAATGAAAAGCCGTCTGAGCTCAGAAAGCCGTGATGGTTCGAATTTTCGTATGCCTGCCGGTGCTGGTCTGTATATGAACTGTGCACGAGGCCGGGCAGTATAGATCTGCAGTGATGGAATGGATGGCTTTTCTGCTGGCTGCTCTTTCTTCTTTGCAATAAATGCCGCTGCCTTTGCTTTTTTCACATCCTGCACTGCATTGGCTATCCTGGCTGAGTTGAACCAAAGGACAGTAGACAAATTGAGGAACAGATAGCAGAGGTCAATGATCATGCCGAAGAGATTGGCCACAAGCTTGTCGATGACAAAGACCATGTTGAGCATGAAGAGCGCAAAAAGGAACCATTCCGGACCTTTCCACATCTTTGTCTTGACCAAGCAGGCATAGAGGAATATACTGGCGAGCAGGGTCAAGAAACCGAAGAATTCAAACAGTCCTGGGATATTGGAATTGTACTCTAAAAAAAGCGTGCTGGTTACCAGGAAGAACTCAATGAAAATTGCTGTCTTCAAGAGAGTCTCAAGCTTCATAGGAAGCAAGAAATACACCCTCATTTTTAAATCTATCGATTTTTATTACTTGAAAGTAACTACTAAAAGCATTTGAGGAGCTAAACCTATATAAAACAGCAGGCATTCTGCAGGGAGATGAGCAAAGTCATTATCATCGGCGCAGGGCCAGCAGGCCTTTTCTGCGCGCAGAAGATTCTGGAAAGCAACAGGGATGAAAAAATCCGGGTGGATATCTATGAAGAGAATGCACAGGTAGGCATTCCTGTCCAGTGTACAGGCTTGCTGTCCGGCACAATCCAGGATATCACCAGTTTGCCTATCGAGGTCATTGCGCACAAGGTATCTGCTGCAGAGATCATCTCTCCTGAGGAGAAGTCTGTGCGAATCAGGTTTTCCTCTCCGAACATCGTGGTCTATCGTGACAAGTTCGACCAGCTCTTTGAAAGGCTCGCTATCGAGCAAGGGGCGCGGGTGCAGTATGGCCGAAAATATGTTGGCAAGAAAAGGAACAGCCTGCTCTTCAAGGACATGAAGACCGGGAGGATACAGCGTATAACACTCCAGAAGAAAGATGTCGTCATTGGTGCTGACGGTCCGCATTCGATCCTCGCTAAGTCGCTTGGCATCTATGGAAAACGAGAATTCATCTCCGGCATCCAGGTGACGATGAAGGTGAATCATAACAATACAATCAGGTTCTGGCCGCATATCGGCGAGTATGCCTGGTTCGTGCCAGAATCCAGGGACAGGGCGAGGATTGGCGTTGCTGCACAGAAAGACCTCAAGAAAACATTTGAGATCTTCATCAAGAACTTCAAAGGAAAAAGAATATCACTGCTCGCAGGGCCCATCCCAAAATACCAGCCCGGCATCCGGACCTATCTGCAGAAGGATGGCGTGCATTTTTACTTGTTAGGCGATGCTGCAGCACAGATCAAGAATACGAGCGGCGGCGGTCTCATCCCAGGATTGCGCTGCGCAAAGATACTCGCACAGGTCATCCTTGAGGGAAATTTCGGCGAGTACGAGCAACGGTGGAGAAAGGAGGTCGGCAGGGAATTGTATGTCCATTATATATTGAACAGGATGTTCCTGAAATTCTCTGAAAAGGACTGGAACCTATTGGTAGGCTATTTTCAGAAGAAAGAGCTTCAGGACATTTTGAGAAAGATTGACAGGGACAATGTGAAACGCGTGGTTCCGCTCATCGTATTGCATGAGCCGAGGCTGTCAAGATTTATGTCAAAATTAATTTAAGAATGGCAGTATGTCATAAAACCTTTTTACTCGTTCCTTCTGAGTTCTTTTGGGAGCTGAAATGTATACTCCTCCTGGGTAAATGATCTTGTCTCAACGCGAATTGAAGCATCTTTCTGCAGGAGATAGTGAATCAAATCCAGAGCCAGTGTTTCTGGTGCTGATGCGCCCAGCGTCAATCCTATGGTCCCTGCGTCGACGAGCCATTCATCTTTCACCGCTGTGCAATCCTCAACAAGATATGCAGGCACCCCTCCTTTTTTTGCAGTCTCGACAAGGCTGTTGGAATTTGAGCTGTGTGGTGACCCTATGACGAGGAACAAGTCGCATTCTTTAACCATTTCCTTTATAGCGTTCTGCCGATTTGTTGTTGCATAGCAGATATCCTTTTGAGCAGGAATAAGAACATGTGGAAATCTTTTTTTTAAAACGTCCAGTATATCTTTTGTATCATCAATGGACAACGTCGTTTGGGTTAAGACAGCTATTTTTTCAGAATTGCTGATATGTACAGTGTGAGCGTCATCGATATTTCTTACAAGGATCATTGGCGCATAGCTCATGGTTCCAATCACTTCCTGGTGGCCTTCATGTCCTATGAGGAAGATGGTATAGCCCTGTTTATGAAACCGTATTGCTTCAAAATGAACTTTGGTCACCAATGGACAGACGGCATCAATGGCATTCAGCATTCTTTTCTTAGCTTCTTCCTTTATTTCTTGAGGAGAACCATGGGCACTCAAGATGACGACACTTCCTGCAGGAACATCCCCTAAGTCTTCCACAAACACTGCTCCTTTTTCTTCTAAACCACGTACAACGTGTGCATTGTGTACAATATGATGCCGAACGTATATCGGCTTTCCAAAAACCGTGATTGCATTTTCGACTGTGTGAATTGCGCGTTCGACTCCTGCGCAAAATCCTCTTGGTTGTGCAAGAAGAATTTTCTTTACCATACCGTAGATAGTGCAGTATACCTTTTAAATATGATGATATCATCACAAAAATCGTCGAATTTAAAAACCAAAACACACTCCTATTTTGCATGAACATCCTCGTGACTGGCGGCTGCGGGTTCATCGGAAGCCACATTGTCGACGCGCTGGTGCAGAAAGGCCACGCCGTCATTGTCGTTGATGACCTCTCGAACGGCAGGCTGCAGAACCTTGCGGAAAGCATCGGCAAAGTGAAGTTCTATAAGCTCGACATCTGCAGCCCTGAGCTGGAAGAGATCTTCAAGAAGGAAAAGCCAGAAGTCATCTTCCATGCTGCTGCGCATATCAATATCCGGAACTCAATGCAGGATCCCCAGATGGATGCGAGAATCAACATCCTCGGAAGCCTGAATCTATTGGAGAATGCCAGAAAGTACGGCGTGAAAAAGGTCATCTACTCGAGCACTGGCGGCGCGATCTACGGCGATACCGAGCATATTCCTACAGCAGAGTGTGAGGAATTAAAGACTATATCCCATTACGGCATCTCCAAGCACACGGTCGAGCATTATCTCTTTCTCTACAAGCATATCTATGGCCTCGAGTATACTGTCCTGCGCTACGCCAATGTCTATGGGCCACGGCAGGACCCGCTGGGAGAGGCAGGCGTGGTGAGCATCTTCATCAACAATATCCTGCAGGGAAAGAAGTGCTGGATCAACGGAGAGGGCAGGCAGACCCGGGATTATGTCTTTGTCGATGATGTTGTCCGCGCGAACATGCTGGCTCTGGAGAAAACAACAGATTCGAGGATCTTCAACATCGCAACTGGTAAGGAGACAGATGTGAATGAGCTCTTCAACATGATTGCAGAGAAGATGAAGGCGATCGTGAAGGAAGAGATAGACATGGCGCACAGACCTGCAGTCCCTGGAGAAGTCAAGCGAAGCTGCCTGGATTCCTCTCTTGCCAAGAAAGAGCTTGGCTGGTCGCCGAAGGTGGACCTTGAGGAAGGAATTGAAAAAACAATCACTTATTTCTCAGCAGAAAAACTCTGAAAAAGCAGCTGTACTCAGCTGAGCATTTTCAAGAGGTATTTCTTGATAAGATACTGTGCGCTGTTTGTCAACACGTGCTCTTGTGAGAGGAGTACCCGAAGCTCTGAGCAGCCGAAATACCTGACTGCAATAAGCTCCTTCTTTTCAATCTTGAATTCGTGCAGCGGGATGTCTTTGCGCACGACAAATACTTTCACGAACCTCCTGTTCTTCTTCTGAGGTTTGATAGAATCGATTCGTTCATACGCGATCTCTTTGAACGCTGACAAAGGAAGCTGTATGCCAAGTTCTTCTGCGAATTCTCTTCTTGCGCCCTCAGCATAGGACTCTGTTTCAGGAAAATGCCCTGCGCTGGAATGGTCCCAGAGACCGGAATCTGTTCGCTGTTGGAGCAGGACTTCTTTTCTCTTATTGATGAGATAAGTATACGCTTCCCGGTGGAGCAGACCCTGTCTATGCACAGTGGAGAACGATGAGCTGCCCACAATACGGTCGGCAGTGTTGACAATGGGGATGTGTTCCTCTGCCATGTGTGTGACCGTTTACCGCATCAGTTTCTTCACCAGGAGCTTTAATCCGATCTCAATGCTCTTCATTGAAGACTGGCCTTTCATCTTCGAGTAGTCAGTATATGCGATCGTTACTGGTATCTCTTTGTAGCGCAGCTTCTTGCGCTTGATCTCTTCAAGGATCTCTGAGGCGTGCTCCATCCTGCTCGAGGTGATCATGATCTTCTGTGCAGCTGTGCGGGAAAGGCACCGCAGTCCGTTATGCACGTCAGTCAGCCTGATGCCGTTCACGATCCAGGTGAAGAGGATGGCCAGCTTGAGAATCATTTTCCTGAAAAAAGGGACTTTGTCAGCGCTCTGCCTTCTCAAGAACCTTGATCCCAGCGTGACGTCGCACTCTCCGTGCGCGACAGGAGCGATCATCTTCTTTATGTCCGCAGGATCATGCTGGCCGTCTGCGTCGAATGTCACCAAAAGGTGAGCTCCGTTCTTGAGCGCGTATGTTATTCCTGTCCGCAATGCTGCTCCCTGGCCTCTGTTGATGATGTGCCGTAAGGCCTTTGCGCCTGCCTTTTCCGCCTGTGCCGCTGTCTTGTCTTTGCTGCCGTCGTCAACCACGATGATGTGCTGATAGCCCTCTTTCTGCAGCCCCTTGACTACGTTGGCGATTGCTTTTTCTTCGTTATACGCAGCTATGACAATATAGGTGTCTGTTGCCATCGTGTTAATACAGGGTGATGAAGACGATCCCGATGAGGATGGAGATGATGCCCAGTATTTTGTAGCTATTGATTTTTTCCTTGAGGAACGCGGCGGAAAAGATGATCACCCAGACATAGCTGAGCGAGACAAGGGGGTAGAGGAGGCTGAGCTGCGCATACTGGAGTGCATAGAGGAAGATGACCATGGAAAGGGCATATGACAAGAGTCCGGCGAAGACAGGCCAATTCTTCAGGAGCCTACGGATATTGAAGCTGAACATAGAAGATCCTTTTTTCAGGAAGTACGCGCCGAGCCCTCCTAAGAGAGTTGCGATGATCATGAGCAGCAGGATGAGGATGTTCATCGTGAGCCCACCCCGATCATGCTGATTCCTCCGATGATGAAGGCGACGCCGATATAGTCAAAGACAATGACCGGTTCATGCAAGACAAGCGAGGAGAGCAGGAGCACCCAGACAAAGCTCAAAGAGACGAACGGGAACATGGTGGAGAGCTCTCCGAGCTTGAATGCAAAAATGAGGAGGACAGTGCCGACAGCGTACAACGCAATTCCCCCGATCAGGTAATAGTTCATAACAAGTTCGCTGAGCGCTAATGAGAAATCAGCCATGCCTTTCTTGAACAGGATCTGCGCGACGCCGATGAAGAGCGTGCAGCAGATGACCAACGCGATGCCTGTGTACAGCTTCTTCCCGAACTTCTTTTTCTTTTCTGGCATTCTCTCCAGATAACCGGGTTATTTTATATAGTTTGTGCATAATGCACGCAGCGGCTGGCTGAGCATGTTGTTTTTACTTTAAAATAGAAACTTTTAAATATGTCGGCATATTAACTCCTGTAATCGGAGAAGTGAGGTTGTATATGGCAGAAGAAATTGATGGAGGTTCTGGCGATAGTGAGGGGAGCGGTACTCCATCATATGATATCGAACGCATGGTAGCTGAGCAGCGTGCCCGCAATGTGCGGATTGTCTCCTATGTTGGCGTCGCGCTTGTCGCAATAGCCACCGCAGTCATCCCGTATATTGTCCACAATTCCTCTTTGGGCAAGAAAGAGAATTCTTGGCTTCAGGAGAAAGCAGCAAGAGTTGCGGTTGTCGATTCTTTGCAGGCTGAAAAAGAAAAGATATACAACGTGCTTGATGCGGCCATCGGACAAACGGAAGTTATCCAGGCAGAAGCTGACTCTTTGGAAAACGTGCTGGCAGGAAGACAGGCTGCATTCTCTGCGCTGAGGCGAAACAACAGTATCCGGGCAGACAGTATCGGTGTAGTGGATACGGGACTGAACACTCTTCGCGCTGAACAGGAGCGCATGAATGCTGATCTTCAGCGATTTTCCTCTGAGATTGACAGCTTGAGATCCATCGAGTCAGCGAGAGCAGACAGCGCAGGATATCTTGACCTGCTTATCCAAACATACCGTTCGAAACACGCGCTTGAGGAGCAAGGAAGGAAGTGAGACCATGACAACAGGACTTGGAAAAGCATTCATTCCATTGCTTGTCAGTGCGCTGATAGCTCCTCCTGCACTGGAATACGTCATGCATTACCGGCCCGCGTCCCGGCAGCTGGAACAAAGGATTGCGGTTGAAACGGCAGATGTGCAAGTAGCCAGTTCGACTATGGAGAACAATCTTAATGAAGTCTCGCAGAGACTGGCTATTTGGGAAGCACGTCACACGCAAGAGCAGGCGAGGTTTGCTGACGCTGAACAGGGATTAGACAGCATCACCGCACTAGTAGAGACTGAAACAGCACGCAACGAGAGCATGGGAAGCGATCTTGTTGCAAAATACCATTCTCTCAATATCGCGTTGGCAGAGAAAGAAAGCACAACGCAGAATATTCAGGCAACGTATGCAGCGAAGCACAGGCTTACGCTCTCTCTATCAGGCTTGGCAGACCAGCTCAGCCAGAAGCGGCTTGAGCTTGCAGAGCTGACAAAGCCGGTTGTCATCGTCATCCCGCCAACAAAGCCGCTGCAATGGGATATCAGCATGGCAGCAGCCTATCTTGATGATATGCCTCTTGCAGGAATGAGCTTTGACACGAATACGCTGAAACTATCAAAAAGGCTATATCTTGGCTTGAATGGCAGGTGGCTGTTGGGAGAGGAGAAGTATGAGGCAGTGCGCTCTGCAGGGCTTGGCATTTCTTTCGAGCTTTCTGATCATGTGATCATGCGGCCTTTGGTCGAGTATTCCTGGGTTCAGGCAGGTGGAGGGCGGCTTCCCCCTGAACTGGGCATTGGTGTCAAGCTAGGACTCATTCCTCTTAAGGATGTCATGCTTGGCATTGAGGCACTGCGCATTGGAGACAGGACATATATTGGCGCAGGCGTCGGAATAGGGCCGAGGAGAACATAAAAAATAATATAGATACATATTGATAGCATAGCGCATTCTGGTTTGCACGGCAAATGCAAAATTTTATATATCCTGCCCGTTTCTGTCACGTCATGGAAGAGGAGGAAAGTGTAAGGAAAGCAGAGGGTGAGGAGTCTCTGGAAGCTGACAAGAACCAAAAGAATGCTCTTGAAGAGAAAAAGGAAGAATTTGAAGAAAAAGAATCAAAAGAGGTGAAAAGAGAGAAAAAAAGGCCAAAGCCCACTGCAAGGCCAAAAAAGCATGCGCAGACAGTGCAAGAGCCAGCGAAACAAGATAAAAGACAGGAGAAAAGACCGCAGCCGAAGAACCTGAAAGAATTCCTTGGCAGGTATTGGTGGCTTATTGTCCTTGTTCTTATCGCGGTTTTCGGGACATATCTGCGGTTCTATCATCTTGATTACCCGGTCATCGGCTATCATAACTGGAAAGAGACCCATTACCTGACAGAGGCCAGGAACTTTGCCCGCGACGGGTTTTTTTCCTCGGGTTTCTTTGTGCCGCGGAGCGACCTTCCTTATCTCTACGCTGACCCTTCAGGAGCGCATCCGGACACTTTTCCCATGATCTCCATCATCGTCGGTATTTTCTTCAAGATCTTCGGCCCGCACCTGGTCATTGCCAGGCTCATCAATCTCGTGTTCGGCGTCGGGACGATCATCGCCATGTTCTTTTTTATCAAGAAGCTGTTCAAGCGGGATGACCTTGCGTTAATAGCGGCCTTCCTGAGCGCGATCAGCCCATTGTACATCTATTTCAGCCATAATGTCCAGTTGGACAATGCAGGCATATTCTTCATGCTCATGGCTCCCATCTTCTTCCTGAACTGGCTGGAGAAGAATGACACCAAGAACGCCGTCCTGGCCTGCCTATTTTTTATGCTTGCAGTCCTGACCAAGTTCACGTTTGCAGTCATCATCATCCCGATATTGTTCCTGTTTCCCTGGAAGCGCCTCAAGGATATTCCAAAAAGGCTCAAGCTCTACATCCCCTGCTTTCTCATCTTATTCCTGATCCCTGCCTGGCTCTACTATGCGAATGTCGTCGTGGCGAGGAAATTCAATGTCATGCAAGTGGGCGGCGGCCTTGCCTCGATCAACCTGAAAGCATTTACAGCTCCGGAATTCTGGCCTGCTGTCCGTTCGTATCTCGCTGACAATTTCGGCAGCTTTGGCAGCCAGACATCTGGATTCCTGATCGGAGTTTTTCTTGCAGTCCTGGGGATTCTCCTCTTCCTGGTCATGATGTTTTCGAAAAAAGGATATTGGAAACATGCGGGAAACCGGTTCTTCATTGGCTATCTCATCGGCGCTGTGCTCTGGTTCTTCATCATGGCCGAAAAGCTCATGGGCCACAGCTATCACCAGTACCCGATCGCGCCATTGGTTATCCTCTTCATCTCCTACCTGTTCATGATCATCGCGGTGAATATTGAAAAGATACTGAAGGTACGATATACCCGGTGGATATTCATCATCCTGCTCTGCCTTCTCATCTATTTTCCGAGCATAAAGGCAAAGGACAGGGTGTTTGACACGCAGTTCATCGGCTTGGACGTCGCGGGCGAGTACATCAAGCTGCACTCGACAAGAGACGAGCGGATCTTTCATTCCTCTGAGCAGTCGTATGGCGTGCTCTGGCACGCAGACAGGATAGGCTATCGTCCGCCCGTGAACAGCACAGAGATCGAATACGGAGAAAAGGAGTTGAACATCCGCTGGATTTTTTTGTACAAGTGGGGTTTGCAGGGTTTGCAGAATCCTGGCTATCAGCAGCACATCGCTGAACAGTATGACCTGGCTCAGGTCGGGTTCGAGCGCCAAGGCCAGGGCTGGCAGCCGACCTATCTCCTGTTCAAGTACGGCGGCAAGACAAACTTCTCAGACATCAATGCACTGCTTGCCGGCAAGCCGATCCAGGAGAAAGAATACGAGTTCTCATTCGGGAACGTGGCGTTCGGGTATATTGATGTGAAGTGAGGGATAATTATTAATTTTAGAGTAGTAAACTCGGCGAAAACTTTTTAAATATTTGATTTTTCCTTAACAACATGGCAGATTTAGAATACAGAATAGGCGGAATGGATATCAAACCTGACAGATTACGATTTGAGGGGCTTGATTCCTATGAAGCAAGACACAAATTCGTGGTAGAAGCTCGAGGAAATGAAGTAGCTATTTATGTGACTCAAGGAAGAAGTCATAAAAATGTTACGGAAAGATTTGATATCTTAGAGAATAAGGTCGGCGGAGGAAGCTGTTATCTCAATGGCGAAAATCAACTTGTACTAGATGATTTTTCTGGAGTGTATAAGGCAATTCCAAAAGAGGTAGCACAAAGATTTGCAGAATTAATCTTGCCCGAATTGGAAAAATTAGGAGTTGAAGTTAATGGAATCGCTGTTAATCCATTTGAATCCCGTATGAATCCTTACTGGATTGCACAAGGGTTCTGTATTGGATAAATTCAGACCGAAAGGAAAAAAGAGAGTTAAACCAAACTCTTGTTCAACTCTTTAACGCGGTATACGCAGTAACCAGTCTTTTTGCCCCTACCTCTTGGGAGATCTTCGGCAGTACTTCAAGGACACCTTTCTCAAGTCTCTCCCGCAGCTTCCCGTCCGTAGAAAGCTTATTCATCGCCTTAGCAAACACCTCAACCTCAGGCTTTGCAAGCAAGGCATTCTTGCCGTGCAGCATCAGTTCGTGGTTGCACGCGATGTCTGTCGCCAGTATTGTCTTATGGTTCTGGAAGTAGTGGATGATCTTCATGCTTGGCTGCCTGCCATGGACCCGTGGGATGACGCAGAAGAGGGATTGTTGTATGCTGTAGTTTGTCTCCTCCACAGTGAGCTTTCCGGTGATGATGACCTTCTTTCCAAGCCCGAGCCTCTGGATGAGTCTCTTGATGTAGTCCCTGGGCTGTCCGATGAGGACGAGCTTCGCCTCAATTCCAGCACGCGTGTATGCTCTGATGAGAAGCTCCAGCCCTTGATAGCGTTCGAAGTTCCCCGAATAGAGAATGTATTTTTTTGGGAGACGCATCTGCGGAGCTTTTGTTCCTGAAGAAACAGCGTCGAACAGAAGCACCGTCTTCTTCTTCGGATATCTTTCCTTGACTTTCTTTTCCAGGCCCTCCCAGTTGGTGATGATGAGTTCTGCATTCGTGAGGAGGTAGTTCTCAATGAACTTTCCGAGTGGGATCAGCGGGTACCATTTGTGCAGGCGCATCTGCGCTGACATGAGGTTGTGCATGTCATACGCTGTCCTGATGCCGTGTTTTTTTCCGAGAAGCGCCGCGATGAATCCTCCCTCAGTGTCCTCGCCATGAATGACATCGTACTGGTTTTTCCTGAGGAACCTGCGCGCCTGCCGCAGCACTGCGATGTCCGCGAATATCTTGTTCAGCGAGGGGCCGGGGCTTGTTTTCTTGTAGCTCGTCTTGACCCGGATGACCCGGACGTTCTTGATTTTGACGTCAGCTCCCACCGGATATGTCAGCACATCGATCTTGTGTCCCGCGGCTGCGAGAATCTTGACGATGTGGAGCACGCGCAGGGAGGATCCTTTCTCGAGAACGAATGGCGTGGTGACAATCATCAGGATCTTCATGCGAATTCCTCCAGCATACCATCATGGCACAGGACATCAGAGCACTTGTTTGATGTTGTAGTTGCTCTCTTCTCTCCGGTCATAGTAGATCTTCATGAGCATGTCGCCCAGGAAGCCGAAGATGATGAACTGGATTCCCATGATCATGAGCAGGATCGCGAGCAGGAGAAGCGGCCTGTTGGCCAGGCTCTGGTGGTAGAGGAACTTCATGATCGTCAGGTAGATGCTCGTGATGATACCCAGGAGGAATGAGAAGATGCCGATCGTGCCGAAGAGGTGCATGGGCCGGGAAGAGTACTGCATCCAGAACTTGACCACGAGAAGGTCGAGGAATCCCTTCAGGACACGGCTGAAGCTGTATTTGGTCTTGCCGTATTTCCTTTGCCGGTGATGGACCTTGACCTCTCCTATCCTGAAGCCTTTCCACTGCAGGATTGCCGGAATGTAGCGGTGCATCTCGCCGTACAGGTTCAGGTCCGAGAAGCATTCCCTCTTGTAGGCTTTTAATGAGCAGCCGGAGTCATGGATATTCTCTTTGGTGACAATCCTCCGCAGGAGATTGGCGAATTTCGAGAGCATTTTTTTCGAGAAAGGGTCTTTCCGCTGCCAGCGCCACCCAGACACGACGTCATAGCCCTCTTTCATCTTGTTCAGGAGGAGCAGGATGTCTTCCGGGTCGTTCTGCAGGTCAGCGTCCATGGTGATGATTATTTTCCCTCGTGCATGCTTGAATCCTGCGTCAAACGCTGCTGTCTGGCCGAAGTTCTTGCGCATCCTGATGATGTGCACGTGTTCTGGGTCGAGCTCGTGCATCCTTTTGAGGACAGCAAAGGTGTTGTCCCGGGAGCCGTCGTCGATGAAGATGATCTCGTATGTCTTTCTCAGCCGGTCCACTGCTTTCTTGATTTGGCTGGCAAGGAGAGGGATGTTCTGCTCCTCATTGTAGGCAGGGATGACGATGGAGAGGTCAATAGTGCTTCTCCACTCTGCTTTTCGTGCTGGTTCTTCCATAGTTCTCCAGAGAAGCATGGTGCTATTCAAATAATTTTTGATTTTGGAAAGAAAAAATTTCTGGATTGGGCGCGTGTAGGTTGTCTTAGGCTGTCGCTTCTTCATCTGCTTGATTCGGTACAGGTGCAGTCTCATTCACTTCCGGAAACCACTGGCTTTTCAGTGTGTTCAGCTCTTCCTCTGTCTTCCCATTCCAGTCTACTTTCCAGACGATGATGTTGCCTTGCGTCATGCTCTGCTTCTCAAACACCTTGTCAAAGTGCGTCATGTACATGCCGTCAAGATAGAAGAGTTTAGTATAAGTGGATGTGCTGAGCAGGGGGTCGATGATGAGCATCCTGCCATGATACGTGTCGACGAGGATGTCGTAGGGAAAGCTCGCGTCAGCAAAGCTGATTTTTTTCAGGCTGTCAGGTGTGGTGATGACAAACGCGTTTGGTTTCTGCTGCGCAGATCCAAGCTTGCTGTTTCCTTGTACCACACTCATGAGGATGTATGAATTATTCATCTCAGTGAGGTCAATAACCACGCGTTCCAGGACTGTCTGGCCTTGCCCAGATTGCCCGAGTCCTAAGTTGACTGCGCACTCCACAGTATTATTCTCTGTCCTCTTTCCGCACCCCAGTGTCTGGCTGGTGACATAGCCTGGCCAGGGGCTGATCCAGGAGTTTGCATCCCGCTCGTCAGTGATGCCCTGGACCTCGAAATAATACTGCTCTGCCTCTGCTGCAGACATATTGAACTTTTCTGTTAAGAGCGTGACTGTCTCCTGGCGGGAATTGCGCTTGGCTGTGGTGTAGATGTATGCTTTCTTGAAGTTCCAGCTGCCGAAGTGCGCCCACACTCCTGCTTTGCCGGTCATGTCTCCTGAGGTGATGAAATAATCTTCTGGAGGCGCGCAATGGGTCTTGACAAGGATGAACTCACTGCTTGTCTCATCAAACCCTTGTTTCTGAAGCAGCGTGCGTGCGTGTGCTTTGTCAAGGAGGATGAGGGCATTCACCAAATCTACAGACGTGACAGTATCTTGGAGTTTGGCGTTGACCAGGTCATAGGCGTCATTCTGGCCGCAGTCGAGCATGCGCAAGATAGAGACTGCCTGGTCTTCTTCTCCTGTTGCCAGGACTTTTCCTATCCAGTGCGCTGGCGGCGTGTTCTGGATTGCGCCGTCAAAGGTGACTCTGCGGTCTGCGATGGCTTTGAAGAAATGGCCGAAATCCCACCAGCTGTTGATGATCGCGTCAGGCTTTGAATCTGCCTTGATTTTGCCTATTGCTTCATACCAGGGCCTGTCGAATACAGGAACTGCATTTCTGGAGATGCCGTCAGCTGCTTTCAAGGGGTTGATGAGCAGGAGGAGGAAGAGGATGGCGAATATGGCCTTGGTGAGATGCTTGTTGATCCTGAGCTCGATCCGGACAAGGTCAGAAAGGATGCTATATATCCTTCCTACTGCCACGCCGAAGGCGATGACAAACGCTGGGACAAGCAGGGTGATGAACCTGATGCCTTTGGTTCCTGCATAGATGGTCGCGACAAACCAGAGGATTAGGAAGACTGCATACTTGACATCGACAGTCTCATCCTTGAGCAGGAGGAAGAGGCCGACAATGATCGGGATGACAAAAAGGAGGAGGTAGGTTGTCTTTGGGAGCGCAAGGACAGCAGGAGTTGTGATGATAAGATAGTATATGATAGAGAAACCAAGCAGGAACAGGTCTTTCCAGTCTATCTTCTTCTTGACCAGGCCGAATATCACGCCGAGGCAGGCGACAAGGAAGAAGAGGTTGTACTTGTTGCCAATCTCGCCGAAGCTCGCGATCTGGGAGACAACTCCGGAGAGGTTGGCCTGATTGAGCTCTGCGACAGTTGTGTAAACGTTCGGCCAGAGGTCTGGTTTTGCGGCAATGAGCAGCGAGGTGATCCTGATGGGAGAGAGCGGACCGGTGATGAAAACTCTCCACCCGTTGAAGAGCGTGACAAAGAGTGCTGATGCTGCTATGAAGATGAGGAGGAGGATGAAGGTATTGAACACGTCAAGGTATTCTTTTGGCAGGCTCTGGCGCCTCTTGAAATGCCTGAGCACTGTATACAGGATGTAAAACAGGTAGAAGATGAGCAGCGGCGCAAGCAGGATGGCGAGGATGAACAATATGAGCCGCGTCCAGAACTCCGACATCTTGAGCCAGTCCTTTTCCACTGCCTGGTTGATGAGCTTTTTCGCGAGGATGTACCAGATGTACAGTGCGATAACTCCGACGATGAAATCAAAGATGTACCACCATCCTCCGCGCCAGGCAAACGCAAAGATGCCGATGACAAGGCTGTTCAAAAGAGAGAGAATCACCCGTTTCTTCTGGCTTTTCGCCTCAAAAGTCTCCAGGAAGATCCAGGAGATGATGACTGGGAAAAAGACATTGTAGACATCATTGTCAAAATCCCCTCCGCTCGACCTGCCGAGGAAGACTGGATGGATGGCGAGCAGCAGGGCTGCGAAGAAGCCGCCGAAATTACCCACTTTCTTCCTGACGATGAAAAAGACAGGGATGGTAGAGAGGGAGGCGAGGATGACTGAGACAGAGAATGCTGCACTGGTCAAGGTGATGTTCTGATTGAGAACATGCCAGGCTTTGTAGAGGTAGACTGCGAAGTAGGAGTGGAAGTCCGCCTCTGTGGCGAGTCCCTTTGGCGCGAGCATGTGGTCGTCCCAGGGAACTCCCTTCTCGAGCGTGTCATAGTAATGTCCTTTAGTGATGATGTTCTGCGCCCGCCTGAAGAAGTAGAACGAGTCGATGTTCAGGATATAGGTCTGGCCGTTCTCGTCCTTGAAGTTCTGCAGGAAGAAGCTCCTCGCATCCTGGATGTTCTTGTCGATCTGATCCTTGTTGCTCGCGTAGAATTCAGCGTATTGCTTGTCGATGATCTCATTCTTGGACTGCTGGGGCAGGTTGGGATACTGCTGGTTCACCTGTGCTGATATCTGGCTCCGGTAATAGGCGTTCACGTTGTTGGTCGCCCAGTCTTTGGTGATTGGAAGGGTGTTTGGATAGCTCCTGAAGTAGGCGCTGACAAGGACTGCAATGAGAATCAGGAGGATGATGGATATGGTTGAGAGAAATCGCTTGTCCTTGACAATGCTCAAGAATCCTGTCCCGAATGAGAATTCCTCCTCATCCTGCTCTTTTTGCTCTTTTTCGTTTGGCTCCTTTTCCTTGGTGTATCCTTTCTGCGCAGCTTTCTGGACTGCCTTCTTTTTCCTCGAGAAGTCGAAGGAGAATTCGTCATCGCTCTCTTTTTTCTGGGGAGCATGTTTCCCTGCAGCTGTTTCCTTTTGCTGCGGTTCATCAGCTGATGCATTTGTCAGGCTGTTCTGCTGCAATCGTCTTAACCGTGCTTTGGACATGCATACTCCCCCACGATAATAACTGGAGAGGGAGGGCGGGGGGTTTATATATTTTGTGAAAACACGACATTGTCAAGTTCATTGTGTTTTTCTAAATATTCTGTTCTCAGGATTCATATTGTCAGGCACCCTAAAATGGGTGGGTGGTGGGGGTGGCTGGTGGGCACAATAAGGAAAAGAGGGAAGTGATTGGGTGCAATCAGGAAAGATTTTAGAAAAAATTTAAATACCATACGCGATTATTGGCTTCCATGTTCAACCTCATCCAGGTGCTTGTCCTCATCTTTGCTGTCTTTGCGCTCAGCAGGGTGATCCTGCGCATGAAGTCCGGCAACCTGTCTGTCCGCGAGTTCATCTTCTGGTCGCTGTTGTGGCTGCTTGCCATACTCTTCTTTGTCTTTCCAGACTGGACGACCAGCATCGCGCTCTTTTTCGGCATCGAGCGGGGCATCAACCTCATCGTGAGCGTGAGCATCATCCTGCTCTTCTACCTTATCTTCCGCATCTACATCAAGATCGAGTCTGTCGAGCAGGAGATATCTGAGGTCGTGCGGCAGATCGCGATCGAGAAGAAAAAGAAGAAATAATCAACAAAACATTTATAACAGCCTAGTTATCTCATTCTTACCATGAAACCCTTGGTATCCTTTTTGATCCCGGTGTACAATGACGAGAAGCATATAGGCAACACGCTGCAGCACCTCGAGACCCAGGATTACCCGAAGGACAGGATTGAGATCATCATCGCAGATGGCAGCTCCACTGATAAGACTGTTGAGATTGTCAGAAAATTCATGCAGAAGAACAGGAACATCAAGCTGTACAAGAATCCGAGAAGGAATACAGCAGTCGGCAGGAACATCTGCCTCACGCATGCGAAGGGCAAGTACATCTTCAATTTCTCCAGCCATTGCTATGCATCCAAGGACTTTGTGAGTACGCTGGTGAAGAAGCTGGAGAAGTATCCGAAGAAGGTCATGGCAGTCGGCGTCTCCAGCAATCCTCCTGGCCAGCAGCAGGGATTTGTCTCGAACTCCATCATCCTGGTTTTCTCCACAGCATTCGGAGGCTTCAAGAGCACTGACCAGAACATCATGCTCAAGGAAGAACGGCCTGTCCGCAGCGTGGCATTCACTGCATACCGTCGGGAAATATTCGATATAGTTGGCAATTTCGACGAGGAACTCTGGTGCGGCCAGGACGGAGAGCTGAATCTCCGGATCAACAAGGCCGGCTACCAGATCATCTTCACTCCTGACACGACGGTGAGCCTGCAGAAGCGCGATTCCCTCAGGAAGTTCTACAGGCAGATGTACAAGTATGGCTTGGGTGCGATGTTGCGTATTAAGAAGCATCCGGACTCGTTCAAACTTATCTACGCTGCTCCGAGCATTGGCGCACTAGCAATTCTGGCAGGAGTGCTCATCAGCTCAATTGGAATCCTTATTGGGAATTACCTGTTTGTCAAGATTTTCTTCGGGTTGCTTGCCCTCTACACTCTGCTCGGGTTTATCTCAGCATTATTCTACTCGAGAAAACTGCTGCTCAGCCTTGCCTCTCCATTGTTCTACTTCATCCTGCACTTCAGCTACGGGCATGGGTTCTTGAGAGGGTTGTTTGCTGGAAGGTTTGAGAAAAAGGATTAGCAGGAGAATCTTGAGTTTTTTCAGCAACATTTAAAAAACCAGTCTTGTTCTTTCCCTGCATGTCTGACAAAACCAGTAAGAAGCTCCGCCTTTGCCTGGTCGGCTGCGGCAGGATCTCAGAGAAGCATTTCCATGCGATCAGGGACCATCCTGAGCTTGAGCTCGTCGCAGTGTGTGACCTTGATGAGGCCAAGGCAAGGAAGGCAGCAGAAGAGCAGGGCTGCCAGCACTTCACGAACTATATCCAGATGCTGGACAAGGTCACGCCTGATGCTGTGGTGATTTGCACGCCGAATTGGCTGCACCCGAGCATGACGATAGAGGCTGCAGAGCACAAGATCAATGTTATCACTGAGAAGCCCATGGCTCTCTCTATGAAAGAGGCACGGGAGATGGTGGAGGCGTGCAAGAAGAATGGCATCGAATTATTTGTTATCAAACAGAACCGATACAATCCGCCGATTGTCAAGCTCAAGGAAGCGATTGATAAAGGAAGGTTCGGCAAGCTTTACCTCGGGACAGTCATCGTGAGATGGCAGCGGCCGCAGGAGTATTATGACCAGGATGAGTGGCACGGCAAATTGCGGAAGGATGGCGGCGCTTTATTGAATCAGGCATCACATCATATTGACATGCTGCGCTGGCTTCTCGGCCCTGTTGATACTGTCATGGGCATTGCAAAGCGGCTGGGAAGGGATATCGAGACAGAAGACACCGGCGCTGCACTGGTCAAATTCAAGAGCGGAGCGCTCGGCATCATTGAAGCGACCACGCTGACCTTTCCGAAGAACCTGGAAGGCTCAATCACGATCCAGGGAGAGAACGGCACAGTCAAGGTCGGCGGTACAGCGCTGAACAAGATGGAGATCTGGAATTTCAAGGACTGGGATAATGATGACGAAAATGTGAAAAATATCGGGACCAATCCGCCGACTGTGTACGGCTTCGGACATACAGGGGTGTACAGGAACGTCGTGCACTGCCTCTTGGACAACAAGGAATGCGAGGTCAACGGAGAAGAAGGCTTGCATACGCTTGAGCTGATCATGGCAATCTACAAGTCAGCCATGACTGGTAAAGAGGTCAAGCTGCCGTTGAAAGGAGACGAAAGCGTGTACGATAATAAGTTCTAGGTCTCTGCGGGCTCAATAATAATTTTTCCATTCAATTTTGATATAGCGATCTCAGTCTTCTCATTCAACTTGAGCTGGCGTTCTAGGTCTACAGGGATGCGAAACATCAGCCCCCCACCGCTTTTCGAGAGATGTCGGTAGAGTTTCATGGGCTCTGGCCAAACTCCGAGCTTCCTGGCGATGGTGATTGCCTGCTGCGTCTCTTCCTCATGGGGGAATTCCTCTCTGCAATGAGTACAGCGCTCGCCTTTCAAGATGAAGATGTAGCCTTCAATCTCCAAGGCGATATCTGCTGCATTCTCCAGCTTCCCTTTTCCGCACACGATGCATGTTCTCATGTTCCTTCAGCTCCGGTTATGACGAAGAGCTCTTTCATTTCTTCGTCCTTGACAAAGATGATTTTCCTGCCTTTTCCTTTCGTGTGTATGTACACTTCATACTTGTTTTTTCCGACCTTATCAACTTTCCGCGCTCCTTCCAGTGCTTTCCTGAGCTCGTGGACATCCCAGTTCCATTTCCGCATCCAGCCGAGGATGAAGTGCTTGCTCGGCCTGATTTTCCAGCCTTCCAGGTTCATGACAATATCACTATAAAAAGTGATGTTATTGTTATATTTAAATGTTGCGGTTTGATGCTGCTGTTGAGACATTAGATAAGATTGGAAGATAAACATTTAAAAACACACAAAGGTTCACAGCATTCATGCAAGCCATCATTGCCAAGACCGCTATTATCCACCCGAACGTCGAGATCGGCGAAGGCACTGTCATCGAGGACTTCTGCATCATCGGCTGCCCTCCACGGGGAAAAAAGCCAGGCGAGCTCAAGACAGTCATCGGCAAGAACTGCCTGATCAGGAGCCATTCCATCATCTATGCAGGGAACAGGATAGGTGACAATTTCCAGACCGGCAACATGGTGACCATCAGGGAAGAGAATACGATCGGCAAGAATGTCTCTGTCGGCACAAAGTCAGACATCCAGCATCATGTCACGATTGAAGATGATGTGGGGATACATACCCTGGCGTTCATCCCGGAATTCTGCGTCTTGAAAAAAGGCTGCTGGATAGGACCGAATGTCGTCATGACCAACGCCCCATTCCCGCGCTCCAATCTGGCAAAGGAAAACCTGAAAGGAGCTACAATCGAGGAGGGTGCCAAGGTCGGTGCGAATGCGACCTTGCTGCCTGGCGTGACCATTGGCAAGAATGCGTTGGTCGGCGCTGGCGCTGTTGTCACCAAAGATGTTCCAGCCCATGCAGTCGTCGTCGGAAATCCTGCGAAGCAGGTCAAGAAGGTTTCTGAGCTGAAGTATGAGAGTGGAGAGAGGGCATACTAGTTTTTTCTGTGTGGGATGAACTCCCTTCCTTTCCGAATCATCTCACTGATTTTTGGGCTGTCATAGTCAATCCACGTAATTCCTTTGAAGCTCACGTAAATTTTCTTGTTCTCGACAGGGTATTCAAGAATTTCCATCAGCGCGATATGGTTAACTTGTTTCGGCAGCCTGCGCTTGAGCTCAGCCACAGTGATCAGGCTCTCATCCATCTTCTTCAAGGTGTCCTCGACCATGCGGATCGTGCGCAGCGTCGGAGACTGCACGAGCTTCTGTTCTTGGTTTTTCATATTCATCACCAATAGCTATGAATTCGTATCAAGTAAATATGAAGTTGTATTTAAAGGTTTCGGTGGAACCTTTCCGTAAATCATACGGCGATAGTATCCTCATCTTTGCTTTCCTTGTAATTCCAGCATCCCCTTGTCATGACGG
This sequence comes from Nanobdellota archaeon, assembly GCA_043805315.1. Taxonomy (GTDB): domain Archaea; phylum Nanobdellota; class Nanobdellia; order Woesearchaeales; family JAHJEM01; genus JAHJEM01. The sequence goes on along the minus strand of JAZDID010000034.1, from coordinate 5,271 downwards.
TGTTCGTTGCAGTGTCGATTGTTGCATACCTTCCCAGGCATGAATTGCAGTCTCTCTGTTGGTAGTTCGTGCAGCGCGTGCAGGCCCCTTCGTATTCCCTCTCACGTATCTTCTGTACGAGCGGGTGGGACAGCCAGATCGATTCCAGGATGCCGTATGGGTGCTTGCCATCCTTGAGGTTTCCAACCGTGACCTTGTCCAGGTGCGTCCCAAGGCACGGGCTAACATTTCCGAACCTGTCGACGTACAGGTGCTGTTTGTACCTTTCGCACTTTCCGGCAACATAGGTCGGGCTGATGTGCCACGTGTAGCCATATTCTTTTTCATCAATCTCCTGCAGAATCTGGAACATCATCTTAGTCTTCTCATCTTGGGAGCAAAGGCCGCATGTCGCGCCTTTTCCCTTTTCCTGAAGCGTATCAAAATCAGGAATGATGTGACGATCCCTGCAATATCTGAACATATTCGGGATTTCTTCGTAGTTTTCAGTCATGATGGAATTCACGAATCCAAGCCGGTAATCTCTGGTAAATCCTGCTTCGATGAGTTTCTCTATGTTCTCGTTTCTTCTCTTGCTATAGCCAGGCGTTCCTACCATGGTGTCTTGCTTTGGTTCGTCAAAGGTGTTGTATTTTATCATGAATGAGATGTTCGGCCTGTTGAACCTTTTGATCAGCTCATCATTCAAGAGGTATCCGCTGGTAAATATCACCAGGTGCATGTTGTTCTGGCTGCAGTAATCTGCAATCTTTAATGTCAATTCTTTGTTCTTCCCAAAGAGAGGCTCACCTGCGCCAGGCAATCCGACGGTCTTTCCTCCAAGCTCCTTGAACTGTCTTAGGAAATCCAGATAATCATCTTCACTCAGCAATCCTTCTTCATGCCGTATGCCTCCTGCACTGTTAAAGCAGAAGCTGCATCTATGCGGGCAGTCAATGTAGGTCTCGAGCCATAACTCTGTCAATCCAGACCAAGACTCTCCCTTTTCTTTCTTGATTTCAGGGGGCTGGATGAGATCTGTTATGTCTGCCATGTTCATCACCTCTTTTTTCTACTATATAGTGGTGGTTATAAGAATATAAAACTTTTTATCAATTTTCACTAAATTTTCGTAAAATTTATATATAAATCAATCAAAATAAGTAAAATGTCAGAAAAAATGCGGCCTCGAGATCAGGCAAGCGTGATTGCGCCAGAAACTCTTGAAGAAAAGGGTATCAAGTTGGATATAAAAGACAAGAATATACTCTCAATTCTCGTTCGAAACAGCAGGACGCCAGTAACGCGCATTGCGAAAATTCTTGGCTATTCAAAAGAGGTTGTCAGTTACAGGATTGAGAGGCTGGTCAAAGAAGGAATCATTACTGACTTCTATGCAGTCATTGACAGTACCGCTTTAGGGTATCTGAAGTTCAATATCTATCTCGAATTCTACAACCTTTCAAAAGACGATGAACAGATGGTCATTGCATATTTGCGTGATCATAGAAATGTTTCATGGATCATATCGACAAGTGGCAAATGGGATTTCATGATACAGCTGTATACGAGAACCATACAGGACCTTGATGCGATCATGCTGAATATGGCAAACAAATTCACCGGCCTGCTCAAGGCTTACGAGATTTTTATCATTTCAGGCTTCATGCACCTGCCTCCCAGGTATCTGACCTCAGGCATCCCGCTGCTTCCGCTCAAAGCCCTTCCGTATGCAGCAGATTTCGAGGCAAAAAAAGATGAGAAAACAGAAATCGACAAGCTTGATCTGCAGATACTGAAAATCCTTGAAGAGGATGCGAGGACATCATTGCTTGATATGTCCCGGAAGCTTGAACTCTCAAAAGATGCAATAAAGTACAGGATCAGAAAGCTGATCAGGCAAGGAATAATAAAGGATTTTCTCCTGAGATTCAATTATCATAAACTCGGCTTCCAGTATTATTCTCTTCTCTTGCAATTAAAAAATGTTGATATAGAAAAAAGAAAGAAAATACTCTCATATTTCACAAACAGGAATGAAACCATCGCTTTGTTTGTCCAGATTGGGTCCTGGAATCTTGCTGTCCAAGTCATCGTGAAAAACGCGATCGAACTGAAAGCTATGCTGTCAGAATGCAAAGACACGTTCAAAGACCAGATTGAGGATACTGATTCAGTCCTGTATTTCAATCAATATTATTTCACTTATCTGCCTCAAGTTATCATGGAGCAATTTTGATTCATAAAAAATTTACATAAATTATTTAAACCATCCTCAATTCTCGTCTCGCATGACTATCCCTCTCGTCGACTTGAAAGCGAATTACCTCTCGATAAAAGGAGATATCGATGCCGCAATAAAAGATGTCATCCTGAATTCAGCGTTCATCATGGGCCCGAAGCTGAAGATGTTCGAGGAGAACTTCGCACGGATGTCTGGCATGGAGCACTGCATTTGTGTTGCGAACGGCACTGTCGCTGTCGAGCTTGCCTTGCGCGCATTAGGGATTAAGAAAGGCGACGAGGTCATCACTGCAGCCAACACTTTCATCGCGACAAGTGAAAGCATCACGAATGTCGGCGCAAAGGTGGTGCTGTGCGATGTTGAGCAGGATTCCTTGAATCTTGATCCTGCGCTGCTCATGAAGAGGATTACCAAGAAGACAAAAGCGATCATCGCTGTCCATCTCTATGGTAGGATGGCTGAGATGGAAGAGATCAAGAAGATTGCAGATAGCCATAACCTTTTATTGATTGAGGATGCTGCCCAGGCGCACCTTGCAGAATACAAGGGAAAAAAGCCAGGCGTCATCAGCGGCATGGCGACGTATTCATTTTTTCCTGCAAAGAACCTCGGCGCATTCGGCGATGCTGGCGCGATCGTGACGAATAATGCAGAGCTGGCCAAGAAGATGGACATGCTCAGGAATCATGGCAGGACTGATAAGTACTTGCATGAGTTTGAAGGACACAATTACCGTATGGATACCTTACAGGCCGCGATTCTCGACGCAAAATTGAAATATCTGGATGTCTGGACCCGCGCAAGGATCAGGCATGCGAAGATGTATGATGAACTGTTCGCAGAGCTGAACAAGAAACTCGGAGATGTCGTCACAACACCAAAGACTCATCCTGACTACAAGCAGGTCTATTACATGTATGTCATCAGAGTCCAGAGACGGGACGAGCTCATGAAGTTCCTTGCAGGAAAAGGGATCCAGTGCGGCATCCACTACCCTATTCCTTTGCACCTGCAGCCAGCGTATAGGTATCTGAAGTACAGGAAAGGAGATTTCCCTGTCGCAGAGAAGGCCTGTGACGAGATCCTGAGCATTCCGATGTACCCTGAATTGAGTGAGGAGCAGGTCAGGTACGTTGTGGGCAGTGTGGAAGAGTTCTTCGGGAAGAAGTGAGTCTCTTTCATCTATAAAGCGTCTTATCTTTTCTTGTCAAGATACTGTTTATTCGCATTAAGGACAATCCTGACTGCCTCATACTTCTTTCTCATCATTATCTTTGCTGCGGGCAATGTTATTTTCTTCTGCCAATCCCTTTCTATTTTCTCATCCACCCATTGCAGGGATTCCTCAAAGCGTTCTCGCTTGGTGATCCAGTAGAACAGTACTGGCACAGTGTCGAAGTGGGACATGGCGTCTGCATTTGCGATTATCTTCGCCTCTATTGACTTTAGTGGAATATCCTTGCTTCCCCTGTGTGATCTGATGCATTCTTTCACCGCTGCTATGACTTTTTCAGAATATCTCTGCGCCTGGAGTATCTTCTCTGCAGCTCTTGCTCCAGTTAGCTCGTGGTCCTCGTCGCCGAAGCGAATTCTTCCGATGTCGTGCAGGATGGCTGCAAGCTCGACAATCTCTTGATTAGCCTTGTAGATCTTTGCCAGTTTTTTAGCATACTGGAGCACAGGAAGGATGTGATACTGCCAGTCCTCGTGGTCTGCTTCTTTTTTGACCAGCTGCATGATGGTTTTAATGTTTTTTGTCACGTCATCCTGAAAATTCTGCGTAATTAAAAAACTTCTTATTTCATGTACTTGACAGACACCACCACAATTATCTTCTATATAGAAACTAATTAGAAGGTAATTCTCACCTCAACATTTTTATAAACAGCACTTCATTTTCATCAAAGAATGCCAATGAAGAACAAGCACTGGGGTGTCTGGATCACCCATGACATTGACCACATCCGCATCAGAGAACATTACCGTGATTTATTCCTGTTCAGGTTCGTGGGAGTGAGCTTTCTCGAATTGCTCCAGGGGAAGAGAAGCGTGATAGATTTCATCAGGGCGAAACTGCTTGTATTCCAGCCGAACAGGTGGGACTGTTTCAAGGAATGGATTGCTTTGGAGAAAAAGCACAGGATCAAGAGCACATATTTCTTTGCAGTGAATAGGGGAAAGAGCCTGTCGTACACTCGCGAGGAAATCAAGCCGGTTGCACTGCTCCTGAAAAAGAATGGCTTTGACCTTGCATTGCATGGCCAGGAATATCATAATGAAGAGAAGATACGCCAGGAGCGCGAACTGTTCAAGTCAATCACTGGTTTTTATCCGCAGGGCATCCGCATACACTACCTAAAAAAAGGCGCCCATTCATTGAAGCTCTTCAGCAAGTTCCACAAGTTTGATTCTTCAGAATATTCTACAGAGCTGGCACAGCCAAAGAGAGAAGAAGGCATCCTCGAGATTCCTTTGCACATCATGGACACGTATCTCTTCAGTCCTTTCTATCTCAATCTTGACCTGGAAGATGCGATACTCTACACAAAAGAGCTCTTTGCAAAGGCAAAAGCGAAAAACAATATCGTGGTGTTTGACATCCACCCGCATCATCTTGATCCGATATTCCCGAGGCAGAGGAAGTACATCGACTGGCTGTATTCTCACATTGCTCAAGACAAGAGCTGCAAAGTTTACTCGAGTCAGGAAATCCTGGGCAGGTCGTGACCATGCACTCTATCAAAAAATACACGCTAGAACAGGCAGAGCAGATCATCAGAGAGCTTGAGCACAAGTTTACGTTCACTTTGTTCCTCACCTATGAATGGCTGGCCATCCTCTCAAAAAACATCAGCAAACCAGAGATCTATATCTTCTACAGAAATGACAATATAATAGGCTTCTTGCCAGTGTTTCCGAAAAAGCTCTTCACCACAATCCGCTTCTCTCCTCTGCTCGGCGCTGAGACTGCGTATGGAGGGATTGTCTGCGATGAAGAGATAGAAAATAACCTTGCCGGGCTCTATGACATTCTAAAGCGGGAAAAG
>JAZDID010000033.1:0-9142 GCA_043805315.1 Nanobdellota archaeon | reverse complement strand
AAATCATCCAGGTCCGAGCGCTTGAGAGGGTTCTCCTTCAGCGTGAAATGGAGGTTCGTCCGCAGGTCGTAAATCCAGAGTTTTTCCGTCCAGGCGGTTTCCCGGGCGGGTTTCCGGTCTAAGAACAAAACGTTCGCCTTTACCCCCTGGGCGTAGAAGATCCCGGTTGGCAGGCGCATGAGGGTGTGGACGTGGGCCTGTTTGAGGAGTTCGCGGCGGATCGTCTCACCCGCGCCGCCTTCGAACAGGACATTGTCCGGTAGGACCACCGCGGCCCGGCCGTGCTGCTTGAGGATCGTGAAGATGTGCTGGAGGAAGTTGAGCTGCTTATTCATTATTATCCTTCATAATTGATTTATCGTTTTCATATTTAAATAATTTGTGGTAACTATCGACTTATGAAACTTATTTCAATTAGCCCCCTACTTTTTTGTATAGGTATGTTACGTAGTGGCGAACTGATGTGGCGGTAAACATGATTACGATAACAGGTAGAGCGATGAAAATAATGAATGCGACGATCATCAAGACGATTTTGAAGTTTTGGAAGACAGGATCGCCGACAAGCATGCTTGCTCCAAGTAGTATTATCGATTGGAAGAATCCTATGAAAACCAATGTCAAGATATTTTATCGTCTAAAAACAAATTTAAAAATAATGTGGTCCCAATAATTATGGTAAAAAATGTCGGCACCGGGATTTGAACCCGGGATCACCAGATTGCTCCACATGAATAGTCATCGCACGCTTGCAGTGTGCTCGTCACTCATAGGTTTATGAGTCTGGGGCAATAACCAGGCTATACTATGCCGACACTTGATATGAGAAGATTATGAGATGTTTTTAAAGTTACTCTTTTTTCAGACCAGCACTAGCTGTCGAAAATCATTTTGTGCATGTTCCTATAAGCTCAGCTGTCGCTCTCACATGCCCCTGCATTGCGCTCATGAGATTTTGCCGGTTTGAGCCTTCAGGCAAAGGGATTTCTGTATCCAGCGCGAAGAGCGTGAAGACATAGTGGTGCATGCCGGACGGCGGGCAGGGCCCTTGATAGCCGATCGTGCTGAAATCATTCCTCCCGTGCAATCCAACCTCTGCTCCTTCCGAGATTCTCAAGGTTCTGGCAGGGATATTCCAGACAAGCCAATGCGTGAATCCAGAGGCGTCAGGATCATCGAGGATAAGTGCGAGGCTTTTCGTCGCTGCAGGAATATTCTCGAAAACCAATTCCGGAGAAATATCCTTTCCTTTGCAGGTGTATGCTGCTGGAATCATGCCATCCTGCGCAAATGCAGGGCTGGATAATTTCAGCTCAGCAGGCGGATAAGGTTCTGGCAGGGAGGTATTCTCATCTCGAGTTTGATTGTCCGGAGGGATGTTGTCTTGAGGGATTTTCTCAGATGATTGAGGAGAGCAGCCAATGGAAAGGAGGAAAAGAATGCACACTGCTGAGGAAAACAGAAGGTTCAATCCTTTCATGGGCATCACCTCTTATTGCAGAGATATTTTTCGAATACATATCAAATACATAAATTTTTCGATTATAAAAATATAGACTCATTTGCGGCAAAAACACATACTTTTTTATATTCATGCAGCTTTTTCCTCAACAATTTCAAGGAGGGGTACACATGAATGCAAAAATTCTCCATGCCTTTGCTCTGGTATTGTCGAGCTGCCTGCTTGCAACTATCGGCGTTCTTCTGCTTGCACTATCTGTCCAGGCACGCATCCCTTGCGCTCAGGGAATCGGTGTAGACGAATCTCCCCCTCCTTCGTTCTATTATGAGCATTATAATCATTTCAATTACCCTGTTTACTTCACTTTTAACTGTCCTGATCCAGGCTACGACGCGCTTCCCTACGAGCCTCCCTCAGACATGCCTGATCCTATCTATACTGTCGGCTGCGGCGATCCGAGCAATGGTCAGTATCACTTTGCGAGCTATTGGCAGAACATGCCTAACATCACCCAGTTCACCAACGGCACATCGACTGACAACCTGAGCAATGTCTCCTGCGGTGCTGCCTCAGGCACCAGCGTGCTCCAGAAGCTGAACCAGTCACTTCCTGGACTCGTGAACATGAGCGGCACCAAGCTCATCGAGGAATTGCGGAACAGGTCCCTGATCAGCAAGAATGGGATCAACGAGCGGAACCTCATCCTGGCCATGATCGAGCTCATCCTGCAGTCCAAGTACAAGGACGATGTCACAATCCACTGGTATGCCAACACAGCCTTCACCAACACCTCGAGAAATTTCACCTACCTGAACAAGACAGTCACCGTGTTCAAGACAAATATCTATCCGAATGTCTCTGTTATCCATGACGAGTTCTATACCAAGCACGAGCACACGATGGTCTGCGTCGAATCATTTACCTTCGGCTACAAGCATTTCATGGTGCTTGAGGATTTCGAGCACACAGCCAATGCCAATGGCAAGTACAATATCTCGTTCATGGACCCCTGGGGCGACGGCCAGACACCTGGCAGCGCAGGGACCATCTATGGAGAGATGGCATACGATGGAGTCTTTACTTTGGGCAATGAGACTCTACAGATAAAAGAAGTCATCACCTTTTCGCCGAATGCGCCGCATTGATCAGAGAGGAATCAAAGCTGCACAATATTCTGCAGAACCCTATCCATGCTATCTTTTTAAAGCTGACAGTCTCTTCTGTTTCCTTCGCTGGAATTGTACCAAAAGTTATTTATAGTGGCGCGTCTTTTCTATTATGGACTTTTGTATATGTCAGTGTATATTGGGGGGGTGTTGGACAACGGAAAAAAGCACGTATTGTTTTGTTGTTGTAATCTTCTCCTTACTTTTCGTTCTCAGCAGAGCCAATCCGGCCCATGCATTACCTGGCGTCCAGAGAGAGTCTGAGCCCAACCAGGCCAAAATCATCGCTGAACAAGAACCCGCTGATCTCCCCACGACGACGACTATCTATGATATCCAGCAAAGACTCGTCTCGCAAGGGACTCCTGTGGAAGTCAGTGCTGTCGTGACTTCACCAGTGCATTACGATGACCAATATCTCCTGTATTACTTCTTCATCCAGGAAGAAATGGGTGGACCCTATAGCGGCATCAAGGTGATGTCATACTTCGCTCCTCCTGTACGCGAGGGAGATAGGGTCACGTTCTGGGCAACCTATGAAGAGATGCCCATGCCCGAAGGGGAAAGCGTGCTTCGAGCCTTTCCTGATCCTTTTATGTTCCAGGTTCTCGCGCACGGCACCAAGCTCACGCCGTACCTTTTCTCGTCCATTCAATCATTCATGACATACCAAGAGCCATGGGAAGGCGTCTTGGTGAAGTTCGCCACTAATCTTGTCGTCATCAACATCCAGCCGGGACTGTTCTACGTGCAAGATCCTTCCTATCCCGTTCCAGGCCTCCTTGTCCGAGGAAACATGTTTACGTATCAACCATTGATGAACCAGGCATTCCAGTCCATCAGCGGCCCTATCGGACAATCATTCGAGGGTTATGATATAGAGCCACGATACCCTGCAGACCTGGTCACCAATGACCTTCAGCTCAACTCTGCAGTTTTCCTGCGGAACCCTGTCCAGCCAGGAGAGGATGCCATCATCATGTTCTCCATCACGAACTTCAACTCTGCATCCTATACGAATGTCCGCTACAGGATACAACCAATCATGAGCCAGCAGAGCACGTGGTTCAACTATCCTATCCCCTTTATTCAAGCACAGAGCACGATCGGCGTCAATGCCCGCTTCAACTATGGCCTCTTAGGGAACTATGATGGCAAGATAGAGCTCGATCCATTCAGTTACATTAACGAAAGCAATGAGGCGAATAACGTCCAGCAATTCAGGTGGACTGTCGAGACCATAGCCCTTGAGGATATCCCAAGCGAGTTCGTCACCTGCGGCACAGCATGTGGGAGCACGTTCTGCTCTGACGGACCGCACTACATACCCTTTGTCCAGAACATGCCTAATGTTTCCCAGTTCACCAACGGCACGGCGAACGACCACCTCGGCAATGTCTCCTGCGGACCAGCCTCAGGAGCAAGTGTCATACAAAAGCTCAACCAGACCTTCCCTGGCATCACCAACATGAGCACTAACCAATTAATCGAGACGCTCCGCAACCTCACGGTGACGCGGAACAACTCAGGTACCAGCACGAACAACCTCGTCCTCGCCCTTATTGAGCTCCTCAGGAATACGTCATACCTGAACAATATCTCCATCCGCTGGTATACGAACACGAGCCTAACCAACACCAGCCGGACGATAAGCTACAAGGGAAAGAACTTCACCATGGTCAAGACAAATCCTTCGCCTGATATAAACAATCTCATCACTGAGTTCATCACGAACAATGAATATGTCATACTCTCCACGCGCTCTGAGACCTATGGGTACAACCATTACATGGTCCTTGAGGACCTCAGCCAGCATCCCAACGCGGACGGCAGCTATAATATCTCTTTCATGGACCCTTGGGGAGATGGTGAGAACACGGGCACTGCAGGGACTGCGTATGGAACCAAGGACGGGACAGCACACGACGGTCACTTTCATATGCAGGGCGAGACCTTTATTATACTAAGTATGATTACCATATCGCCCGAATAACCTGCTGAAAGACGAAAATGAATGATGCATGATGAAGATGCATGAACTGCGAACATGAATGACTTGGAAAGCATTTCGGAAAAAGAATCGGAAAAAGAAAGGAGCAGTCTGCCAAGAAGGCTGTTCAGAAACATCAGCTACTGGGCACTCTTGACTCTTGCCTCCGCCATGCCGATAACAAAGGCAGAAGCCATCACTCCTGCACGGGCGCGGGAGATTGTCACGATCAACATCCTCTGCGACCTCGTCCTTGAGAACCAGTACTGGTCGAGCAGGGGAGTTGAGATCTCTCCTGACTTCCTCGTGAACAGGGAGACGACAGAGCAAGGCAACGGAACATACCTGTGCCCTGGCTGGCTTTGCGATCAAACTGCCTATGCCTTCATGAATGTTGAGTTTCCTTTCACTCCTGCCCAGATCAATGAGATGAACAGCTACAGCCACCCGTGGATATTCCTCAATGCGGCAAGCTATTCGAGTGACCAGGCATTCTATACTGACGCCAAGGCATTCTGGGATCAATATGTGTCCAACACGACCTGTCCTGCATTGCCGACAACAAACGTCGATGGCCAAGCGCCAAGATTCTTCAATCTCACGAATGCGCCGAACCCGTTCTCAATGTCAACTTTGATCTCCTATACGCTCGAGAATCAGAGCCCTGTGAAGGTCGACATCTATAATGCTGCAGGACAACAACTGAAGACTTTGGTTGACGAAACCCAGTCTCAGGGAAGGCATGATCTTGTGTGGGACGGCAAAGATGGCGCTGGCACTGTTTTAGGGTCAGGGGTATTTTTCTATACTGTCGAGACGCCGAGCCAAAGGACTTCAAAGAAAATGCTCCTCATCAGATGAGGCGCCCATGATCTCGTAGGTGTTCAGGAGCGTCAGGACTTCCTTGTAGAAATGCTCTTCCCTGATCTCGTCCTGTTTCTTCTGGTATGCCCAGCCTCTGATGAGGTTGATGCAGAAAATGATGATTTCTTCTTTTGAGTGCTTCCTGAGCTGGCTGACGAAGTCCTCATCCCTCAGCTTGTCTATCATGGCATACCAATCGAATTCACTGTCGAAATCCATATACTGGTTTAGATATTAAGGTATTTATATAGTTTTTGGTAATGGAGAATATAGGTTTCAGGCGCTAAGAAAATGCGTCCAGACCCGGACTTTCACGATTTCTTCCGCGATGTACGTGCTTATGTCGTGCCATTTCACGAAGTGAATATGGCACTTGAGTGCACTCTTTGCTCATTTCTCCGCGGAGAAATGATTTGAACCGGGTATGGTCGAAACCTGCTGGTTTCTCTCGACCCGTTTTAACTCCCAGATATCGCCATCGAGTTCTTACGAAATGACAGGACGCCCAGACCCGGATTTGAACCGGGATTTCCTTTCGGAAGCGGTTTTCGAGACCGCCGCAATACCAGGTTATGCGATCTGGGCACAGCCCATTGTAAACAAGGGGTGTTTTTAAACGTATTGCTCATTGATTTCGTTTTTCCGTAAGCTGTTAAGTTTAGTTCCCCTTTCAATTAACAATCAATTTATAAATATCATCAAAGTGGAGTGGATGAAAGCATTCATACTATTAATTCTCTACATTTTGTTAAAAAATCAATCTCAAATAAAATAGTGTGGTTTTAAAGGTCTGTTCTTTCCGAGTTTGAATTGAATTCTTGCTGTTTAATATAACATCTTCACGGCTCGCAAAGGGAAAATTTTATAAATAAGTCCTTCTTATATTTAATTAGATGACTGAAGAAAAACGTATCTGTTCAAAGTGCAAAAAAATAATAAACGGCAATAATAAATTTTGTCCTTCTTGCGGTGGCAAGGTAGTCAACAAAGAAGAACATAGAGTTCAGATTATCAAAAAAAGAAAAATTTGGTTGTATTTTATAATCCCTATTGTATCTTTCTTAATAGTTGCATCTGTTGTAATTTTTGCATTTCCTTTTCAATATAAAGCAATAGAAGCGTATAATGTTCAAGAACCGTATACCGATACAATATATCAAACGGAAAATGAGCCATATCAAGACACTGAATATTATACCAATATTGAAAGTGGTAGCAATTGTGATGTTGATAGCGCATGCTCATGTTTACACAAAAGTTGGCTTGGATTAGGCTCTTGTGATTCTTGTTCTTGTACACGTTCAAGAACCGTGACGAAATATCGTTCAGTGGAAAAACCTCAAACGGTGACAAAATATAGAACTGTCCAAAAAGAAAAAGACGTTTGGAAAAAAGATACATTATTCAATATGTGGACTGGAAAAATCCAATATTATTACGAAGTTTAATCTCATCAACATCTTCTTCGGAGAATCACTTATCAATCAAGAACTAAGTTAAAGACTTTAAAAAAACAATTTGGTTTTGAAGTTTTCCATTAGATTATTATGCTTTTTGGTTAAAAAAGTTAAAATTATCGTCATTTCTTATCAGATAATTGAAATTTCACTAGCATTTCTAAAATGATATATATTACACTTAAAATGATTAAGGAATTATTTTTAAGGATGAAAAACCCGAAATAAAGAGTTATTAATGCAAAGAGTATTATTAATCCTGCGAAGATTGTTTTTTTGAATCAAATATCATTTTTCTCTTTCAAACTCAACTATCACTTTTTCTTATCTCAGTCCAATAGCTGACGAGCAATTATCAAATGTGTTATTTGAAAGAGTCATAGAACCAATTTTTAGAGATGCATCTGTAGCAACAATTATTTTCCCAAATGCATTGAATACTCCGTTAATTTTGAATTTTCTATTACCAATTCTTTTAAATTCAAGAACAATATTATTTGAAGTTATCTCAGTTACTATTAAACTTTCATCTGTGATTTCAGCGTTATATTTATCATCTAGGTGTTGGATTATATTATTATCTATTTTTACAATTGTTTTCCCTTGAATATCACGAACAGCACAAGTACATAATACTTTCCCTTCTCCTTCACGAAATCTGAGAATTTGTTGTTTTTGTCCTTTGTTCACAAACTCAATAGCACCATAACATTGTTTTATCGTATTAGAACCAAAAATTAGTTCATAATTCTTTGTATCTTCTTTCATTTTGACATTCCCTCTTTATCAATTATTAACTTTTCATTTTTTATTTCGACTTCAAGTTCAGTTCGTTGTTGCCACCTCGATTTTTCTACTATTTTTTTGGGATAACGATCCAGAATTTCGTGTTTTCTTTTCCTTTGTATTCTCTGTTTTTTTGAGATGAACCCTTCATAATTTCCTTTTAGATACCTGTTTCTTTATAAGCTTATCGATACCTAAAACTGTGGGTTGATTACTAAATTTCCCGTTTTGTTAAAATATTCAAGTATCCGTTCATTAATTCTATTTATTCTTTCTTCGAGTTGAGTCAATTCGTAATCTCCAACTGAAAAAGTCACACTAACTCTCGTAGCGTGGAGAGTGATATTTTTACTCATATCCAGGCCATACTCTATTTCGACCTTTAATATCTTGTCATTTTATGTTCCTAATAGATGATGTTTACTTTACAGCTCGCTTTTCCGTTAAATATTAAAACCCCTGCCTGCTTTTCCCTCAGATGGCTTTGCACAAAAAGTTCCAATCCTTATTGCAGCAGGAAGTCCGGCGGATAGATGCGGCTGGCTCGAGCAAGCTGCCTGAGAAAGTCATCGACGGCTACTTTTTCCAGCACGGCAGGGCTCCGCAGGGATTGCATAATGGAAAACGATTTCTCGTCTTCAACTCCAATGATTACCTCGGCATGCGCTTCCACCCGAACCTGCGGGAAGCTGAAGAAAAGGCTGTGCAGGAATTCGGCACTGGTCCCGGCGCTGTCCGGTTCATCTCAGGCACGTCAAGATTGCACAAGGAGCTGGAGCAGAAGCTCGCCTGGTTCCATGGCAGGGAAGACTGCATGCTCTTCTCCTCAGCATTCTCTGCAAACCTCGCAATCATCCACTGCCTGATCAAGGGCCAGAGCAAGGACAGCCTGGTGAAAGACTCGACGCTCGTGATTTCTGACGCGCTCAACCACCGCAGCATCATCGACGGGATACGCGTGGCAGGCATGGCAAAAGAGAACAAGGCGATCTTCACGCATTTCGGCCTTGAGCAGCTGAAAAGCATCCTTGAGGAGAACAGAGGGAAATTTCAGCGTGTCCTGGTGATTTCTGACGGCGTGTTCAGCATGCTCGGCGAATACCAGGACCTGAAGAGGATGAGAGAGATCGTCGATGCATATCAGGATGCGTATGAGGAAGGCGTGCTCATGGTCATCGACGACTGCCACGGCGTCGCCACCCTCGGAAAAACAGGAAGAGGGACAGAGGAAGTATGCGGTGCCCACGCAGACATCCTCATCGGCACGTTAGGGAATGGGTTCGGCGCTGAGGGAGGTTATTGCGTCGCAGACAAGGTCCTGATAGAGTACTTGCGGGAGTCTGCGGCGACGTACATCTATTCCAACCCGATCTCGCCAGGCATCGCAGCAGCCGGCGTCGAGAGCATCACAATCCTC
>JAZDID010000032.1:0-15240 GCA_043805315.1 Nanobdellota archaeon | reverse complement strand
GCCCTTTCACAGTCTGCTTGACAAGATAGCTCATTGCCGCTCCATGCAAAAACCTGGAAAAATGAATAGACCAGTATACATTTAGGTAGCACTAGTATTTAAATCTTTCTAATATGAGTTAGGTAGCACACGATGGATAATTGAAACTGAGAATCCTGTCATCTACCTTCGTGAGGGTGGGTGGTGGGGGATGGCTGGTGGGCATAATGCAAAACAGGTTAGATGGGATTGGTTGGGGGGACTGTCTTCAACAAACAAGTGCCCAGGAAGCTGCAATTAACTTTTTATACCCCGACCGTTTCCTTCTCGCTTTCAGGTGATTCCGTGCAAAAGACATTCATTTTCGACCTTGACGACACGCTCATCCCGTGCGAGATCCATTATAGCAGATGCACGATCATGTTCATCAGCAGGATGTATGAGGAATTCTTGAAAATAGCGCCGACAAGGGTTCCGACACCGCAGATCATCTCGCATTTGGTCGAAGAAGAGAACTCACGGCTCATCAATGAGCAGGGCGGCTTTTATAAGGAAATATTTGCCCAGGCATTTGTGGAAACCTATAGAAAGCTGTGCGCTCTGAGCAAGCTCGAGCCAATAAAAGAGACAGAAGAGCAGGTGTTCCAGCTTGGCATGAGCGTGTTCGATCCAGAAAACTATCAAAATACTGTCCTTCCAGGCGTGATCGAGACCCTGAACTTCCTTCTTGAGAAAGGAGACGAGATTTTAGTGTATACCAAAGGGCCTGAAGACAGCCAGAGGATGAAGATTGAAGTGAATGGCCTCACGACATTTTTTCCAAATCCGATCATCACCCACAACAAGCACCATGACCAGCTCAAGAAGATCATCGGCGCAAGAGACAAGGAAAGGACATTCAAGGTAGGCAATTCAGTCAAGAGCGACATCAATCCTGCACTCGCAGCAGGCATCAGGGCAATACACATCCCTGCAGAGACCTGGTCTCATGAAGACGAGATGGTCAAGGATCCTGAAAAAGTGATCGTGTTCTCGCATATACAAGATATCATGAGACGATATGACGAATTAGGCTAATTTCTCAATCCATTCCATCACAAACCCGAACACCTCTTCAGCCGCTGCAGGGATAAAGTTCAAGCTGCCTGCACAGGCGTGCCCCCCTCCTGAAACCAGCGCGTAAGGGAATTTCTCGCCTGCCTCCTTGATGATCTTGTTCACGTCAAATCCGACAACTCCGTCGCACCGGAAGATCAGGCCGTCTTCCATCCTGCCTATTGTTATGCGCTGTTTTCCTGAGAACAACTCATGGCTGATGCCGACGGTCTTCCCCAAGCCAGGATATTCGCTCCGGACAGTAATCTTGGCAATGTCCAGGATGATCAGGCGGAACTTTTCTTTCTCTGTCACTGCAGCATACTTTCTGATCGCTTCTTTCTGGCTATTCACGCGCTCCTCGATCTCATGAGAAATCAAAGTAACCAGTTTCTCCTGGTTTTCTTTGTCCTCGCCAAAAAGATCGTTCATGATGTTATCGATGTCCAGGAACTTGACAGCTGAGGCTTCAAAATCAATCACTTTTGCGAGCTTTCTCAGATAGTCCTCTTCATAGCCAGCGTTCTTCGCGAGCTGGAAATAGTGGTCTTGGATCGCCTGCTCATACAGCTCTACCTTATCTCCGATGCCGGCAAGAGCAGGGATAAAGTCGATGAGCTCTGTTTTCTTGTTCACCATCCGGGCCAGCTCATAGCAGAGGATACCTGCACAGAACCGTGAGTCAGAGTTGACAAGGAACGGGTTGAGGTGCACGTTCGCGATCCTGCAGACAGGAGCTTTCCCGTCAACGATCTCACCAGCGTAATGATGATCGATCACGATGATGCGCGGCTCGAAGATCTGCAGCTTGTTGAGGCTTAGGATGTTCTCTTCTCCAGAGCCCATATCAACCACAATGATCAGGGGTGTCCTATGCGCGAAGCGCTTACAGGCACGGATAAAGCTCTCGATGTCTTTTGTCGCATCGACATAGTCATAGAAGGGAGTTTTTGAGGGCGAGCGCTGGTAGAACCGGTAGGTGTGCTCGCGGTGCTCTTTCTCGAGCAAAGGGTAGATTGCGCGCTCAAGGCAGAGCGCTGCAGCATAGCCGTCGCAGTCTGCATGGTGCCGGATGAGGATCGGCACTTTGTTGGACAACGCGGAACGGATCATTGTCGCTGCCTGCACGAATTTCGGCTTGAGCTTCTCGAGTGCATCGTGCTTCAGCGTGAACTCGCTAGTCTCTGGCCTGTACTTGCCGATCTTTACATCAATCTCCAGATCAAGCTGGTCTGCATGCTGTTTCTCTTTCATGAGTTCATAGCTGTCCTGGAGGACCTGCACGTGGAACCTGTCCGGCAGTTCGATTTTAGAGATCTTCACCGGGTAGAGCCTGTTCTCTTCCAATTGATCTTGCACGCGCGTGCGTAAGACGTTGTTCAGCTGGATCATTCCGTTCTTATACAGTCCGAGATAACACGCATTTACCTTGAGGTCGATGATCGTGCGGTTGTTCTCGAGCTTGATGACGTTAATCATGGGAGAGAGGGATGGTGTGCGATTTATAAATATTTCAGTATTCAGAATGATACTATCTCTTTCTTTGTTTCTTCCTTCTTCCTGTCTCTTGAGTGCTTTTGTGTTCCTTCTCCTCCTTTGTTTCCTTCGCCGGCTTCACCATCTTTTTCGTGATTGCGCTGATCAGGTTCTCGTGCTGCTTTTGCTCTTTCAGCTCCTGCGGTGATGCCTGTTTTTTCGGCTTTGCAATCTCGTCGACGTTCTTGACCAGCCCGAAATCCACGACAATGCCCTCTGACTCTTTTTCAGGCTCCTCTTTCTTCTCTTCCCTCTTGACTGTGATGGCGAGCGCAGGCTCTTTTTTCATGTCTTCTTTCGGCTTTTCCTTGGCTGTTTTTTCTTCTGCCTGTTTCTGCTCTTTCTTTTCGTCTTTCCTTTCCTCTTTCCTTTCTTCTTGCTTCTTTTTCAGCTCTTCTTTTTTTGCTGTCTGCTCTTCTTCGCTGTCTATGATTGCGAACTTGATACCCAAGATGCCGTGCTTGGGCTTGACTGCAGTATGTTGCACTTCTGTCTGCTCAAAACTGACTTCCCGGGTTTCTTCTTTGCTTTCTTCTTTCTTGATCTTGCCGATCTTGATCTCGACAGTCAACTCTTTGGCCTTTTCCAGGCAGACCTTCAGTACCCTTCCTGGATTGTAATCCACCATGGCAAAGAGGTCTTTCAGGATCTTGTCCTTGAAGGGCCAGACATCATCGCCGCCGACCGCCTCTATCCTTTTCTTGAGCATCAGCTTGGCAGCTTCGAAACTCAATCCCTTGAGCTCAACATTCAGTTCATCTTTTCCCAGTTCCTTGAGCTTGAGCTTGTCCAGCTCTTTTTTCTGGCCTGCGAGGATGATGGAGGCGTTGGGGATGGCCTTTATCCGCTTCAGCAAGTCAATGTCATCCTGTTTCAGCTCTTCAGCGTCGTCGATGATCAGGATGTACCTCCGTTTTTTCGCGCGCTCTTTCAGGAACTTGTCAATGTTCAGCTTAGTGACTTTCTCTTTCTTCCCCAAGATCTTTTCCATCGCACTCCTGATGGGATGCTCTGCCTCGAATGGCAGGTAGAGGTAGTCAAGGAAGCGCTTTTCATTCTGGTAGAGCTCTTTGGTGATGTAGGAGATCATGAAATTGTTCTTGTGCTTCTCTAGCTTGTGCACCAGCCATTTCAGGAGCATGGTCTTTCCAATGCTGGTTTCCCCTTGTACGCGCCCGAAAGAGCCGTTGTTCAGGATGAACAAGTTTAATTTTTCCCGCTCTTTCTCATAGCCTGCGAAGAATTGGTCAATGGGCTCGCAAATCTCAGGGACAAAGGGGTCTGTGTGCCATCCGATCTCCTTGAGCCAGTTCAGAACAAAGTCTTGGTCTTTCATGCCATGCCTCTTTTTTTAAAAAATGCAAGAGTATTTCAGCTATTGGTGACAATGTATGCGGTTATTTATAATTGTTGCGCTCATGAGGCGAATGCAACGTATTGGTGTTTATAAAATTTCTTCTCATCTTTTGAATGCGCTGGTGGTGGCGGTGCGACGCTCATCTGCTGATGAGCTACTCGGCACCCCGTAGGGGGCATCCCCCGCCTCGTCGCACGCCACCCAGCGCAGACGCGACCGGGGGTTGCCCCCAAATCTTTATATAAAGATTTGATAGTAACCAGGCGACATTCGGGAACTGCGGTTCCCTCAGTCCCCTAATACTGTTGATGTGCATGGAAGTGGGACTAAAACCGCAGTTTTATGTCCCACTCCTAATGGTTTTACCAGATTTTGTCAAAATCTGGGGGTGGTCGCGTAGGGCATTTTCTCGCAGGAAAATGCCCGTCTGCGCCTTGGTGGCGTGCAATTGCATCACGATATAAAAAGATACCAGAAAGTTGACTCAACCCCTAAATGTGCAAGAATGAGAGTTATGCATACTTATTCTTTCTTACTGGCCTTTTTCTTCTGAGGAGCTTTTTCTTTTTGCTTCTTCGGTTCTTGTTCATCAGCTTCCTCAGTCTCGGCCTCTATTTCAGCTTCTGTGCCAGCTTCTCTAGCTGTTTCTGTATCAGCCTCTGCCTCTTTTTCTCCCTGCTCCTTTGGTTTATCTGAGGTTTTTGCCTGTTCAGCCTGCTTCCCTATTTCTGCCTCTGCTTCTGCCTCTGCTTCTGCCTCTGCTTCTGCCTCTGCTTCTACAGGCTCTTCCTCACCTTCCCTTTTGTCCCCGCCTCTCTCAGCATAGTTCTCCTTCTTCTCTCCCTTCTTCCTGAGAAGCGGGCTGATGTCTTCAGGTGTGAACTTGAAGTTCAGGGGCGCTTTTTCAAGGAGGTGGAAGTCCCTGATCTCGCAGATCTTGATCGGGTAGATCTTGTGCAGGGCATCCCGGAGGTATTTCTGCAGGTTGTAGGTGAGGATGCCTTCAACGACCTGGTCATAAGAATACGTGGAGACCACGTTCTGGAGTATCTTCTTGGTTGTGTTGCGCAGGTTGGTGATGACTGACTGGTGGGTTGTGCTGTTCGTGATCAGCATGGGCTTTAACGCGATGAATTTGCCATCAGCTGTCTTTGCGATGAATGCACTGTCAACTTTTTCCTTGCCTTTCCTGATGAACCGCTTGATCGAAGAGGGAATGATATAATAGCCAATCACTTGGGAGATGCCTTTCCCGTCCTTTATTTCAATGACGCGGAACCTGATGTTGATGTGCTGCTTCTTCATGTCGCCGATGAGGTTCATGAAGTTGGCAGTGATTTCCTTGTGCATCAGCTGGGAGGCGTCATAGGTGAAGGTCTCTCCGATGACCCGGTTGTCGAACAATTCTGGCGAGATGATAGGGATCCAGCGCTTCTTCTTCTTTTTCAGCTTTGAGATGACCTTCTTGTCTGCCATAGGAATCACATATGTGGAAATCGTCTATGCTGGTGCCTGGAAATGTGGTTTGTTTATAAAGATATTGGTGGAAAAAGAGGGGAAGGCTAGCCTTTCAGGAATCTTTTCTGCTGATGCATATACTGTTTTATGAACCAGTTCAGAAAGATACTGTCTGTCTTCTTTACCTGCGCCCGTTCCAGGGCGGTATAATAGCTCTTTCTTCCTTCATAAGGGATGTTGAACAGTGGATAGTCATGCCTGTTCAGGATAAAGTTCATCATGAGCCTGCTCATCCTGCCATTCCCATCTGTAAAAGGGTGGATGGTGACGAATTTCAAATGAACGAGTGCTGCCAGCTCAACTGGATGCAGTGTACCTTTCTTTTTGGAGTACCATGTGAAAAAATCCATGAGCAAAGGATATATTTCTGCTGGAAATGGAGGCATGAACCTGCTTCCGGATATGGCAACTTGATGTGTTCTGATCTGGCCTGCAATGTCTGGCTTAGTTCCTAAGAACAGTCTCCTGTGCCAGTGCAGAACTAGGGAGAGCGAAAGATCTTTCTTGCACTCTAAAACCTCCTGAAATAAGTCTTTATGCGCTTCAGCCTCTTTGATATCCCCTATGGGCTTTGCATGCGGGCTGATCCCTTTCTCAAGCAGGTCTGCAGTCTCTCTCAGAGTCAGTGTCGAGCCTTCTATTCTCTGCGTGTCATAGGTGAACCTGACTGCAAAGGTCTCCTGCTCTTTCTGCCGTGCAGAGACAGGCATCCTCTTCAGCTCTTCGGCGTAGCCTTTTTTTATGCTGTTAAGGAGGGGATGCCATTTTTCCTTGCGGATTTCGCTTAAGAATTTCCTTTTCAACTCCTCAATATTATGAGGTATATTTTTCCCGAGATAGAGCTCTTTCTTCTTAACCTGTCCATTTTTCCGCATAGCATGCTCTAGGTAAAAATAGCTGTTTCCATTGATTGTTTTCTTGTTAATCCTGACCATAGAAATAGATTACCCCTACATATTTATAAATTTTACTGTTTTTTGAGAAATGTAGGGGTAAGAAAAGGCCTATTTTTACATCCGTGAATTGCCATCATAAATAAAAAGATTTAAATAGAAGTTTCTATTTCTAAATAGTAACATGGCGATTCGTTCGATTTCAAGATTAAAAAGGATGGAAGGTCATGATTTAGGAGATCTTGTTGAATTGTGGATAAAAAAAGATTGCGATACACGAGCGTGTTTATTAGCGGAGGAAGAAGAAAAAATGCCTATGTTTACCGGATACATTATAGCAATGGATTTCCAGAAATTGACATTATCAAATAAAAGCCCGTTCTTCCCGAATACAGAAATGCCTGAAATTAAACAGCGCCTAACTACCATACCATACGAAAATATTTATAGGATTCAGAATAGGTATCATAGAAATCCCACTCCAGAATATTTTTAATGATTAGATATCCAGGTTCACGACCTCTTTCGCGTGCTCTTCAATGAACCGTCTTCTAGGTTCAACTTCATCTCCCATCAGGATATTGAATATTGCGTCTGCCTCGATCGCGTCCTCGATAGTGATCTTCTTCATCGTTCTTGTTGCAGGGTCCATGGTGGTTTCCCAGAGCTGCTCCGGATTCATCTCTCCAAGCCCTTTGTAGCGCTGGATGGTTATGCCTTCTGTGCCGAGTTTCTTCAAGAGTGCTTCCTTTTCCCGGTCATTGTGGCAGTACCATTTCTCTTTTCCTTTCTTGACCAAATAAAGGGGAGACTGGGCGATATAGATGTAGCCTTCATCGATCAATGGCTTCATGAACCTGAAGAAGAACGTCAAAAGCAGGGTGGTGATATGGCTACCGTCGACATCTGAGTCTGTCATGATGATGATCCGGTGATATCTCGTCTTTTCAATCTTGAACTCATCTCCGATGCCGGTTCCCAAGGCAGTGATCAGGGTGACGATCTGTTCGGATGTGATCACCTTGTTCAATCGTGCTTTCTCCACATTAAGTATCTTTCCGCGCAAGGGCAAAATGGCCTGGAATTCCTTCTTGCGGCCTTGCTTGGCGCTGTTATGGACAAACACGCCGCAAGCCAATGCAAAGTTGTGTGTCCCCGGCACTTCAAGGTCATAGACATCGCAAGGGGTGTCAAGTGGAATCACCTCTTTGATCTTATGGTTGTAATTCACCACGGCTTCTAAAAGCAAGGTATTGTCATTTTCAAAGAATCTTTCTTTAAATGTTTTAAGAGAGAGGATATTCTTATTATTTTCTGATTTCCTTTGCAGCTCAAATTCGTTGATGTCTATTTCTTTCTTTTTTTCATATATTTTTCGTAATAGTGAGATGGTGTGATTAAAGTAGGTTTGGTCATAGGCTTTTTTTCGTTTTTCTCGGAACTCAGGTGTCCACTGCATCTTTGTTTTTTGTTTTCGCCACTGGATTAAATTCTCATTCTTCCATTGCTTCCTGGCTTTCTTAGATAACTTTTCTTTCTCTTGAGGATTCTGCGAAAAATATTTTTTCACACGGTCAGATTGTTTTTTCCTGTTTTCAGAAGATGACCAATATTCCCTTTGCGCTTTGAGTAACTGCTCCTGTGATTTTTTTCTGTATTCAGCATTTGTTCTGTAGAAATCTAGGAATCTCTCAACCATGAAGCGTTTATATTCCTCGTTTTCCCATTGCCGCTTTGCACGCTCACTGAGCTCTTTGTGCATGCTCAGCATTTTTTTCCTGATATTCTGTTTAAAAGCAGGAGTTTGACGAATTTTCCTAAGTTTCTCCAACACCATTTCCTGCAGTAATGTCTTTTTTGCAAGAGAGCTATGCAAGGCAAGATGTTCCTCTTTGTTGAGTCTGCAAATATTTGTAGGAAAGTTATTCAGCTTGTTGAAGTCTTTGTGATGCCTGTGTATACCAAGCGAGTCATATATGCCGTTTCTCAGATTATACTCATCTGCTAAAAGGTGAGTGAATCTCCATCGTCCCTCTTTAAGATCAAATACTTGCTCGTATCCCTCTATGGTTATTCTTTTTCCAATTCGAGAAATTTGCCGCTTGAGAGGCATGAGCGAGTCATTCGATTTTAATTCGCGTATAGGTACATACTGTCCACTTCTACTCATAAACAAATGGTCTGGCGTGCAGACGATTTCTTCGCCAGTGTCAAGGACAACCTTGATGACGCAGGTTTTGGTTCTTGTTTTTCGGACATTAGTTACCTTTTCTATTCCAATACTTCCGTCATTGAGGATGGTATAGCAGAAATGTTCTTTCCCTCGCCTCTGCTCATCGATGAGTTCTGTCAAGCTGAGTGCCCTACCATCTACAAGCGCCACTTTTGTATCGCCAGAAAAGCATCCGCCTGCGCTGTCGCCTTCCACAATGAATATCTCTGACTTTGCAGGATCCCGTTCCTGGCAGTCCGCAAGCTTTCCAGGCAATGTTGAATACTCGAGCACTGATTTCCTTCGTGCCAGCTCCCGTGCATGCCGTGCAGCTTCCCGCGCTTTCGCAGCGTTCATGCTTTTCTCGATGATCGTCCGCGCGACTTTCGGGTTTTTCTCAAGATACTGCGTCAGGCCCAGGCTGACAAGAGAATCCACGATGCCCTTGATATTGCTGTTGCCGAGGCGTGTTTTTGTCTGGCCCTCGAATTGCGGTTCTGCTATCTTGAGCGAGATGATTGCAGTCAGGCCTTCCCGGACATCATCGCTCGTCAGCTTGAAATCCTTGTTGATGTTGTTCTTCTCCCCGAATGTGTTCAATGTCCTGGTGAGGGCTGTCTTGAATCCAGACAGGTGGGTGCCTCCTTCGTGCGTATTGATGTTGTTGACAAATGTATGAACATTCTCGTTGTAGCTGTCATTGTACTGCAATGCGACCTCGAGCTCGGTATTCTCCTTCTTTCCAGGGATGTAGATGACTTCGTGCAGGTTGTTCTTGCCCTTGTTCAGGTAGTCGACAAAGCTCCTGATTCCTCCTTCGAAGAAGAATTCCTTCTCAATCCCGGTCCGCTCGTCTTTGAGGAACACTTTCAGTCCCTTGTTAAGGTAGGAGAGCTCACGCAGCCGGGTGATGAGGAACTCGAAGCTGAATTCTATGGTCTCGTCAAAGATCTGCGGGTCTGGCCAGAACTTCATGATGGTCCCTGTCTTGTCAGTCGTGCCTTTTTCTTCGAGTGTTGACTTGGCTTCTCCTGCCCCGAACTTCTGGAAATAGGCTTTCCCGTCGCGCAGCACAGTCACTTCGAGATCCCTGGAGAGGGCATTCACCACGCTCAGACCGACTCCATGCAACCCTCCGGAAACCTTGTACGAGTCCTTGTCGAATTTCCCTCCGGCGTGCAGCTTTGTCAGCACGAGCTGGAGCGTGGGCATCTTGTACTTGTCATTCCAGTCGACCGGGATTCCCCTGCCGTCATCTCTGACTTCGCACGAGCCGTCCTTGTGCAGGATGACGATGATGTTCTTGCAGAAGCCAGCCATTGCCTCGTCGATGCTGTTGTCCACGACTTCAAAGACGAGATGGTGCAGGCCTCTCGCTCCTGTTGTGCCGATGTACATGCCTGGCCGCTTGCGGATGGCGCTGCCTCCTTCGAGTACAGTGATCTTTGAGCCGTCATACTTCTGCTTCTGTGCTGGTTCTGGTTGCTCGCTTGCCATGCTGAAAAAAGAGTATTTTTTGATGAAAAAAGAGTATTTTTCTGACGATAAAATACAGGATGTATGATTCTGGATTGGTATATAAAACTTTCCATTTAGAATGCGTTTATACGGCCTAAAACGCGGGAATTCCGGTGCTATATGTCAATATGATTCCGGTGCTATATGTCAATATGATAGGGAGTTCCCGAAATAACTATAAGAATCCTTTCAGCGGATGAATTATAGCCATCTCTTTGTCTGTCTCTTGCAATCCCTTTAACGATCTCTCTCACCTTCTTTCAAAATTCGTCCTGGTCTAATTCGTCCTCGTCCCAATAGTCTTTTTCCCACACCATGTTCTTCGGTCTCCATACTACGTTGATTTTCTTTCACCCCCCACATTGACGTATACTATATGAAGTATACTAAACTTTCTTTTTTTCCCGAATGAGTGTCAATGTCTGTTCTCTATCCGAATCTTGGCTCGCTAGTCAAGGTCATCGATGTAGCCGCGCATGAAAGCCGCTTCTCGGCCGCTGAGCCGGTCATCATCAAGTTCATCTTCGACCTCTGTCGCGGAGTAAAAATCGTCTTCGTTTTCAGTGTCAAGCTCATCACCAGGGTCATCGATGAAAAAATCTTCTGGCTTGCCGAGTATGACTTCATCCTGTACAACTTCTTGTTCTTCTTGTGGTATGTGCCTCATTGTGCCCACCCCCTGCATTTTTTCCTTCTTGATGGATTAATTATGCTGAAAAAAAGGAAAAGATTTATTAATATATACTTATTCCATATACCATATATAGCATATATAAGATATATTCGACTGCGTAAATATTTCGATTATATCATTATGTTTTAGAGGTAATAAAGAGGGGGTGGAGTACTATGGAATTCAGAAAGCTCATCAAATTCGGCACCAATTCGTATGTGATCAGCCTTCCCAAGAGCTGGATCGTGAGCAACAAGCTCGAGAAAGGGAACACTATCTATCTGGAGAACAATGCAAACCAACTCCTCCTGTCTCCAGAAAAGATAACCAATGTGCCAGAGGAGAAAGAGATAACATTGGATTGTAGGCAGGACAAGCTGGAGACCATCAAAAGGAAGATCATCGCGCAATACATCAATAATTGCAAGATCATCAACATCCATTTCACCTCGAACGAGATGGCACAGCATATCAGGGAGATCATCCAGAACCTCATGGCATTGGAGATCATCGAGCAGTCCAATGATTTCATCGTGGCCAAGGATTACCTGAACATGGAGAATGTTTCCATTCCCAGCCTGATCAGGAAGAACGACACTATCATCAGGTCCATGCTCCGTGACACGAACGAGACCTTGAAGCAGAACAGCTTTTTCAGGAACGTCGAATTGTGCGACAACATCAATTCCCGTGACCAGGATGTGAACAGGATATCCTTCCTCATCATGAGGACTGTGAAGTACCTTGTCTCTAATCCTGAGATGCGGCGTGATGGCTCAGGATTCGAATACTTCAACTATTATGAGCTCACCCAGCTCCTTGAAAAGATCGGCGATGAGCTCAAGCGCACCATGCGGCTTCTTGCGGCGATGGACTTGAAAAAGGCAAATGAGCTCAAGGAGCTCTTTGATGATATTGAGAAGATGTATCTTGACAGCATGAAAGCGTACTATAACAAGGATGTTGAGATGGCCTATGCAGTCGCCACAGAAAAAAATCCCATTCTCGAGAAGCATATTGACTTTTTGGAGAAGCACAATGGCCAGCCAGCCATCCAGCTGTTCGAGAAGCTCAAGCTGATCATCGTCACCATACACCAGATCAACCGGCTCACCTACCAGTGAGAAAGTGATGCATATGCACAAGGATATTGACGCAGAAAAAAGAATAGCCATTGAGAACCAGGCATACAGGATCTTGCATACAAGGTTTCCCTCTGTCATGATCACAGGCCTCTATCCTTATGATACCTTTAACCACGAGCGGTATGTGATAAACGCGAAGATATCGGACGGAGCTGCAGGGAATTTCATTTATTATAAAGCGAAAAAGAATGGCGCAAAGTCAGAAGAGATCGAGAACGAGCTGGAATACGCCTCGCATATCCTCCTGCTTGGAAACACGCACCAGTTTCCCTATCTTCCCCTCTGTTTTTCCCTTTCTGGATTGCCGCAGCTGGCTGATGCCAAGGACAGCCATTTCCGCGAGTATATAGAAGGGACATCCCTGGATCATTATTGCAAGGAGTGGTATCTCATCGAAAAGGCGATCCAGAATGATAAGATGCTCGGCAAGAGAGTCACCAGTTCCTGGAAAAAGGAGCGCAGGGAAAAGAAATCCCAGATCCTCACCAACTTCCCGGAGTATGTGAGAGCGAGCCTCATTGCATCTACAGAATTCAGCAGGTTCTTCACCGAGCATGAGGAAGAGTTCAAAGCGCGCTATCCTGCAGGATACATCGACCCTGCATCATGGCCGGAGAGGTATGGTGAGGACTGGTTCAGCCATAAGATCAGGATTTACCTTAAGGGTATCATGCAGATGGTTCAGGAATTTGATCCTGCTGGCAAAGAAAGGTTCAATGTTGAGGAAGCGTTTTCCGAGCTTTTACGCATCATCAGACCAGAAGATCTCAGGCAGTTTCTCTCCATAAACTGTGTCGAGCACTACGATGCAAAGCCTGCAAACATCATTATCACCGTAGAATCACACAAGATGAATGAGAGGATGTCTTTGGAGCATATCCTGCAGAACTTGAAGCTGGTGGATGTCACTGAAGTCAAGAAGATCGGCATAGGTCCGATTGACATCATCAATGACCCGTATGTTGAAGGCCTGCTTGAACAGTGCAATAGGGACGATCATATGCCTACGACACGCTTTGACCCAGTCAGTCTGTACAATGAGCGTTTGGGAGATTTGAAAGGATATACTCCTATCACTGAAGAGCATATGCGCTATCGGCTGTTCTTCAGGAGCCTGCGGAATGCAGGGCTCAGGCCAGAAGAAATCAAATATCACAAAGCCAACAATAGCAGAGAAGATGATGGCACGCCTTCTCTAGAGGGAGAAAACGATTTCTTCTTCATCAAGAACCATTGGCTCAGCCATCTCACCAGGACGTTCTCAGAGATAGCACATGACAAGGGAATGACTGGCAAGGCAGGCGAGTTTGTGGCTATGCTCGAATACCTGGAAGAGAAGATGTCTGCAAAGAGATGAAAGCCTCTGGAGGGAGTTGCACCCTCTGCTTTATTTAAGGAACAACTTTTTCCTGAATGATTTTCCTTGCTTGCTCGATGAAGGCTTCACAGATGTTGTACAGTTCTTCAAGATCCTCTTCGATGGTGATTTCTTCTGTCGAGTACTGCGCATTGTTCCGGATGCTCATGATGGTCTCAAAGGCATTGAGGAACCGTATGTCAAGCCTTTTCTTGCCCACGTACACTTCCTCAATATAGCGTGCGATGCAGTAATGGCTTCTCTCTTTCAGCCCGTCATGGAATAGGAGCGCCCGTGCACAGTGGAAGAACGCATTGTAGAGTGCGAGCGAGGCCATGACTTTCTTGCCCATTTCAAGAAGGTCTGCAGCCTCATTGAGGTAGAAATCTGCAAGGCGCAGGTCTTTTCCTGCAAGATCGGGTTGGCGTGCGCTCTTCCTGAGCAATCCCTTTCCAAAACAGTCGTCAAGTTTACTCAAAAATCTCACCATTCAGTGCGAGTGTTGTTAGTCTCAGCCTGAGATAAAACTCCTGGTCACGCTGCTCAAGGCTGCTAAGCTTCTCCTTGGAGAGTTTGAGCGGGCTTATCTTCCTCTTGACATTTTTCTCCAGCATCCTGAGCGCGTCCCTAATCTCAAGTTCCTTTTTTTCAGTCACGATCAGAAGATCAACATCACTGTCTTTGTCGTCTGTACCTTGGGCAAAGCTTCCGTAGATACCGATGAGGGCTTTCTCTCGCAAGCGTCTGTACCCTTCCGAATGCAGCATTTCCGAGACATTCACCAGCGCCTTCACTTTTCTATAGAGCGGGTTCTGCCGCTGGACGACCAATACTGACCTGTTCTTGACTTTTTTCACCTTCACCAGGCCATGTCTCTTGAAGAGAACTGCTGCTTGGTGCACCTTTCCTGGAGAGCAATGAGCACGCTCTGCAGCCTCCCTGACCGAGAGTTCTTCCTCGCCGAGCAAGGTAAGTATCAGGAGGTTCTTCTCTGTCAATAGACGCGATAAAGTGTTCATTTGAAAAATACAAGACGTTCATTATTTATAAACATTTCGTTTATTATTAGTGAACGAATGAAATGAAGCCTCTGGGGAGAATTGCACTCCCGACCTTCGCTTCGCTTGCTGGAACCGAATTCTTTGATCATCTCTGATTCGATCGCCATTACGAGAGCGACGCACTAGCTACTGTGCTACAGAGGCGCGAGAGAGAAAAACGCATGATCGTTTTAAAATGTTATTGTTTGCAGGCTATGCCTTATCAATTGTGATTTTACGATAACAGAGCCATGGGTGGCTGGAGGGGGGTGGAGGGTGGGGACAGCTGACTTCTGAGCCCAACTAACAGCCAACAGTGTTTATGTAATCCATCGCGCATCTTCGGGTGGTGGTTGGGGGATGGTTTGAGCTCGGCTTAAAGTTTGGACTGTGTCCAAACCCTGTCGAATGTATTCGACAATGCCCCATTGAACTTGTTCAATGATGGCGGGTGGGGACGTCTGTAAACGCAAGCTGGTTGACTGCACTTTGTTTACAGCTTTGCCCTGATCTCTTCTGCAGAAAGCGTCTTCTGGCAGTGCGGGCAGACCAGCTTTTTCTTGTGCTTTTTGTCTTTCACAAAGGTACCGATTGGCTTCTTGAGAAATGTCTCTTCTATCTTCTTGCCGCAGATGTCGCATTTCATGGGAAGTAAGAACCAGAGGTAATTTATAAAATTACTCTTTAGTTGGCGCTGACTGCTAAAAATTTTTCTAAAATGTCAATCGAAAACCGACCACTCCCAGTCAAAGACTGGGGGCGTGTGCTCTGCGCTTCGGGCTCGGGTCGGTAATCAGCAAACCGCGGGTTTGCTGGTATTTCAACAATGTGTTGAAATTTTCTCGGACTATTCATTTTCCACTCGATGATTTCATCGAGCGAATAACCACCAATCAACAAACCAATAGTTTGTTGGT
>JAZDID010000031.1:0-2481 GCA_043805315.1 Nanobdellota archaeon | reverse complement strand
ACCAATTAAAATTAAAATCAACTCGTTTAACAAGCAGGCCCATCTTAACTGACTCCTGTGAGGTCGCGTAGTTTCTTTATTGAGTTGTTCCTGATCTCTTGGAGATGGTTTTCCTCAGCAAACTCCTTGAAATGCTCATAGCAGTACAACAGCCCAGCATCTTTCCTCGTGCGGCGCAGGCAGGCAGGGCACAGAGGCTTTCCGCAAACTGAGCAGGAATGGCTCTCTTCCAGGTGTTTCTGACATAGAAGAACCCGGCAGTCTGGATTCTGGCATCTCCCGGCCGGAGGCTTATAGCGGATGTCTGGTGAGAACGATGAAAGCATTCCGCAGCAGCCACATTCAAGAGCTACCGCCTTGATGCGCTTGATATAGCCCTCGCCATCCACGCAATCCTGCACTGAGTGCTCAACCCTGATTTCCTTGCCCTTGCCTGGCTTGGTGATGATGTAAACATGCTCTTCCGAAACGTGAGAGGTGGTTGACTGTTCCTCGTCGCTCTTACGAAACTGGTCAAAGACTTTGGTCATGCCCGCCTCCTCAGTATCTTCCGGTAAAGGCGCGAAGTCTGGATTGGGACTTCGCGGTTTCGATCAAAATGGTTTTCCAGTCTTGCATCAGGGCAGGAACAGAGCGGAGATGGTAGGGCAGATATTGTCCAAATTTGCGGATGAATGCCTGCATGAGCTCCTCGATCTCTTCGTAATCAAGCTGGTCAATCTCGGTAGCAAAAACATAATCAATATACCGCTGGGCGTGTTCACGTTCGATTTGTTCAGCGACGATAGTGAGGATTTTACTGACACCTCCGTTCAGGCCGCGTATCGCGTCATCATAGATACGCTGAATGGATAATCCTTGCTGACGAAGAAAGAACTCTGCCTGACCGAAAGCCATGTCATCAGGCCAGTAATCACCGAGACCAACATACTGGTAATGATGCTGAACATATCTGGTGAGAAGAGATACTAGCTCTGGATGGCCGCTTACTTTGTTGCGGATTAGAGGGAAGCTTTCCCTGGCCAGGAAGTTGGGCTCGCCTACCTTTTCGGCAAGCACCTGAGGATCTATTTTCTGCATGATGCGGTCACAAACGTATGGATCAGGCATAGTGAATCCCCTGCTAGTAAAGACCAATGGAGGGACTGTCTACCAATCCTCTGTGTCCACAATGCCGGCATGTTCCGTAAACTGGATTGTCTATGTTCATCCAGGAGCGAACCTTGCTCAGTTTGGTGTAGTCTTCAGACTTAGGAATTGGCATATAATCCCTGATTGATGGAGTTGAGGGTTGGTCGTAGTAAAGAGAAGTAGTAGTGGCTCTTGACTTTAAGCCTTCAGGATAGAGACCGATGACCGGGTCATCTATGTGGTCGCGTGCCCCACAATTCCGACAAGTTCCGATCACCGGGTTATCAACAGCCAACCATGTGTCGACCCGCATGACCTTCAGATAATCATCGGGACGGAAAAGCTCTTTTTCTTTGTTTGCCAATATGAGGCTTTCCGCCAGGCGGCTGCTGGGATGACTGAGTGAATTGAGGGTAAATTCTTGTATGGTTAAAGTAGACATATCTCATTTCCTTTCTCTGAATGATGTGACTCTCAATAAAGAGCTGGTTACAGAATTTCGTATTTCTTGTCCCAGATTTGTCTCTCCAGTCTGGCTATCTCATTCATTAATCGGTCTCGCTCTTTTTGTAACTGGCTCTCGTGAAAGAAGCGCTCACGCTCACGTTCCTTGCTTTCGCAAATACGGTTTGAAACTTCCTCCAAACTCTTGAGGACCAAAGCCCGTATGTCATCGTCGATAGGCATTTCCTTCTCCTTTCATTGTTTATGAAGTCGGTGACTTCCTATACAAAATCCTTTCCTTCCGAATGGTAGATGTAACCAATGTGGCCACACCTGCTACATTGCGCCACATGCAATAGCTTGAATATGTCTACTGCTTGTTGTACAGCCTTCTTTCGCAGGTCCATCTCGTTCAAAGATCGAATTAATTCATCTTTAGAGAAAGACTGCTGCTCTGCCAGCTCCATCAGCCTTTTGTGAAAAAATGCTCGGATATCTTTATCGGTTGTCATGGTTTCGATCTCCTTAATGTGTCAATGTAAGAAAGTGAAGCACATCCCTACCTGCTTCTTTTTTCCTCCTCCTCTTATTTTATCAAACATTGTTAGACATAAATTGGACATTTCTTGGACAGCAATTTTGGCAGGATTTGGACAAAGAAAGCTTTATAAATACAGGCACTTTTGAGTGATTGAAGAGATGGTTGGACAGCAATAATTACAATGGGTTTCAAAAAACGTACGCTAGAAAATATTGATTTAAGCCTGCTTGAGCCGCGGGGGAAGCAAAGAATTGAGAAAATACTCTGTCAAGATGAAGAATATCAAAAGCGAATATCCCTGTGGCTGACGTCTGGAGATCGTACTTTGAAAAAAATAGAAAATACTGATTTAAGCCTGCTTGCGC
>JAZDID010000030.1:0-20535 GCA_043805315.1 Nanobdellota archaeon | reverse complement strand
GGAAGTGGGGCAAAAAAGGGAATTCATGTCTTTTATGTCCCACTCCTAATGGTTTTACAAGATTTTGTCAAAATCTTATCGAAATCTTTAAATACTGCGAGTTACAGGCACAAGTACATACTCATCTTGGTATGGAAGGGGATCAGCATGGAAGAAAAACACTCAACGCTAAAGTATTACACCTACGCACTTGCATTCGGTGTCCTGTTTCTGGTGGTCATCGGCATGAGCAGGAATTTCAGCCCTGGATCAGGGATGCCGACCGGCTATGTAGTCAGCGAGATTAGCCAGGAACAAGAGCCAATTGTTCCGACAAGCAACACCCTGGACTATAAGATCGTGGTGAGCAACTGCCAGGTGACGCCAGAAAAGCTGTATGCGAAAGTCGGGGACAAGATCATCCTGAGCTTCACTGCCTACGACCCTTCAAAACGATTGTACAAACTCTCATTTCCAGGACAAGACCTTGAACTTTCGGCAAAAGACCCTGAGATCTCACGGGCAGAGTTCTACGTCGAACAGAAAGGCAAGTTCGAGTACCGCGTGCACTATCCCTGCGATGCATTGGGATATGATGCGAAAGGCTACTTGATCGTGAGCTGAAGCCTTCAGACTTTTCCGCAAATTCTGCACTTTTTCTAGCGATAAATTTATAAATATGAGTGTATATACATCGTATATATGGCAATCACCTTGGTCACGTTCAAGATGGAGGAGAAATTCCTTGCAGAGATAGACCACGTATTGAAAGAGGCAGGCTTCCAGAGCAGGACTGAGTTCATCAGAGACGCGTTACGTGAGAAGATTGAAGAGATCAGGCTGAGGGAATCTCTCGAGCAACTAAGAAAGTTAAGAGGTGCATCGAAGAGAAAGATTACTGAAGAAGAATATGAACGTGCACGGGAAATGGCATTTGAGAAACTCTCTCAGAAGTTCAAATGAGCTCTTCTGGCCTGAAGGAAGGTGATATGTCTGTCAGCCTTCTGAAGTGATGGTCTCTCGTCACTAAAATGAGCTGGTGATCTCTTGAAAGAATGGCATGCAGCACATCACCTTTCGGAATGCCACGTTCATGAGCAATGGTGCCTGCTTCCTTCTTCTGAGCATCTGTAGACTTGATTCTTCTCATTAAATTGTTGAATGGCGCCACCATGCCCCTGACTACCTCAATGGAGTAGAACTGTCCAAGTTCGGTCAGAAGAATATCAGAAAATCCAATTTCATGCTTCTCCCTCATGATCAGAGTAAATAGCCTGGAGGCATATTCACCGAACGGTTCAAGGTTCTTTCCTGTTCGGTCCTCATAGAGATCTATCCAGATCGAAGTATCGATGTAAAATAATTTCATCAAGAAAATGTTGCTGTCAACATTCATAAACCTTCTCAGGAAAAAACACGAAAAATTTCAAAATATCTGAAAATCCTACAGCAGCGGATTCTGCCCGCCATACAATGCCATGAACTTTCCGTTCTTGAACTCGAGCGAGAACACGTCGTTCGTGCACGCTGTCGTCCGCATCTTCACGATGGATATCTCGCGGACAATGTTCCTCCTGAAAGGCGTCAGCCGGATGTGCAGGATGCCGTCAGCCAGGAAGTCCTCGTCATACTCGCCGTACTTCTCTGCATTGATGGGAATCTCTGAAATCAAGAACGTCGTCATGCCCGTGTCCCTGAGGAATTCAAAGATATAGAAAAGCTCTATTCTTGGATTGTTGAACTTTGACAGGACATACAATGCCTTCAAGGAGTCAAGGACAAAAAGGTCGCAGTCCACCTGCTCCTTGATCTTGCGCACGATGTTCTTCAGCACGTTCAGCCAGGACCTGTTCTCGTCGATCTTGACCTCCTTGATCTCCTTCCTGATGCAACCCATATCCACCAAGATGAATGCTCCTTTCGGGCTGTTCTTGATCTTGAGCGCATCACTGACCAGCTTGGAGAGGTCCTTGATGATGACCAGGTTGATCTGGGAGAAGTCATAGCCCATGTTGATCATGTGGTTGATGAGGGATTGGGAGGACTGCTCGAGCGAGATGTAGAGCCCGATCTTCTTCCGCAATGCTTCGTTGAACAGGATGTTGGAGCAGACTGAGCTTTTCATGGTGCCTGCTGACCCGGTGATGAGCGTGATATGGCCTTCAGGGATTCCTCCCTGCATGTTCTCATCAAGGCCTTGGATATAGGTCTTGATCCTCTTGATATCCTCTTTCCTCGCTATGATTTCCTCTCCCATCTCTTCTCACCTCATTGACTATGATTCATGCCTGATATTTATAACTTTTCCTGTTTGCGTATGGACTATGATGCTTTTCGTGCTCTTCAGGCAGTCCAGGCCGACCACAAGGCCTTCTGTGGTGAACTGCCAGAGCTTCTTGCCGATGTTCTCTCCCATGTCCTGGGTCTGGACATCTGCGTAATGGCCTGCCTGATGGATGACATTGCTCAGGCCAGGGATATTCTCAAGGATGTACTTGCCTTCTGAGTCAAAGACATAGATGTTGTGGTCATAGCTCCCGATGACAATCTCCTCAGAGCCGTCATTGTCAATATCGACAGCGATAGGAGAGGCCACGATCCAGAAATTCGTCTCAAAAGACCAGATCTTTTCCCCATTGTAATACAATGCGTACACGTTGTTGTCGCATGAGCCGATGAAGATCTCGTACTTGCCGTCCCGGTTGATGTCATACACCAATGCTTTCGAGATGATGGCGCCTTGCGTCTTGAAGACCCATTTCATATTGCCATTGCAGTCCAGACAGTACAGATTGTTGTCTGTGCTTCCGATGATGATGGACTCTGCCTTTTCTCCTGCAAGGTCCTGGATGACTGCCTCAGCAGTGATCTTCGCGTCTGTCTTGAAGCTCCAGGCAAGCTTGCGGTCAAATGTCACACAATTAACCTTTCCCTGATCATCCCCGAAGACTATTATACCGAGCCGCTCAGAGACCGCAGGCGTGGACTGGATGCCGGTGTTGGCATTGAAGCTCCACAAGAGATTCCCTTTGTTGCTGATGATATACAGCTTGTTGTCGTCAGATCCGAAAATGAGCTCAGGCTTGCCGTCCTTGTCCACATCAGCGATCGCGACACCTCCCCGCACTGCGCCGTCTGCCTCGAACTTCCATAATTCCTTGCCATCTGCTCCCAGGACATAGACGATCCCAAGCTCTGTGCCGAAGATGATTTCCTTCTTCCCGTCCCTGTTGATGTCCGCTATTCTTGGAGGTGTGCTGATGCTGTTGAACGATTCTGCATCCATGAACATCAGGTCGACATCATTGATCTTCTCATTGATCTCGAACACCCACTTCTGCTTTGCGTCTGCATCAAGAAGCACAATGCTGCCTTTCTTGGTCGCGATAAGGATCTCCTCATGGCCGTCATTGTTGACATCGATGACTGTCGGCCCGCACAAGAGGCTTGCGCCGAGGTCAAATACCCATGACTGGTTCAGCCTGCCCTCATGCTTGCCGATGAGTGCCTTGAGGATATGAACCATGACTTCACGCTCTTTTTTTCCGATTGGATGTGCAAGGAACGGATTGTTTTAATACTTTTCTCTTCTCAATACTTTTTTTATCTTGAACTTGTCTATCCCATCTTCTCCTTCGAACTCAGGTAGACTAGGATGAATGACAGGGGCATGATGATGATGGCGATGATGACTGAGAGGAGCACGAAGAACTGAGTCAGGCCCAGAGTCTGGGCAACGTACGCTCCGAGAGGGATGAGGACGAGGAAGGGAATGATGGAGATGATGCTGATCGCGCTGTAATACATCTTGCGCTCCTGCTCGCTCATGAGGGTTTTCGCCAGAAGGCCTAAGGAGACGCCGACGATGACTGCTCCAAGAGTCGAAACTGCATTGGCCAGCCCTATCGCGTTCAGGTTCGGGTTGTATGCCAATGTAAAAGGCATGAACGCCATCAAGAGTGCACCGAACACGATCATGGGAGAGAGCCCGATAAGCTTCTCGATCTTCTTGGTGAAAAAGGGCGCGATGAGGCTGACGATGATCGCGATGCTGAAGATGACTGCCACATTGAGGAATCCTCCCAGGCCGAGATTGTTGAAGTTCCTGTATATGTAGATGCCATAATACGAATTCCCCAGGATCTGGACAACGCTCACGATGATGGTGAGCAGGAGGCTGAGGAAGATGAGCCTGTTCTTGAAGAAGATTTTCGTGTGCTCGCCGACCCTCTTGAAGTACTCTGCGATGAACCTGGAGAACCGGTATTTCTTCTCCTCTGTCTTATAGCTCAGGAAGTAGATGAAATAGCCGGAGAGGATGAACGCGAAGGCTGAGATCTCGAAGGAGATGAGGTAGCCGTAGATAGGGTAGCGCGCGCCCATGATCATGACTGCAGGGCCGTCAATAGGGAACTTGTCCATGAGGTAGCCGGACAAGAGGAAAGTTAGTGCAGTGATGAGCACGCCGTAATAGGATATCCGTACGAGGAAGTGGTTCATCTTCTCCTTCTTCAGGTTCTCGCGGATGATCTTGCTGTAGAAGTCTCCGTAGGAGACAACTCCGATGCAGCCCAGCAATAACGCGATGGAGAAGATCCAGAGATTCCGCAGCTTGATGCCTGCTGCCATCAACAAGAAGCTGAAGCCGAACAGGATGCCTGACTTGCTCATGAATCCCTTGCTTAATTCATGCACTTTTGAGTATTCCTTCAGCACTGATGAGAGGAGGATGCTGAGCAG
The DNA here is from genome assembly GCA_043805315.1 of Nanobdellota archaeon. Taxonomy (GTDB): domain Archaea; phylum Nanobdellota; class Nanobdellia; order Woesearchaeales; family JAHJEM01; genus JAHJEM01. The sequence goes on along the minus strand of JAZDID010000030.1, from coordinate 15,816 downwards.
GGATTTCAGGCAGTTCATGATGCCGATGAGCAGGTAGCCTGCGCCAGTCAGGAAGAAGAGGATGTTGATGAACTGGTGCGTCACAAACCCATAGCCGAGCCTGTCCAGGATCTCCTTGAAGGTGAATATCCGGGCATTCTGGACCTGGACGCTGACCTTCTTCGACTTTTGCGTGATCCTCTGGATAGCATCATCAATGTCCTTCTCCAGATAGCCTTTCTTGATGAACTCTTCACGCAATTGCTCGATAGAATTATAGTTATTGATATCCTCACCGATACGCTCCAGAAGATCCTCACCCATACTGATGAATCTGCAGATGAATATTTATAAAGTTATTGGTTTACGATGAGAGCAGAAATGCTGTTTTTCACCACTTGAAAAATGTTATTATTATCTGCGCATACGCAAACTATATTAATCACCGGGTTCCACAACCGCACGCATGAAAAGATTCTTCACTACCTTGTGGCCATTGAGCAGGAAAGAGAAGCAGGATGCTGAACAATTCAAGAGCTATGTCTCTGCAGCGCAGCTTGCTGAGATCAAACAGCTGTTGAAGGAGAAAAAGGCAGGGGTCTTCCAGGAAAGCCTGAAGGCCACGCTGGTCAACACGCCAGCCTATCCGCAGCTGAATGCGCTCGCAGAAAAGAGGAATGTCTACCAGTACCTGACAGACGTGAATGCGCTGATACGCAAGAAGGCGCTGGAGGATTCTTTCTACACCTTTGCACAACACGCGGAAAACACGCTCTCCAGGCATATTGGCCCCAATCTCGCCCAGGGAACAGCAGCCAACGCATTGCGCAAGGCAGTGCTGCTCCAGCTCTTTTCACGACAACAATTGCACATCCTCATCTTAGGAGACAACTTGTCAGGAAAGGAATGGGTGCTCAAGAACAGCGCAGCCTTGGCGCCTCTCTCTGCCATCTACGCAGGAAAAGACGCTGCTCACCTCGTGGCTGTGCGGGAGAAGAGCAGCATACGCCGCGGCCTGCTTCCTACAGCGCACAACGGCATCTTCTGCATTCCGGAATTCACGCTGGAGAGGAAAGAGGAGCACAGCGTCCTTGACGCCATGGACAAAGGGACTGTTCAGTATGACAAGAAGATTGCGAAAGGAGAGTTCAAGGCGCATATCTCTGTGCTCGCCACTGCGACTCCTAAGGGTCAGAAATTATTGGTGAAATCCCTTGAGTTGTTGAAAAAGCAGCTGGCCTTCGACCCTGCATTGCTGTCACGGTTTCATCTCGTCTTCGTTTTACAGGAGCCGGAGCGAGGCGCCTACCAGATACGCACCGGAGATCTCCAGAGCCAGAAGCTGAAATTCGAGGATACAGAATATATGAAAGAGTACATTTCTTACGCGAAAAAGATCGATGTTGACTATGATAAAAGGCATGATGGCTGCATTGCTGCATGCATCAGCCAATTGCAGACACGCGAGTGGAAGTTCCTCACACCTGTGCAAGAGCACGCTGCAGATATTGTGCGGAATTTGGCGAAGGCGAGGGCAGCGCTCAATCTGCGGACAGAAGTTAGTGAAGAGGATGTCCAGGAAGCAATGCGGATCGTTACAGACAGCAGGAGTATCCATGCATAAAATCCAAACCTTTAAAACTTCTCAGATATTCCAACTCTCGTGATGGAAGAGAAGAGCCTTATCAAGGGCCAGGTCATCTCAGGAAAGTTCGGCGAGATCTGGGTGCGCAAGAAGAGTAGTGCAGAGCTCGAATTAGGAGAGCTGTTGATTGCAGAAACTCCTGGAGGGAAGATCCTGCTCCAGGTGTATGACCTCTTGTACGGCAGCCAGATAAGCCAGCAGAACCTGGAATTGATCTCTGGCATGAACCTGGAAGAGAATGATGCAGACAGCCTCGAGTTCCTTGACCCTGCCTTGCGGAATTACACGCTTGCAGTGCTGAAGAACCTCGTGTTCATCGCAAAAGAGAAAGCGAGCTCGTCAAAATCATTGCCAGAATTCTTCTCATATGTGCGCGAGGTGAATGTTGAAGACCTCGCGTTCCTGACAAAGCCGAAGAATCCAGTGTTTCTCGGCTATCTGCGCAGCGGAAGCAGGCAACTAGCTGTTCCTATCTACCTTCCAGGACAGGAAATGCTGAACCACCACATTCTCATCACTGGCACAACAGGAAAAGGAAAGAGTGTCCTGATGTCGAATCTGCTCTGGAATCTCGTGGACAAGGCAGGCGTGCTCGTGCTTGACCCGCACGACGAGTACTTTGGCAGGAACAAATTAGGGCTGAAAGACCATCTGAAAAAAGAGAAGGTCGTGTATTACACATCCAAGAACGTGCCTGCAGGCCAACGGACGCTGAAGATCAACCTGAAACTCCTGCGGCCTGACCATTTCAGCTGCATCGAGTTCAGCCCCCCGCAAGTCCAGGCCATGAACGCGTACTCTCGGGAGTATGGGAACAAGTGGATTGAGTCGCTCATCCTGGAAAAACCGATCAAGGTCGACTTCAACGAGGCATCACTGAATGTGCTGAAACGAAGATTCCTCCATCTTTTGGACCTGGACTTCCATGAAAGCCAGCTCTACTGCAACGGCCTGTTCGACCTCAGCGCAGGAGAGAGCACTATCACTGAAATCAGCGCGCTTTTAGAACAAAGCTGCCTGGTGATCATCGACACCAGCAACTTCGGCGGCCAGGTGGAATTACTGGTGGGCAGCATCATCACCTCAGACGTGTTCTACAAGCACAAACAGTACAAGCTCACTGGCAAGCTGGCCAGCATGCCGAACATCTCTGTCGTGCTCGAAGAAGCGCCACGGGTGCTCGGAAAGGATGTTCTGGAAAAAGGAAGCAATATCTTCTCGACCATCGCGCGCGAAGGCAGGAAGTTCAAGACAGGGCTGATCGCGATAACGCAATTGCCTTCCCTTATTCCACGGGAGATCCTCGCGAACATCAACACGAAAATCATCCTCGGCACTGAGATGAATTCTGAACGCCAGGCCATCATCGAGTCTGCATCACAGGACCTGTCCACTGACAACAGGAACATCGCATCTCTTGACAAGGGAGAGGCAATCATCAGCTCCAATTTCGCTCCGTTTGCCATTCCTGTTCGGATACCTTTCTTCGATGTCGAGGTCAAGGCAGCATTGGACAAGCAGAAAAAGGAAAACTATAAAAACAGCTTTGCAGGCGTGAAGCTGGAATAAGAGGAACACCATGGGCAGAACAATAGCTGATCTTGAGAGATTACAATCAAATATAAACTTTATCGATGTCTTCATGAATAATAATGCAGGGACAATCTGGGACGAGGCATCCAGCGTGCGGAATGCCTTGAACAGCATCTTCCAGAACATCCGCGACCTCACCAGGGATGGCGAGTCACACTACACCAATGAGCTGGTACGAACCTTAATAGCCAAGTTGGGAAAATATTCGAAGCACTTCAGGAACATAGCAGTTCTTGACAACGAAAATCCAGTGGAAAAGACAATAGAAATCCTTGTGCAAAGGCTGCAAGACTTCCTTGCAATAGAGGGAGACATCCAAAGGAAAGGATATGTCCTTACTCAGCTGCAGACAGGATTTGACAATGTCAGGAAAGCACTGGCGGCATTTGCGCAAAAAAAGCCGAAGTGACTAGACCCGCAAGACTTCCTTCACCATATTCTTGATCTTGGAATTGTACTCGGTCAGGCTTTCCCCTTCACTCTTTTCAGAAGATAGCACTTTGATGAGCTGCCTGGTGATCTGCTCTTCCTGCTCTGCAAAGTCCACCTTGACCTGGCCGAGATGCTCTTTTATTAACGCTTCTTCAATGTCTTCTGCAGTGTTCTGGCTGATCTTGATCTCCTCAAACTCCTCACTTTCTAATTTTGAGCGGTTGACCATGACAACATACGCGCCGCGCTCATAGAGAATCCGGGAGATCTCGTGCAGGTTGATGTCTGCAGGCCTGCCGTTCTTGAGCATTCCTGCAAGACGGATGAGGACAATGGTATTCACATACTCCTTATTCCCGACTTCTTCTCTTATCGCTTCCATGACTTCTTCAGGGCTCTTATGCGCTGCATCAATCGAGATTGAAATTGCGTTTTTTATCTGCACAGGCTGGTACTCAAGCTTGCCGTTGTCATAGAGGTAAAAGCCGCCTCTTTCCAGGCTTTCCAATTCCTGGAAGTTCGCAGGAAATATCGGTCCTGGATAGACGACATGCTTATAGTCATCCAATGATTTCTGCGAGACAATATGCACGTGGCCTCCGGCATAATAGTCAAAGCCTTTTGGAAGGTAGGATATTGGTGAGGAGTCTATCTTGTCCAGCTCCTTGGGCTTTAATTCTGAGATTGCAGAGTGGAACATGAATATCTTGAATCCTTTTTCTTTTTCCAGGTTTTCCAGCTCGAGATTCTCATAGAACTTCCGCTCGAGCATGCCGCGCTTGCCGAGCATGCCGGTGATCTTTGCGCCGGTCTTCTTGTCCACGGTGAATGCGAGCTCGAGCTTGTCGTGCTCATTCACCTTTCCTTTCAGCACGTTTATCACCAGCTCTGCCTCTTCCAGGACATCAATCATGGTCTTGCCAGACGGCGAGAAATCATGGCTGCCTGCGATGATATAGACAGGAATATCCTTTTTTTTCAGCTCTTTCAGCTTCTTGACAACGGATTTCAAAGAATCTATGGCTGGCAATGAAGTGTTGAACAAATCCCCAGAGATCAGGATGAAATCAACTTCCTTCTCGACAGACATATCACAAGCCTTGAGAAAGGCCAAGAGGCTGATATCCTTTAATTTCGGATCACGCCAGCAGCCGATATGGCAATCTGCCATGTGGGTGAACTTCATGCTGAGAGGAAAGGGGTGGATGTTATTAAAGGTTGCGGGAATCTACTGATAGGGCTTGAAAAAATCCTCATCGACAAACATCATCTCAACCTCTTCAGACAGCGACCGTGCAGGCCCGAATCCTTTTTTGAAAAAGAGCCTGTGGTAACCGTCTCCTGTGGTAAACCCTGCATGATATTCTTCTGCGCAATCCCAGCTTCCGTCATAATCGATGTCTGTCAGGAGCGTGTACCCTTTGCTTATGTAACCCTGAAGATACTCTGGGTGCAAGATGAGCTGCTGGTTTTCCAGGGGTTGTGGAATGAAAGCCCGTCTTTGTTCTTGCTGATGCTCTCGCAGCTCTCTATTCTCGATATAACTGCCGAGCATATTTGTCGCCATCACAAAAGAAGCGACTCCTGCCACCAAAACTGCTGCTTTAACGATGTTTTTCATCTTATCCTCCTCTTTTAATTTTACTACTCATTAATGGTATTGAACTTCCCAAATATTTAAATATTAGGCCCCCCTTAAGGGGGACTATGGAGCAGGAAATACTGGAACATATCGGGCTCACTATATCTGAGAAGAAGGTCTACCTTGCACTGCTTGAAACAGGGGATGCGACAAGAGGTGAGATCGTCAAGCGTTCAGGTGTTGCCGGATCAAAAGTGTACGAACTCTTGGAGAAGTTGCTGGACAAGGGCTTAGCCTCAATGTACCTGGCAGATAAGGTGAAGCATTTCAAGCCAGCGAATCCTTACCAGATACTGAACGTCCTGGAGGAAAAGAAATCCCAACTCGCTACTCTTGAGAAAGAGACAAAACTCGTGCTGCCAATGCTTCTGGCAAAGTTCAATGCCTCAAAAGAGGAGCAGGAGGTCGAGCTCTTTTCCGGGTTGCATGGACTGGAGATCATCTTCCGGGAACAGGTGGAGATCATGAAAAAAGGCGAGGCCTGCTACGTCATCGGTGGCACGCGAGGTTCGGACGAGGCTTCTGTCCAGGCGTTCTTCGAGAAGATCCATGTGATGCGAGAGCAGAAAGGCATCCGGACAAAGATGCTCTTCAACGTCAGGCAGAAGGAATCCACAGAGAGGTTGTACTCCTCAAGAAAATACCCGAAGACTGAGACGAGATACATCCAACACGCTTCTCCTGTTGCAATTAATATCTACAAGAACAGGACAGTGATCATCATCTTCGGCAGGCAGATCTCTGCCATTCACATCACCTCCCAGGACGTGGCGAACAGCTTTCTAGAGTATTTCCAGATACTGTGGAAAGTCGCGAAGAAATAAATCAGCCTTTTCATTTTTCCTGCGAATAGTATCATCAAATTCTTTTCAACCTGTACGTGCACATCCTACCGAAACATTTAAATAATATGTGCCCATACACTCTGTATGGCATACCTGGAGACCTTAAGAAGGAATGGCAAAGAGTACTATTACCTGACGAAAAACGTACGGATTGGCCTGCGCAAATGGAAAAAGATAAGAATTTTCTTGGGGGATAGGAAACCATCAAAAGAAGGGCTGCAGAAACATGCCAGAGAGATAGAGGATAAGGCAAAACCGTTCTTGACCGTCGCAAGGCACGCGTATCTCTCAGAGCATGACGCAGAGACAATGCAGGATCTGAAAGAGAGCTATCGGGCCTGGTTCATGCATGCTCCCAAGCAGATACGAGCAAAGCTGGATGAGGATTTTGTCATCCGTTTCACCTATCATACCAATGCTATCGAGGGCAACCGCCTGACTTTGCGCCAGACAGCACTGATCCTGAAAGACAAGGTGATTCCTTCCGGCATACGTGCCCAGGACTACAATGAGGCTATTAACGGGAAGGAGTGCCTGGACTATCTCAAAGGATATAAGGGCGAACCTGATAGAAGACTTCTCGAGGCGATAAACAGGATCCTCACCAAGAACACCGATGTTGTCTATGGGGGAAGAATACGGTTCTTCGATGTGCAGATACACGGATCCAAGCATGTCCCTCCCCCCTATACCAAGGTAAAAAAGCACCTGAAAAACCTCTTCGCATGGTATCAAGACCAGAAGCGTAACCTGCACCCGTTCGAGCTTGCAACCTTGATGCATGCGAAGCTTGCATGGATCCACCCTTTTGAGGATGGCAATGGCAGGACAGCGCGGGCAGTCATGAATTTCATCCTTTTGAAGAAGGGCTATCCCATGTTTTACATCCCCATCGAAAGGCGAGAGGAGTACTACCGGTCGTTGGAGCTGGCTGACCAGGATAAGTACGAGGAATACGTCGCACGCATGCTGCGGATGGTTATAGACCAGATTCGTCTGTATGGGCACAATAAAAAATAATCGGCAGAATCTTGTGCCCATACAACTTCTTAGAATCATGCTTTCTTGTGCATGTTCTTATACGCTACCACCACCTTCTTCTCCACATCCTTCACCACGATCTCCTGCACACTTTTCCACTTCATTTCATTTACAACTTCGAAGAACGCCCTTGCACTTTCCTTGACTGGTATGCCTCCCAAATTGCAGCCGAATCCTGGCAGCGCAAGTGTGCTGAGCCCGTTCTTCTCAGCGAGAGCAAATGCAGCTTCCAGTGCTGACTTTACTTTATAGAAATCCGTGATGTGTCCTGCGAATTCCATGATCGGCGCGTGGATGATGAAAGAACAGCGCAAGTCACCGGCGCCAGTGAGAATAGCTTCACCAATAGGTATTGGTGCATAAGAGATTGCCTCATCCTCGATCTCATTACCGCCGATCTCCCGCAATGCCTTTGCGACCCGAGAAGTCATGGAAAGAGTTGTATTAGAGGGAATGATGATCGCATCCACAAGCTCGTTCACGATCGATCCTTGCTCGATGGTTATTGTTACCATGGAAAGTCAACGCGGCAGAAATGGATTGAATTTTTTTGCCAGAAGATTCTTGACAGGAATCAAAAGTAGTTTGGGTAAGTTATCCCAGCTAAACCATTCCCATTTCTCGAAGTTTTTAGGCTCTCGGACTCTCGGTTCTCCACGAGCATAATCTGCAATAAGGTATAAGGTAATATAGTGTATTCTTTCTTTTTTGCTTATGTCGTTTGTGAATGGGCCTTCCCGTAGGTTTTTAATCTCAATTCCTGTTTCCTCTCGTGTCTCTCGTCTTGCACAGTCCTCGATCTGCTCATAGAATTCAAGATGACCTCCAGGAAAGCACCATGTTCCTCCACCACGCAAGCCTTTCCTTTTTCCAAGAAGGACTTTACCATCTCTTTTGATGATCACTTGAACTCCAACTTTAGGGTGCTTCATCAAGGCGACTTCCGCAGCATTGTCCTCGGAAACGGGATCGTGTCCTTGATATTGTCGAGTTTGCATACCCATGCGATCACCCGCTCCATGCCCAGGCCCCAGCCTGCATGTGGGACAGAGCCGAACCTTCTCAAATCCAAGTACCATTCGTAATTCTTCAAGGGCTCTCCCTGCCTGTTCAATGCTTCAATAAGACGGTGGATGTCTGTGTCGCGCTGGCTTCCTCCGATGATCTCTCCAAATCCTTCTGGCGCGAGCATATCAAAGCATAAGGCGACTTTCTTGTTTTCAGGATCTGGCTGCTTGTAGAACGCCATGATCTCTCTGGGATAATGCGTCACAATAACTGGCCTGTCAAAATGTTTGGTCAGCAGGTCCTCTTCAACAGTACGCAAGTCTTTCCCCCACTCGATCTTCATGCCTTCTTTCTTCTTCAGGAGCTCGAGCGCTTCTGTATAGGTGATTCGAGGAAAGGGAGTTTTGATCTTCTTGAGCTTTTCAATGTCCTGCTCAAGCACAAGCAATTCTCTTTCATTCTTTTCAACAACCTGCTGGACCATATAGGAAACGCAGGCTTCTGCATGCCCTATCACTATGTCGAGGTCTGCCCAGGCCTGCTCCATCTCTGCCATCCAGAACTCTGCCAGGTGCCTGCTTGTCCGTGATTTCTCTGCACGAAAACAGGGAGATATGGTATAGATCTTTTCAAGCGAAGAAACAACTGACTCTGCGTATAATTGCCAGGATTGCGCGAGATAGACTGTGTCATTGAAGAACTTCACAGGAAATAATGTGGAACCGCCCTCGCACGCAGTTGGCGTGAACATCGGCATATGAGATTCGAAAAAACCCTGAGTGTTGAAGTATTCCCTGAAAGCCTGGAACAAGGTGTGCCTGATCTTGAAGACCGCATTGAGCTTCCTGCTCCGCACCCACAAGTGCCGCATGTCCAATAAGAATTCCGGGCTCTGATCCTTAGTGATCGGGTAGGTGTGGCTCTCACCGACAATCTCCAGGGTTTTCACAGTGATCTCATAGCCGCCTGGCGCGCGCTGGTCAGGCTTGATGTTCCCTTTGACCTGGACTGCTGCTTCGATACTGGCTTTCTCAGTCGCGTCTTTCCAGGTCTGCTCATCCACCTTGTCCTTCTCAATGACGCACTGGATGATGTTTGAATAATCCCTGATGACCAGAAATCTCAGCTTGTTCGAGCCCCGTTCACGGTAGACCCAGCCATGTATCTCAACTTCTCCAGTTCCCTTGTCCATCGCTTCCTGAATCGAGAGTGTCATGATGAATTACCCCTGTTTTAGGGAAAATTTGAGGTGGTTTAAAAAGTTAGTGATGGGGAGTTTGACCAACTTCAGCTTTTTCCTCTCCATTCAATCGAGATGACATTTTCTATTACTACTGCGCCTTTGGTGGCGGTGCGACGGTCAAAAACTGCTTCCCGAACTTTTCTCGCTTGAAGCAGTTTTTGTCCTACGTGACACCCCGGAGGGGGCATCCCCCGTCACGTCGCACGCCACCACGGCGCAGACGCGCCAGGGGTTGCTCCCTACGGGATGGCGCGTAGGACATTTTTCTTGACTTTAGAAAAGAAAAATGGCCGTCTGCCGCCGTTGTGGTGGCGTGCTATGATAAGAATATAGGAAAAATCAAGTTCTTAAAAAAAAGATAGGCTCCCTAGAGTTTAGGGGAGGGTGGGTTTGTGAGAAGATTCTTTAGGGAGCCTTCTTTTAACATGAGCATTATCTTCGGATGTTGAGGTGCTGGGGCGGCCTCCTGAGCTCGGTGAGCCACATCAGGCCGATCCGCATCATGTTCTTGTTGAATTTCTCTGAAATCTTGTAGGTCTTCTTGTACAGGTCATAATCGATGAGGCCCATGGTCTTCATGGGAGTCAGGATCCTGTCGTAAAACTGGCGCTTGTTGTACGAGAGCGTGACGCGCTTCTTCGGAGTCAGGGGAGAGGGCTTTTCTGTCTCATCCACAAGCCTGCCTTCATGCAGGGCTGTGGCGAACATGGACATCTCTGTCTTGCCCATCTCGCCGTCCTTCTTCTTCATCTCCTCGATCAGCATCTTGGCAACAACTACTTGCTGCTTTGTGGCGAAGATGATCTCGTAAATATTCTCTGGTAGGTTGAATTGGTCAAACAATATTACCATGAATGGTATAAATAACATAACCAGTATATAAAACTTTCGTTTTGTATACGTTTTCGTATACTACAATACGAAAGAAGACAGTGGATTCTCGGTTCTGGATGGGTTTGGAAGAAAAAAGCCAGGATTCCCTATCAAAAACTGTTCAAAAAGAATGAAAAAAAGAAGGTAAAAAATAAGGAAAAAATAATGTAAATGATTTGTAAGAAAAATGAGGCAGAAAATAAGTAAAATAAGCAGATTTTAAGTAAAATTTATATATATGAGACTCCAGAAAAGGCAGTATGCAATTGAAACGCAAGCTCTACAGACGGGGAAACTCCCATGAGACAACCATCCCGAAACCATTGCTGTTCAACCTTGACCTCGCGAAACAGCATGACATCTATTTCACCTATGACAGCAGCAGGCAGAAATGGTACCTTGAGTTCCAAGAGCGGGGAACAGGAAAAGACGAGCCTGTCCAGGAAAAAGACGGAAGAATACCCAAGCATGAACGGTTCCAGATACACACGTATTGAAGTTCACAGACTTTTTCATCCTTAAGAAATCTCATCTTCATACATACTGAACGCGTAATCCATATCTGAGGAAAGCTGCAATGACTGACGTGCTCTCGCTCATTTTCTTTATTCTGGCATTTCTCTGCGTCATCCTCCTTGTCTACGCGCTTTTCCGCCTCATCACCATCGGAAAAAGGATGGCAATGCTCAATGAGAGAGTGAAGGAGCTGGATGAGCAGGTAACAAAGGGGCACAATAAGTAATTTTTTCAGATATATTCAAACAAAGAGGAGTCTATCTCCTGTTCAAAAAAAGGTTCGTAAATAGGTCTAATACGCGGTCGTTCTTGTCAAATGGTACGGTTCGTCATCTGGAAATTTTACTTGTCCTTCCAGCCACAAATAGTCGTTGATCTGTGTTGATGTAATCCTCGGGATCTCCTCCTTAATCAACTCAACTGCGTGAATGGTGTGCGCTCTGATTTCCACCTCAGCTTCACTTCCTGTGGGGATGGCTCGTCTATTTCTGACAATATTTTCCAATGAAGAAGCATAGTGTAGAATGCCATATCTCCTGAGCACTTGGGGTAATTTATAGTCTGCACACGCTGTTAATTTATCTGCATCTATTAATCCATATAATGAATGGCTTAAGTCAGAAGATAATAATTGTGCCCGTTTATTAAAAAAAACATGATGCCCTCTGTATGCTGCACTGTCTTCAAATGATGGGAAATATGTCATGAGAACATCGACGATGTCCAAAGCATTTCCTTTTGCCTTCTTGAGAACATACCTACAATCTCCTTTGAATTCTCTTGTTATCACTGCACCGACTTCATGTAGGATGCTTAACCTTTCATCCAATAATGGAATTTCGACATTCCCCTCTAATATTTCTTCCAAGTCTTCTCTTTGCATATTCGCAATATAATCTGAATCAAGAAGAGGTATGCCCTGTTCTATTGCCCTTCCTAAAGAAGCCATCATCGCCTGTGCACCGTCATAGGTTCCTCCCTCATATTGGATTTGCCACTTTGGATATCCCCAATAGCAAAAGCTAATTGCATCCAGAATAAATAAAAAGGCAAATCTTTCTTTTTCATGTAATTGGTCTATATCAAATGGGGAGACTGTGAGCCAATGGTCCATTTTGTTTGGATCAAACTTAGCTGCAAATTCTTTTATCTTTATCTTATCTATATGCACGCACTTTTGGTCTTCGATGACAGGTTTTATGCTTTCTAAAACTTTCATTTGTTATCACTATTGAATAATTAAAATATGAGTATATAAAACTTTCTTTTAAAAATTTTACAATAACAAAATTTATATAGAGAATAACTTTAATTATGTAAAAAATGGATAAACTTGACATTAACCTGCTCAAAGAATTAATGAGAAACTCACGGATACCAATCACCCGGCTCGCCAAGAAGCTCAAGGTGTCCCGTGAAGTTGCGACCTATCGCCTAAACAAGTTGAAAAAAGAGGGCATCATCATGGCCTTCTTTGCAGAGATCAATGTCAGCAAACTCGGCTTCATTGGCGCTGCTGTTTTCGTGAATGTTAAGGCAACAAGACAGAAGGAATTCAAGGAGTTCCTGGCAAAAACCAATTTTGTTTCATGGGTTGCAGAATTATCAGGAGTATGGAGTTTTGGATTTACCATTCAAGGGAAAACAAATGAAGAACTGGATGAAAAATTCCTCCAGATCTACAATACATTCAAAGAGGATATCATTGACCACCGTTTTATTCTGCATAGAAAAACCACATTCTATTATGGAAAGTATTTCGGTGCTTTACCTGTTATGACAACAGCGAAGAAGATCATCGACAATAAGATAGATCAGAAAGATAAAATAATCCTACGAGAACTTTCAAAAAACTCGAGACGAGACAGTGTGTCTCTTGCGGGAATGACCTCTTTGTCCGCTCCAGCAGTCGCGCAACGAATTAAAAGACTGGAAGTAAGCAGGCACATCGAGAAATACTCTCTATTTGTAGATATTTCAAAACTCGGTCTGTTCCAGTACAGCGTCTTTGTGATTAACAAAAATATTGATGAAAAAGCGAAGTTGATGAGATATTTGGCCCAACATGAGAACATCTCCTTTATAGCAGAATATGTCGGTGACCCTTTTATTGAATTCGGAATCTTTGTCAGAGATCCTTTTCTGCTCAGAGAGAGACTGCAGGAGATAGAAGAACATTTTCCGAACAATAGGGTGATAGAGGTCTCGTTATTCCAAAAAGAATTTGTCTCGATCGGACCTCCTTCTTGCGTATTTGAGTGATCAGAAACCATTCAGCTTTTCCCATTCACACACTTGCTGATCAGCTGTTGTTCTCAAAAAACTCTGTAATCATCTTCTCATAGAGCAAACTAATCCGGATATCCCAGTCCGCAGGAAAGCACCGGTAATAATTCTTCCAGGTATACCGCTCGTCAAGAAAGATGACCACGCCCTTGTCTGTCCCGCTCCTGATGCAGCGGCCGGCAGACTGCATGGCTCTGGTGAATGCCGGAAACAAATAGCCGTAATCCCAGCCCTTCTGGAATTTCTTGTCAAAATACTCTATCAATGCCCTGGTCTCCAGGTCAGGCTTCTGCAAAGGCAAGCCCACGATCACCACGCCTTTCAGGAAGTCTCCGGGAAGGTCGATGCCCTCGCCGAAATTGCCGGTAATCACGGCAAGCAAGGTCGCTCCGATGTCCTTGTACTGCTTGAACCGCTCGAGCATATCCTCCTTCTCTGTCTTGTTCATCCGGGAATCTTCAGAGAACACAGTCTTCTTGGTCACGATATATTGAGATATCTCGTCACGCAGGAAGTAGCTCGGAAAATACACTGCGCTATTGCCAGGAATAGCGTCAATGACCTTACCTAAAACTTCTGCAATGCGCCGGAACTCCTCCTCGCCCCTGATCTCATACCGTGTCGTGGTCTTCGGGATGATGAGGTTCAGCCTGTTCTTTTTCGGGAACGGGCTCTTGAAGGTGCGCTCTTCACACCGCTCAACTCCTAAAAGCTCTTTGAACATTGCTGTCGGCGTCAGGGTGCCGGACATCAGGATAGAGGAATGCGCCTGGTTGATGACCTCTCCAGCCACCTTGGCAGGGTCAAGGCACTGGTAGCTTAAGAGGACAATCTCATCCTTCAGGCCCTTTTTCTTGGAAAGGATGCGCGTATAGCCGTCATCATCCCCTTTCCAGGCGTCCAAGAAACCTGCGACAGAGCCCAGAGACGAGGACTGCTGCTTCTCACGGATCTCGCCTGCAGCAGCATCTAACGCATCAATGAAGTCATCATACTGGGTGATCTTGCTCACTCTCTCTACAAACTCATCCTTTTTCACATATATCTCCTCATCGCAATGACGCGCGCATTCCCTGAACAGCTCATGCAGCTCCTTGAGAAAGAGGGCAAGCTGCGGAAACTGGTACTTCTTCGCCTCATAAATAGCTCTGTTCAAGGTCAACGTGGACAGCTTCTGGCTCGCAAGCTCCTTAATCCTGGCCGGAAGGTTGTGCGCCTCGTCGATGATGAGGATGACCTTCTCCAGATCAAGGTCGAGCTTGTTGAAGAAATTCTCACGTATCCTCTTGCTGAAGATGTAATAATAGTCAGCGATGACCATCCGGGCATCTTTTGCCATGAGGACAGAGACTTCATATGGGCATAATGATTGTTCCCTGCCCAGGGCGATGACCTGCTCAATCTTGTTTATTCCTGTTTTCCTCAGCAAGCGCAGGGAATGCACTGTACTAGATGAATATTGCTCTCCTTTCCTCAGGTTCGTGTAAAACTCGCACAAGCCATCCTCCCTCATCTTCCGGCAATACTCATGGAAATCACCTGAAGCCAGCCGCTGCACATTGGGCTGGAGGCAGAACCATTTCTTGCCGATGATATCCACAGCGTTGAACGTCAGCTTGTACTTTTTCCTAATTTCAAGTGCAGTATCAAATGCGATCCTGTGCTGGGTCTGGCGTGATGTAAGGAAGAAAATGACTAATCCATGGTCGTTGGCGAACTTCAGGCTAGGAGAGGCAGCTGCAGCAGTCTTGCCCAAGCCGGTGGGCGCGTGCACGACAAGATTTTTCTTCTGTTCCAGGCATTGCATGATTGCTTCGATGAGCTGGTCCTGGATCTCCCTGACCTGTGCATGCGGGAAAAAAACATCCTCTGCATTCATGGAAACCGCAAAGAAGGAAGCTTATTTAAACCTTTAGATTAAGGAGTGACGTCAGCAAGCACGTGTTTGCGCATGCGCTCATCTCTGATCTTTTTCTGATTTGCCTACCCACCTACTCCTTTTATTCGATTGTCCCCACCCCCTAGCATTGAACAAGTTCAATGGAGTTTGAGCCAAGCTCAAACCTCCCCCAACCACCACCCTAGGCAGTGCATCATACTTTATACCTCTACAAAACGTGATAAAAATATGATAATCAGAAAAACAACGGACTTGACTTTGCCAGATTAGGACTTAAAGAACACTGCCTGGCCTCATCTCTTAAACAATCCTTTCAACCGTTCTTTTGGCCTGGCCTTCTGGAACTGTCCTGCTATCCCGGTCTTGCCTTTCTCAATGACCTTCTTTGCCTCTGCAGTGTGCTTTGCGATCTCGTCGGCATAATTCCTGAGCACGAGGTGTATGTCCTTGACCTTTGCGCCGTACTTGTTGAAATAGACAACATCATCAAGCTTGCGCAGGTCCTTTTGCTTGGGGATCTCATCAGGATAGCCGAGCACGATGATGGCCTGCGCGCGGACATGCGCAGGAATGCTGAACAGGTCATTCATCTTCTCTTCATCAAAAGAGCCGATCCAGCACGAGCCGAGCCCTAACGCGTGGGCTGCGAGAAGCATATTCTGGATTGCTGCAGCGCAGTCCTGCACAGCATACAACCGAGATCCCCGAATGCCATAATGCCGCTCCATGATCTCATTGTTCGAGCAGGCGATAATGACGACCGGGCCTGCGACGAACTCCTGCTCCAGGCAGTACTGCGGAAGAGAATTGATG
>JAZDID010000029.1:0-26204 GCA_043805315.1 Nanobdellota archaeon | reverse complement strand
TCCTCATAAGAAAAAAATAAGATGTGGGTAAAGGTCAGGGGCAACCCCCGTCGGGTCTGCGCCGTGGTGGCGTGCGACGTGACTGGGGTTGCGCCCTCCGGGCTGTCACGTAGGACAAAAACTGCTTCTTGCGAGATAAATTCGGAAAGCAGTTTTTGGCCGTCGCACCGCCACCATAGGCGCATTGAGAGAAATTAGTCCAATATAAACAATATCAATACTTCTCCTTCAAAGACAACTTTTATAAATAAGCTCAGGATGTACTGATCCATGGAGGGATTTGAGCTCATGCGCCAGCAAGAATCTGCACTGAAAGCTGACTTGTCCTCGCTTGTCGAGACATTCGAGAGCGGCTGCCCGATCTGCGAGGGCTTGGTGAAAGGCAATGACAAGTACCTGTTCTTCTGCAAGAGCTGCAACATGCTTTTCCAGAGAAAACATCTGAAAATGAGAAAAGAGAGATTAAAGGCAGTGTGATATGAAGGCACTGTGATGTCTTAAAATCGTTTTGAGGGGTGATCAACATTTCAAAGCACAAGAGCCAGCGTGTAGGGATTTTCATTGACGTCTCCAACATGTATTATTCAGCAAAGAGCCTGTACAAGAGGAAAGTGAATTTCACAACCATCCTGCAGACAGCGGTCGCAGGCAGGCAGCTTATCCGGGCGATAGCCTATGTGATCAGGGCAGATATCGAGGAAGAGCAGAACTTCTTTGACGCGCTCGCCAAGATCGGCTATGAAGTAAAAGCCAAGGACCTGCAGGTTTTCTATGGCGGAGCAAAGAAAGGGGATTGGGATATCGGCATTGCCATGGACCTTGTCAGGCTCGCTCCGAAACTCGACACCATCGTCCTGGTCTCTGGAGACGGGGACTTCACTGAGCTGGTCAAGCATGTCAAGTCATTGGGTTGCAGGGTCGAGGTCATGTCTTTCCAGAAGACCGCGAGCCAGATGCTCGTGGCAGAGGCTGACGAGTTCATCAAGCTCGACAACAAGAAGTTTTTGCTGTAAATCAAGGAACCAGTCGGTATTGTCAGGCCAGATTGCTATGTATATTGTTGTGTCAAGGAGCATGATGCACGATGTTTTACCACAAGATCAGCCCGTTTATCGTCAGGATATCCCATGACTTTGGCATCCGCTGGTACGGCCTGATCTATGTGCTCGGCTTCATTCTCGTGTATGCAGTGCTGCGGAGCCTTGCGCGCAAGAATCGGATCAAGAACCTCACTGAAGAGCGCGTGGATATCCTCATCCTCTATCTCATCGTCGGTGACATCATCGGAGCCAGGCTGTTCCACGTGTTCGTCTTCGAGTTCAGCTATTACAAAGGCCACCTGCTTGACATCTTCAAGATATGGCAAGGAGGCTTGAGTTTCCATGGCGCTCTCGTCGGAACTATTGTTGTTACCTGGTATTTCTGCAGGAAATACAGGATTAAGTTCTACGACATCGCTGACGCGATAGTGTTTCCTGTCGCCATCGCCCTGGCTCTCGGCAGGATCGCGAACTTCATCAACAGTGAATTGTACGGCAAAATAACAAGCCTTCCCTGGTGTGTGGACTATTCCCAGAATCCCTACCTGGCCAATCCTCCAGATGGCTGCAGGCATCCCTCGCAGCTGTACGAGTCCTTGAAGAACTTTTTCATCTTCGGAATCCTCTACTCCTTCAAGAGGATGAAGAAAGAATATCCATCCGGATTCTTCTTCTGGCTTTTCGTGACGTTATACGGTGTCCTGCGGTTCTTCATCACCTTCACCCGCGACGAGCCGCCAATATTCGGCACGGGGATCGCAGAGGCGCAGTGGCTGTCTCTCCTGATGGCGATCGTCGGCGGAATATTCCTGTTCAAGATTCTGGGAAAAACAGGAAAGAAATCAGGAACAGCAGGATAACAGCATCTTACATCTCCCTCTTTTTTCCGACGATGATGACTGTCCTGCCCTTTGACCTGAAGAGGTCGTCAAGCATGAAGAGCCTATATAGGACCGGCCCGAAGACTTTTCTCTTGAAGAAGGCGTATTTCTCAGAGGAAAGCTTTTTCGGGTCTTGCCTGGCAAGGAATGCGGTATAGTACATGCGATAGATCATCCGCCCCCAGCTAAATGATTCAAGAATGGTGATGTTATTCCTCTCAAGCTCTTTTTCCAGCTGGCCATCCTCCCATCTCCGCACATGGCGCGCGTAATCGTCATGCGGCGTCCACTGCTTCATCCTGTACGGCGACGTGATGATGAGATAGCCTCTTTTCTTGAGCAATGCGGAAAGGTTGGCGATTGCCTTCCTGTATTCCTTGATATGCTCGAGCACCTCTGAGCAGATGATGATGTCAAATTTCTTTCCGGGCAATGTGTTTTTCCTGCTGAGATCCCCTATCGTGAGATCGATCTTTTTCTTGTTCTCCTGTATCACTTCTCCTGATATGTCAAACCCGTGTACTCGGAGATGCGGCCAGTCCTGATGCAATTTCACAAGCAGGGATCCGTCGCCGCAGCCAGCATCAAGCAGGTCTCCTCTGGTCAGGTTGTATTTTTTTATCAGTTTCCTGATGAGCCGGTATCTGGTCTGATAGCTTGGGCCGTATGCAGTGATATCTCGCCAGTCTTCTTTCCAGACAGCATCATAATCAGCTGACTGTTTTTTCTTTGGCATTCCACGCAGGGGGAAGTGAATCTTTATAAATGTTGTTTTCAATCAAAAAAGATATAAAGAGGGGAGAATATGCCATTCGTGCATGCAGAAAAAAAGACCGGCCGCTGTGCGCACGCATTCCGCGAACAGAGCGCATTCCGCGAGCAAGCGTATCTTCACAAAATGGCGCGTACTCCAGCTTGCGTTCTCTCTCATCCTTGCTGCGCTCCTCATCTATTTTCTCGTCTCAAAAATCTCCCTTACCGAGGCATTCACGGTTTTGGGCAATATCAGCCTTTCGTGGTTGCTCGTTGCCTTCCTGCTCTATATCTTCACGACATGGCTCAAGGGAATACGGTGGAGAGTCATCCTGAAGAACGTCATCTCGCTCAAAGATTCATTCAGCATGATGGGCTTTTCCTCCATGTTCATCAATCTCCTTCCGTTCAGGCTCGGAGAATTTGGCATGCCCTACCTGTTGAAGAAAAAAGGGATAAAGCTCAGGAATTCCCTCTCGTATCTTATTATCCTCAGGCTGTTTGACTTTGTGAGCCTGGTCATCCTCTTTTTCCTCGGGCTGCTCCTGGTGGGAGAGGCGTTCCGCTTGCCTCCTTTGGCCTATATCCTGATCATCATTGCCTTCGTTCTCATGATATTTGCTCTCTTTGCCATCATCTTTTTCCCTGCGCAGCTCCTCGGCATTCTGAAACGCATCCTGAGCCGTATTGTTCCGCTGAACACCAAGAACTCGGCCTGTGCAAAGTTCCTCTTCAAGGCAGAGCTGGTCTCCCAGGAAATGGCTCATCTGCAGAAAGCCACTATCCTTGTCAATCTTTTTTTCCTTTCTCTCATAACCTGGTTTCTTGGAGTCATCAACCTCCAGATATTTCTTGTCAGCATGGGCATTGCGTTTCCCTTCACCAAGACGCTCCTTGCGATCACCTTCCAGGTCCTTTTGAGCAACCTGCCTATTCAGGGGCTTGCAGGCTTTGGCACCTATGAAGGGTTCTGGGCACTTGGCTTTGTCCTGCTTGGCATGGACAAGAGCACTGCGATCATCTCAGGACTGAACTCGCATCTCCTGCTTTTGCTTATGACCATCATTCTTGGAATTTTCGGATGGCTGCTGTTGATGAAGAAGAAAAACTAGGGGCTCTCTCCTCTAAAACCGCAAAATTTATGTAGTAGTACATCCAATAATTGCTGGTGAGGATTTATTCATAATCCTCGAGGGTGATTTCGGGATGAAGGATGTCTGCCAAGAGCATGGGTTCGAGAAGATCTCCACGTGCGACTGGTGCGCCCAGCCTATCTGCGAGGGATGCATTGAGCAGGCTGAAGGAAAACGCTATTGTTTCAGGTGCCTTCCCAAGCTTCCACTCAACTCACTCGGCTCTATCAATGAGTCATTGGGAGCGAGGGGCAAGCTGAACGTCGATCCTCTGCTGGACGATGACATGGCCCAGGAGAAGCGCAGGATCATCGAAAGCAAGGTGAGAAGCGATAGGGAATTGTTCAAAGGCATCAAGAATGCAGGAGAGCTGGCGCCAGAGGAGATCCAGAAGCTCAGGAAGAAGCGGGAAGAATACGAGAAGATGCGAGAACGGTTCAACCTGTAGATTTGTTAATATATTCTTCTCAACTATTCATATTAGGTTTATGTCAAATATCCTTCGTCGTTATATATGCCCACCTGCGTTCTTGTCTTGATTGCGCCCACCCTCCACCCCCCTCCAGCCACCCTTGGTTATGTGTCAAAAAACGAACAACTTGACTTACCCTCAAATTAGAAAATTATTTAAACCGGCCGAGAAAGTATTCTAGGCATGAAGCTCAACTTTCCAGTCATCATCATCAACTTCAAGACATATGCAGAATCTGTCGGAAAGAGGGCGGAAGAGCTTGCTGAGATCTGCGAGCGCGTTCATCTTGCGACGCAGAAAAACATTGCTATCGCAGTCTCTGCTGCAGACATCTACCGCATAAGCCAGAAGGTCAGCATCCCTGTCCTCTCCCAGCACCTTGACCCTGACGAGTACGGCAGCCATACCGGCCATATCATTGCAGAAAACATCAAGGAGAGCGGTGCCATCGGGACATTGCTCAACCATTCAGAAGACAGGTACAGGATAGACAAGCTCGAGGCTGCGATCGTGCGTGCAAAGCAGACAGGATTAGTCAGTGTGGTCTGTGCGAACAATGACGAGCTTGCCAAGGCTGTTGCTGCATTCTCTCCTGACTTCATTGCTGTCGAGCCACCGGAACTGATCGGCGGCAACATCTCAGTGAGCACAGCCAAGCCGGAGATCATCACAAAAACCATCGAGAAAGTGCACAAGATCGCTGATATCCCTGTCCTGTGCGGTGCTGGCGTGAAGACAAAAGAGGATGTCAAGAAAGCGATGGAATTAGGCGCTGCAGGAATCCTTCTTGCCTCAGGAATTACCTTGGCCAAGGATCCTGAAGCAGTGCTGAGAGAGCTCGTGAGCGCGCTATAAATCACAAAGTGCAATTCACTCAAATTTTTCTCCTGGTTTGCAGGATGCTATTACTTCGGCTTCTTCATCGCGACATAGATGTCAGCCTCAAGCATCTTTCCGTCCTTGTAATAATGGTGCACGAAATAGATGTTCCCTGCATTGTCAAGGCTCGGCTCGCCTGCGAACTGGGAGATGATGAGCTGTGGCTCCTGCCATTCGCCATCCTTCTTTATCGACCTGAAAATGCCCGGGGTTCCCTTGTAGGTGCGCAAGAACCATAACTCATTCCCGTCCTGGCTGACGAACGGCCAGCCTTCGTTGTCTGCAGTGTTCGCTGCTGCGATGTTCACTGGATCAGTATAGTCTCCTTCAAGAAGATGTGTTTCCCAGATGTCCAGGCCTCCTTTTCCGCCAGGCCGTGCAGAATGGAAATACATCGTGCCGTTCAGGATGTGCATCTCGCCGACTTCGAGATTCTTGAGGATGTCTCCTGCATAGGTGGCGTCTTTCCATTTCCCATCCTTGAACTCTGCAGTGAAGAGGTTGACTCCAGTATAGCCCTCGCGCGCAGAGCAGAACCACATGACATTTCCCATGACAAATGCGCAGCCGTCCAAAGCAAGCTTTTTCTTGTCCTGCAGAATGACACGTTCTGCCTTTTCCCACGAGCCATTGACTTTTTTCGAGACCCATATCCCGGTGACACCGTCGAACAGCTGCTTCTCTGCAGGGATGTTCGGGTCAGGCGTGAAGAAGAAGTACAGGGTGTCGCCGTCAAGCGTGATGAACGGCGAATCCTCTGCTCCTGCGGTGTTGATCGCATCGCTTAACGGCACGGGATTTTCCCAGTCTTCTGCATCAAGGACTGGTGGATAGGCATCTGTCTCCGGGGTGATCTTTATCGCAGCAGCGGGAATCCTGCTGAGGCGGTCGATGGTTTGCTCGTCGGGTTGTAGGAGTGGCTCTTTCCTTGCGCAGCCAGCGAGCGCGAGGGCTGTCGCAGTAATGATGATGACAAGCAACAGCAAATGCAATTTCAATTCTCTTTTCAACGCGCATCCCTCCAAATGTTAAACGCTGTTTTCATTTTTCCTTCCTTGTCGATCAGCCCCATGGTGTTGAAAGGCTCGATAGTGTCCTGGTCATAAAGGAAGCTCCAGACGACAAATTCAGGTTTGAGTTCTTTGGTCAGCTCGAAGAATCTGGTGACGAACGCTGCCTGCCTCTCTTCAGAGCTTTCCCATCCTGCCGGGCTTGCCGCGCTGTGCCAGCCGATCTCGGTGAAGGCGATAGGCTTGGCTGTCTTTGTCCTTATCTCTGTGTAATAGTCTGCAGGTATTTCTGCAGGACTCTTGTAGATGAGGTCAGGATATGTTGTGAATGCGATGAGATCAGCTTTGGGGAATCTGTCCAGAAGTTGCCATTCTGCCTTTGCTGGGTCATTCGTGCCGCCGAACAGGCCTCCGTGCATGCCTTTCATTCTCTCGAGCTGGAAGACGGTGAAGACCTTGGTGTCCGGAGAGACGGCTTTGACAGCATCATACACTTCGCTATAGAATGCTGCGAAACTGTCGAAATCCGCAGGGGATTTTTCGTAGAGGATGTTGACTTCTATGCCGATTCCGAGGTACGCGGGCTTGTATTTCTGCGCGAATGCAACCATGCTGTCTTTATAGCTTTGTTTTGTCGCGTCATCCAATGGCCGCAAGAGCTTGCCGGTCGATTGGGTGAAGAACTGGGCTTGGATGAGTGGGATATACTCATATGTTGATGCAAGAGATGCCACGACTGTCGGCCCCCCATTCTCTGTCTTGGTAAGCTCCTGCCAGTCCCCTGCCCATGTAATGATGCTCCCTGCCTGGTTTGCCTTGGTGAAGAAGTCCTTGAAGTCATCCCCCTGGAAGCTTTTTGGGGAGAGGCTGACGCCTTTCATGACGCCAGTAGATGGCTTGTTGTCTGAACCTACATTATCTGAGGTCCTAAGATTTTCTTGTTCCTTCTTGCCGCAACTAGTCAAGAAGAATAATGCAATGACAAGAATCATCAGAACCGTTATGACATATTTCTTCATGCTATCACCTTTCCAAGAACTAAGTAAGGTCTGTTTTTAAAAATTTAATGTTTTATGATTATTTTGTATTTTTTTTCATAGATGTTCCATGGGCGGTGTTATTAAAAAGATTTATTCCGACATTTCGCTGCTCTGCATATGGAATGAAAATAGCACTTCATCCTGATATCCAACATTCATACAGCTAAGGTTTCAGCTTTTTGCCTGCTGGTCGGCTCTTCAGCAGAACGGCCAGCAGAAATTCCTCGTCGGCTTTTTCATGATGAGCGGCGAGCTGCCGGTATCCGGCCCTGGGCAGCCTTCGTTGATCAGGCCGTCGCAGTCATCGTCATACGCTGTCGTACAGGTCTCATAACTGCCAGGGTTCACCTGAGTGTTGTTATCATTGCAGTCCTGCCAGATGTAATACCCATCAAGGTCTCCGTCGTACATCGGCTTGAAGTCGATGCCGTTGCCAGGCCCGGAGATGGTGTACGTCTTGTTCCCGAAGCCAGGATTCGACGTGAAGTCATGCCAGGAATTCCCGAGCGCGCTGCTGTTCCAGGAATTGTCTGTCGAATCGGCAGATTCGTAGGCATTCACCGTGTTGTTGATGAACGTGTTGTTGTAGAACATGTTGTACTGTGAGCCGAAGGACAGGTTGAGGCCTGTGTCGCGGCTGCGCATCACGATATTGTCTTTGAAGAGGGTGTAGTTGCTGTACTGGATGAAGACGCCGTTCTGGTTGCTGCAGTTGATGGTATTGTTCATGATGGTGTTGTTGTTGGAAAAAGAGATTGCCAGGCAGTCGTCATTCGTGGAATAGAACAGGTAATTCCCCTGGACCAGATTATAACGGGAGTCCGACAGCAATGACAAGCCATGGTAGGCGTTCCTCGCAGCAGAGTTGTTGATGAAATTGTTGTACGAGCCATTCTGCACGCGGATGCCGCTGCCCCTCGCCAAGGTCACCGTGTTGTCCCGGAAGGTGCTGTTCGTGGTGTTGATGATGTTGAAATTGTAGAGGAACTGGTTGACATAACAATTCTTGACGAGCACGCCCTGCCTGTTGACAAGACGGATACCAGTCTGGTTGGGCTGGTAGACCCCATCGATCCAGAAGCCCTGGCAGTCAAGCGTGACATTGTCCTCACTGATTTCAAGCCCGCTCATCTGGCAGTTCATGAGGCTTGTGGACAAGGAGTAGTCCTCGTGGATCGTATCGTTGCACTGCAAGGGATCGCAGGCATTCCCCGCGCCGTCCCTGTCGACGTCCTTCTGGTCAGGGTTGTAGTCGTCAGGGCAGTTGTCTCCCAAGTCAGGGATCGCGTCCTCGTCACGGTCGCCAAGAGGCCATTCGAAGGAGTTCGCTTGGTAGGCCTGGCTCGTGTACACGTTGGACGCTGTGAGGATGAGGTCCTGCTCTGCATCGAAGACCTGCACGACCTTGAGCGTGTACATGCCATTCACCCCGTGCGCCCTGATGGCGCCGCCGTTGAAGTCCAAGGAGACCGTGCTCAGCCCGGCTGGCAGGTGGGTCGCGTTCAGCGCAGAAGTCATGCCCTCGCCGGCTTGGTCATAGAGCGTGCCGCTCACCAAGAAATCCCCTTCCTCTGCCACGTCGATTCCGATAAGGATGCGCAGGACATTATAGAGGGTGTTGTTGTCAGTGTCAATCCCTTGGTCAGTATATTCGTCGGAGAGGTTGAGGGGCTTGTCCTCGAAGCTCGTGTGGTTGTATGCTGCTGTGGTGGCATTGCCGACGAGCATGCCTGTGAGGCCCTGGCTGTCATAGAGCGTAATGTCCTTGAGCAGATACGGGCCGTCAATGCCCTTTGCAAAGATCTCGCTCCCCGGGAAGCTGAGGTTGAGGCGGTGTGCTCCTGCAGGAAGGACTGCAGTGCTCGCCGAGGAGAGGTTGAGGCCACCATTCAAGGTGCCGAAGAGTTCGTATTGTCCGTCCCTGACGAGGTTCACGTCGACCTCGGCGCTGACTGCATCGTACCTGCCATTGAAGTCAAGGTCAACAGCGCTCAACGAGGCAAGGGCGAGCTCGTGCAGGATGCCTGCTGTCGCGGTCCTGACGTTGTTGAACTCATCCCGCTCAGGAAGTACGCCTTCAGGGTCTGCGATGGCATAGAGCGCGTACGTGCCAGGCACGGCCTGCCAAGTTGTCGTTGCATGCGCGTGACCTCCGCCGTTGATCAAGCCAATCGTCTGGTTCATGATAAGCAGGGACATGTTGAGCCTGATGGTCCCGTTGTCTACGTAAAACGGCATGCCCGAGTAGAGGTGGACGGTCACGTTCGCCACGGGGAGGTCGTCAGGATTGCTCACGACGACGTCGACAGGAAGGCTGCCTTCCATCGTGCCGTCGACGCTGATGCTGTCCACGAGAAGGTCAGGATAGAGCTGGACGATGAGCCAACCCTCATTGTTCAAACGGTTGCTGTCAAGCACGACATCTGCAGCATCGGCAGTGGCATGGACCAGATAGGTCGCGGTAGGCAGGGATGCAATGTTCCACGAAGCCTCAACGAACGCAATCTCCCCTGGCAGGAGGGATGGGACCATCACCGACGTGATGTTCGTCTGGTTCGCGTACGTCGTCCCGGAGGTAAAGCTAACACTGACATTGCTCGTAGGGACCACACCCACATTGGTGAGGGTCGCGTTGAGGTGCATAGTCGTGCCTTGCTTCTCTCCAGTGAGAGTGACGATGGCAACGTCGGGCGTGACTGCAGTGGCCTGGCCGAGGTTGTTTTCCTCGTCATCTTCCTCGATGTTACCATACGGGTCGACTTCGACGAAAATCTGAGAGGTCTGGTTGGTCAGCGGCACATGCCAGGTGACGAGTGCCTGCGCTTCTTCTCCTCCACGGAGCGTGCCGAGCGCGACGGCGCTGATCTCTGTGCCAGGATAATCTACCGAGAAGCGGACTGCAGGATTCTTTACTGACACGTCACCTTTATTCTTCACCGTCGCATTGATGGTGACGGTGACGCCTGGCTGTGGCGTGGGAGAAAAGGAGATGTCTCCTATTTCGAGGTCAGTTGTGATGGCGTGGCTGATGATGGCCAGGCTCGAATTCCCTTCAACCATCACGGGGAAGGAGAAGGTCTCGCTATAGTTCGCGCTCAGGTTCTCCACGGTCGCGGTCTCGTTGACGAGTAGGACCTGGGTCTTGAGGAAGGTGGTGACGATCTCGTTCTCCTCGGTGAGGACCGGCGAGTACGAGAAAGCAGAATCATCGTCTTTTACAAGGACTTTTTCCTCGTTCCAGCCCTCGTCGTCATGGACTGTGTAATACATGCCTGTCGTGTTCTCCTTGGCGCTCTGCCAGACGAGGACGATGTCGCCCTCAGGCTTCGTGGCGAGGAAGAGGTCCTCCACCTGTCCAGTGCTGGTGATGAACTCAGGAACAGACCAGGAGCCGTTGTACTGCCGCGAGTAGAGTTCGTAGTCTGTCGTGTTCCCCTCGACGGTGACCTTCTCATAGGCGACGAGGAGGTCATTCCCGTCATACACGACGACAGGCAGCCTGTCCTCAAGAGAGTCTTCGGTGATCCTAGCAGGGGATGACCACGAGCCAGTCCACGTGGACTGCATGATCTCACGGTCAGTTGTGGTCGTAGAATTCCCATCCTGGTCCTCTCCCCAGGCGATGAATGCATTTGAGCCGGTGAAGTCGAACGCGGGCTTGTTCGTAAGGTCGACGGCCGAGGCGATGAGCTGCGGCTGGCCCCAGGTATTCCCGTCCCAGACCGCAGAGTAGAGGTTCTTCGACAGGTCGTGCTCGAAGGTCGCGTCATAGCCGAGTGAGACGTTGTTGTCCTCGTCAGCATGCCATACGAGCATGGCCTTTCCGTCGGCGCCTGCGACGACGCCAGGGTCGAAGTCCACGTGGTCGTTCTGGGTGACGAATGCAGGCGATGACCAGGTGTTGCTGCTCGCATTGAAGAACGCAAAGGCGATCTCTGCCTTGCTGATGATGTCATAGAGGGATGCGTTGCCCGGATTCTCGTCGTTCACGCTGACCCACACGGCAATCGCATTCCCATCAGAGTCATAGGTCACGTCAGGGAGGACGTCTGCCCTCGCATTCTGCGTGATGGACGTCGGCTGTTCCCACGTCGTGCCTGTCCAGCGCAGCGCGTTGATCTCCAAGGATTGGGAGATGTCCTTGGCCAGGCTGTCGTGCGTGTACACGACCATCATGTTCCCGTTCGCCGGATGATAGGCAAGCTTTGGGCCTGCTTCGGGGAAGACATTCTCGACGAGGATGCCTACCGAGCCATTGGCTTGCTTGTCCTTGTTCGCCTCGCTGTTCGCCACGAATCTCGCGTAGCCCTCGCCAGCCCAGGTCCGCGCCATCGGACCCCAGCCAGTCCTGGCGCTCTTGGCCTCTTCTTCCCAGCAGCGCACATCCCCTCCATTGACTGCAGGCCAGATGTCGCACACCCACTTCCTGCCCCAGGAGTCCTCGTACCAGAGGACTTTCCACTCGAAATTAACGAAGACAAGGCCACGCAAGCTTGTCATTTCGAACCCGTCCTGCCGGGAGACTTGAGCGCCGATGCCGACGCCTCCGCCCACCTCGAATTTCGCATTGGCGATGATGAGGTTCACCTTGCCGAAGCCGACAGCAGCAACCTCGATGTCCACGCCGCCCACGTCAAAGGCAAGGCTTCCCCCGTCGGGGACAAAGCCGATGTAGATCAGGGCGTCATAGGAGACGCCGATGCCGATCGAGGCGACATAGACGTCAATGCCAAAGACAGGGACGGTGCCTGACGCGCCCAGCTGGTATTCCCGCCGGACAAGGACAAGGTCATATCCTGACGGCGCATACGAGCCGAGGCTTGTCAGCGACAATTTGTCCAGGGGGGCATAGAATTCCAGGTTTCCGTACTCGAAATCAAGCGACCCGCCACGGGAACTCTGGCCTGTCCCCGTAAGCGTGTCATAGCTTCCCTGGTCATGGAGCCGGAGGCTCTGCAGCATGGCTCCGTATGGCCCGCCGATGAATGGGATTGCCTCTGGAATATCGAAATTCGGGATGAGATCAAGGAAGTCATTGAGGTAGTTGTCCATCGCGAACTCTTTCGAATACGAGTAAGAAACCCCGTTCTGTGCAGCCCAGGGCGCCTGTGTTGTGAGCTCGAGGTCGTCGAGGCCCTCGTTGTTGTTGAGGATGACATAGTAGACGTCCTGGATGCTGCTCGAGCCTATCGCGCCCCTCGCGGTGATGGTCGTCGGCGCTCCTCCTGCAGGCAAGCCGCTGATGTCGAACTCCTTCCGGTTGTTGCTGCTGCGAGGGACAGGATTCCCGTTGAAGATGATCGGGTGGAGGGAGATCTCGTCAGCGCTGATGGTCTGGGTCGGAAGTCCTGGCTGTTCGATCTTGATCTCCTGGGGGAGATTATACACGTCCCAGTCGAGCGTCATGTCCAGGCCGTTCGTGCTGGGAGGCATGCCCTTGAGCAAGTAGTACCGGTACTTCTGCTTCACTTGGAGAAAGTCAGGATATTCTATGAGGGCAGGGATGTCCACTTCTTCCTGGACGTTCTCAGACTCAGCGAGGAGGCGGAGCATGAATGCCGTATTGACGTATGCATCATTGATGCTGTAGACAGTCACTGCACGGCCGTTCGCATCCGTCGTGGCGAGCATGGTCGAGAATGATCCGTACGGGGTCGTGCCAGCCTTGCCCGGTCCCTGATAAGAGATGTCAGAGAACGAGACTGCACGGCCGGGGAGCCTGAGCACGTTGCCTTGAGAGTCCACGATCTGGGTGACGATCATCCTGCGGCTAGGGTCGAGCACTTGGAAGCTCGCATGGAGGAAGAAGTCACCGACATAGTTGACGTAGGGATAGTAATCGGTGCCGATGTTCACGTTCGTGTAATCCCCATCGCAATACTGGTCAGCAGGGTTTGTGTTAACGCAGCCTTCGCCCGGTTCGTCAAAGTTGTCCCAGTAGTTACCGCCGCTTCCTGACCCCGTATCCCAGGCATTGCCACTGTTGTCATACGACTGCGGCCCTGCGTTTGGGCCATTGGAGAGGAAGTTGTTTCGGTAGATGAGATTCGAGGGGGAATCTTCTGCAGCGAGGCCGTACTGCCCGTTCTCCTGGAAGGTATTCTCCATGACGATATTGCTCGATGAGCCCTGGGCGAGGGAGATGCCGGAGAGGCTGTTCTCTGCCATGTGGTTCTTCCGTACTGTCATGAGCGTGCCGCCCATGCTCCAGAGGCCGAACTGACCGTTCTCGCTGATAGAATTGTATGTGATGTTGCATGATGCTGACGCGTTCAGGTAGATGCCGA
This sequence comes from Nanobdellota archaeon, assembly GCA_043805315.1. GTDB lineage: Archaea > Nanobdellota > Nanobdellia > Woesearchaeales > JAHJEM01 > JAHJEM01. Next base: position 12,709 of record JAZDID010000029.1, on the reverse strand, counting down.
CGATGCCGTTCTGCTCGATCGTGTTCTTGTGCAGGACGTTGCGGGGGTCATTGCCGATGAGGGTGATGCCTGCCTGCGCGTTCAGGTTGAGGATGTTCTCCTGGATCGTGTTGTCGCTGGTGCCGGAAAGGTAGACGCCATGCTGGGCGCCGCTGACGCTGTTCTCCTTCACGAGATTGGCATGCCCTCCGTCGAGGCGGATGCCGCTCAGGCCAGGCATCATGAGGACATTCAGCTCAACCGTCGCTGAGTCCGTGTCGAGCAGGAAGATGCCCCTCGTCCCGCTGAAGCTCACCTCGTTCCTCCGCACCTGGATGCCGTCGCTGTCCCTCGAGTAGATGGAGATCTCCGACGTGTTGAAGTAGGTGTTGTCCTCGATCATGCCCGCAGAGCGATACGCATAGGAAGCGTTCTTGTTGTGCTCGAAGAGATTGAAGGAGAGCAGGTTCCCATTGGACGAATCGAATGAGGTTCCGTAGGCGTTCGAGCTGAAGATGTTGCCGGAGATATCATTATTCTGCGAGGAAGCAAGGGACACGCCCGCCGTGGTCTGCCCGCTCACCGTGTTGTTCACAAGCTCATTCGTGCTGCTCGAGCTCAGCCTGACGCCATAAGATCCTGACGTGAAGGCATTCTCAGCCACGAGCGTTTCGCTCGCCGAGGACAGGTAGATGCCGTAGGTGTTCCCGCCGAGCGCGTTCTTCCTCACGGTGTTCCCGCTCACCGATTCCACGCGCACGCCATACGTGTTTCCGTTGAGGGTGTTCTCCTCTGCAGTCGAGGGAGAGGATCCTGCGGCCAGGCGCATCCCGTTCGTGTTGCCAGTGAAGGTGTTGTTCTTGACCAGGGCGTCTGCTCCGGTGACGACGAGCCCGTCATAATCCTGGCTGAAGATGTTGCCGGTGATGCGGCCGCGGGCTCCGGAGAGGCGGAGGGCTGCCTTGTTCGCCGCTGCATTCTTCAGCGTGAGGCCGGTGATGTTCACGTCAGCTGCAGTGACCTGGAAGAGGTCTGTCGAAGTCGATGTCAAGCTGGTCTCCTGGGCTGAGGCGAAGGAACGGATCTCGATCCGGTCGTCGACGACGATGGTGCCCTCCGTGTAATTGCCAGGGCAGACGATGATGACATCGCCTGGCGTCGCTGCTGCGACAGCCTGCTGAACTGAAGAGTACGTCCACGGACTGCCCAGGCAGGGAGCTGTCTTGTAGGCGACACGATACCTCACCATGGTGCCGAGGATGCCGACGAGCCCGTACGAGGTTGCGTTTGCAGTGACGGTATCCTGGGCCATGTTGAGCGTCGAGCCAGGAATGAGCGTCCACATCCCATTGGCGAACCTGTAGAGGCCGAGGGTGTCCTCAATAACACCACCAAGGTCGGCGTAGGACATAGTCAGGGAAATATAACTCGTCGGACTATTAGAGGAGAGATCAAGGGAGTTGCCCACGCCGAAGAGGTAGCCGCGGGGGTCTGGCAAGATGCTCGTGCCCTTCCGCACGGTCACGTCACGGCCGACGAAGGAGGCTTTGGTCCCGGTGAAGAAGACATCTGCTCCTGACACAAAAGAACCCTCAGTTGCCATGAGGTCTGAGAGGATCGAGGAGGTGATGCTCGCGCTCGTAAGGTCATTGTTTGACAATGAAGTGAAGCGACCTGCGATGTTGTTGTGGACGAGCGTGAGGTTGGAAAACGTGTTCCCGGTTGATGACGCTGTCAGGATGCCGTTGAAGTTGTCCTCGGCATGAAGGCCGACGAACTGGTTGCTGTGCGACGAGGAAAGAGAGACACCATCATGATTCCCCACTGCGTTCGTCGAGTAGAACTCATTACCTGAAGATCCAGAGAGAAAGATGCCATCATAGTTCTGGGTGACGTCAGGTGAGAAGAACGTGTTCGTGTGTGAGGAGTCGAGGAAGATGCCGTGCGTGTTCCCTTCCGCGCTGATGATGATGTCATTCCCTTCCGAGGCGACAAGGCGGATGCCATACACGTTCCCGTCGGCGGTGGCGGAGATGGTGTTGCCGTCTGCCATGTAGAGGTAGAGTCCTGCGCCTGCGTTGTTGTCCAGCACAAGATTGGAGAGCTGCACACCTGTAGAGTTGATGATAGAGACCTTGCCCAGGCTGCTTACCCTCTCTGCGGAGAGATTGAGGTTTTCGAGCGTGCCCCCGTTTTGGTTATAGAGATGATAGTAGGTGTCACCGTTCACCGTCGTGCCCTGGATGGTATTATACGACGAGGCAGTGTCGTCGAAGAACAGGCCGAGGTCATTCCCCTCCATGAATGTCTGCTGGAAGGCATTGCCAGATGATGAGGTGAGCCTAAGGCCGTAGAGGAAATTATCCAGCATGCGGTTGCCGGTGACCGTATTCCCTGTGCTGCCCTGCAGGCTGAGGCCGACGAAGTTGAGCGAGAGGTTGTTCGCGGAGATAATGCTGTTGGTGGTATTCTCGAGGAAGACACCGACGTAGTAGTCCTCAACCACGCAATTCTTGATGGTGACGCCTGTCCTCTTCGAGACGCGGATGCCATAGTTGCTGCCGTCACTGCCGTCCATGAAGTGGCCTGCGCAATCGAGAGTGACGTGGTCTGCGCCCACGATGATGCCCGCGCCCCTGCAATTGAGCATGTCTTCAGGCAGGGTCAAGTCGAACGTGATTGTCGAGCTGCAGGGGACGAGCGGAGGGATGAGGGGCGCGGAGTCACCTCCGTTCAGGATGTTCCCTCCTGACGTATAAGGGAGGTTGGTGTCGCCGATGTAGTCTCCGTCGATATCCCGACCAGTGTAATCCTGCCAGAAGTTCCCTGCGATGTACGGCCCTCCAATAATGTTGGAAATATTCATCTTGCTGACGTTCCAAAAGTTGAACCGGTCATCCTTCGCATTCAGCGTGTTGTTGAAAAGATTATCATACAGGGTGTTGTTGTATGAATTGACGAGCCATACGCCGAGCATGGAATTTTGGCTGATGATGTTGCCTGAGATGTTGGTGAGGTTGGTGCGATTGAGGGTGATGCCATACTTGTTATTGATGATAGTGTTGCCGACGATCACGGTCTTGTTGGCCCATTCCATGATGATGCCTGTCTCTGTATTGTTGGCTATCATGTTCTGGATGACGCTGTTGGGACTCTCAAGAGAATAAGATCCTGTCAGGTAGTTCCTGAGGACCAATCCGTAGATATTATCTGATATCACATTCTGTTCAATGAGGTTCCCCGAGCCGAATTGGAAATATCCTCCCCGGTTGTTTTCCTTAACTATATTCATCGAGAATGTCGCGTTCTTGCACCCCGTCCCATTGATGCCGATAGCATTGCCTGCAACATAATTCTCTGAAAAGGTAAGCTCATAGGTGGCACTACAACTGAATCCAAACACTGAATTATTCAGCAGTGTATTCTTGGCAATTGTTGAATTCTCGCAATAGCCGCTTATGATCATTCCCTGCCCGTTCTGGCTTATGGTATTGTTGTAGATATAATAATTCTCTATATACGTAGAGTCTGTGAGGCCGATCCCAAGGTTGACATTGGAAATGATGGTGTTGTTTATTGCTCTTGCTCCTCTCGAAGACATAAAGTACAAGCCGTAATACCAGTCCTGGATGGTGGTATTTGCAATTGTGGTGTTTTGGGATCCAGAAAGCATGATGCCATACTTATTTGATTGGTCTGTGCCGTCGATTACGTGGCCAAGGCCATTGAAGGAGACGTTGCTTGTATCAATGTATATGCAATTGGAACCTGAAATTGAGGCATTGATGATATCGACGAGCAGTTCATACTCTCCAGGGCAGAGTATAGTCTGGCAGGCTTCAATGCCGATGGGCACTGCAGTCCTCTGGGCAAGAGGAAGGTAATCGATATTGTTCGTGCCGTGGGTGTAGGGGACATCGCAGAGAAAGTCACGGTTCGCATCTGCGCAGGTCTGGCTATATCCTGTGCCTGACGGTGTCGCATAGTAATTGCCGCCGATATAAATGCCATTGGCGATGTTATAGCAGACCTGGCTTTTCGAAGTGTTCCAGGAATTCGCAGATGTCCCGGTGACGACGACATTGCTGGTTTGGTTCAAGTAATTGCTGTAAAAGCTGTTGCCTGAGGTGGTTGCGGCAGTAGTAATGCTCAAGCCAATCGCGTTTTGCTCGAGGTAATTGTTGAATACTGCATTTGACTTGCCTTGTAAATATATGCCAGAACCTTGATTGTTTCTGGCGAGATTATTTCTTACCGTCGAGGAATTGACCTGCAAAAGATTGATTCCGCTTCCTGTATTATTAGCGGCGGTGTTGTTGATGAAGGTGTTGGAATTTGATGTCCCAATACCTAATCCAACGCCAAGGTTCTTCTCTGCGATGTTTTTCTGGACCCAATTGTTATTTGAGTTGGAAATAGACAGTCCAGAAGCATTGTTGCTGGTGAAATTGTTCTCGGTAACGTTGGTATAGTGCGATGAGCTCGAAATGGACATCCCCTCGATGCGATTAGCAGTGAGCTGATTCTTAAAAACATAGTTCCTGTCAGAGCCATAATAAATGTTGATGCCTGAATTGTTATTCTTGGTCACCGTGTTCTCTGTCAGGTTGTTATAGTCAGAACCGTAGAGGTATATGCCGTCATAATATGCGTTCTCGACATAGTTTCCTCGTATCCGGGAATAATTGCTGGAATAGAGAGTTATGCCATAATTGTACTGCATATTCCTGAGGGGTATCCTGTCGTAATCCAGTTTATTGAAATTTGACCTCAAAATGTAGATGCGTTCCGTAAAATTGCTGTATTCCACAACATTATTTGAGCCATACCAGATGTATGCCCCATATTGAAAATCCTTGATGATGCAATTTCTGATGGTGACTCCTGTGACATTATACATATCAAGCCCATAGCCGACATTAACGCCATCTATGGTGTGGCCATTGCAGTCAAGGGTTATTCCATTTGTCCGGAAATTGATGGCATCGTTCGGGCAATTGACAAGGTCATACCACATGGTCTGTGAAGAAGTCAGATAATTATCGCAGGTGCACTGCACAGCACCCCCGCAGTCCACCTTGGGCACGTCGAGAATAGTGCTTTCGTTGCGTTCCTCTACAGGCAGTTCCTGCACGGTGACATTTTGGTACACCTGCTCTATTGGAAGTTCTTCCGATGCATTGTCTGACGCATTGAGCTGGAGCTCTCCAGTGTTCAATTCCTCAGGGACGTCCTCATCAGACACGTTGTTCTGAGGTTGCGCGCCATCCTCAGCAGGCACGCTTTCCTCTGCAGGCGTGTTCTCTTTTGCAGCAGAGGAGTTCTCGTGAGGCAGGAGTTCCTCTTGCAGGGTCGTATTTTCTTCTGAAGCAAGTTCATCCTCTGCAATAAGCGGGTCAGGTGGGACAGTCAGCCCTGCCTGGTCTGTCATGTTCGTTTGCTCGTACAGTGCTTCACCGCTTTCACTAGAGTTGAAAAGCGGGATCAGGAGAATTAATACGACAGTTAGGCACAGTTGTTTTGTTAGGTTCATGATATCACCCGGCTTGTTTGTAACAAAGATTCATCTCATACTTCTTGAAATAGGATAAAAAAAAGAGGATTAGCAAGAATCAGGTTCAGGTGGTGGGAAAAAGGCCATATGCCTCCAGAGCTGGCATAGAGAACTATCCTATTATCCTGCTCTTTCCCCCCCATTTTCCTCGGTAAGCCTGTCAAGTTTAAATGCTTTTTCAATTAACAATGGTTAAAATGATGCTGTTGAAAATATGTTTTATTCAAGTGCATTACAGCTCAGAATATGACCTCTATTGTTTCCCTCACGGCACAAGGACGTAGATCTTGAAGGGTGGGGGGTATTTTACGCTGGTAGTGCACGGAGGTTCGTTTCCAGTCGTCCCTGAACATACATTTACATCTATGATGTACTGCCCTTTTTCTGCATTCTTTGGCACTTTCACCCATATCTTTCGGTATTCTTTTTCATTTTGAAGTATAGTGAAACCTTCAAGCCCTGTTGTGATTATATTTGGGCAATTCGCACTACCACAGGAGACTATATTTCCTAAAAGATCAGTCATGCTCGGCAGTTGAGTAATGACTGAAAATGTTTCTCCGTTAGAAAGCACGTTCTGAATCCCAATCGTATAATAATCCGTCTTCCCCCGCTCGATCGTCTTTGCCACTGTCGGTATCACGACTCTGCTGCCGGAATTCTCCATCTCCTGCTCGATCTGGCTTTTGAGTTGGTCAGAGACATCCTGGTCTATCTTCATAGTCTGTTCAGACAGCGTGAAGAACAGCCAGAAGCCCACGCCGAGGAGGACAAGTGAGAGAATAATAACGACGAGTGTGTTGACCGCCAGCTCGAAACCTTTCTTTGACTGCATTTTGGAAAAAAATAGTAATTAAAATAAAAAAATTATGCCTTGATGAAGTTGAACTCCTTGATCAGCAGGACCATGAAGACAATCAAGAGCAATGCGCCGGAGAACATGATGGCGAGGTTGTACTCGAAGTTGGTCGTCAGGTTGATGATCCGGTAGAACCCGTAGGCCATGATGCCCACGCCCAGCCAGAGGAACTTGTCCAACACAAGCTTCATGATCTGGAACTCTTCATCCTTGGTCATGTGTTTTTTCATCTTTGCCATGAGTATCACCCTTTAGCTTACCACGCTGAGGTGGAAGGATTCTGTTTCTTTGATAACTGGTTTACCTGTAGTATCATCAACAATGGCGAGTGTGCAAACATAATCTTGGTTCACCTGAAGGCCATTTTCTTTTAGAGACACTTTAAATCCTTTTCCTTCTCCTCCAGGAACATTTGCAGTAGTAGACGCAATAATTGGCAATTTATCATCTAGGCAATTAGTAGTTCCAGTTGCGGTTGGGCATTGAATTGCTGTGCCTCCTGCAACACAGCCACTATAACCATCTAAACTCGTTGCTGGTTTTCCAAGACAATTGTTGAATTCATCTCTGCATTCAATTATGATTGGGTGCGCGCCGGTTACTTCATTTGCCCCTTTATTATAATAGCCGATTTCAAGATTGGCTTTCTTCATTTTCTTAATTGTCACTTCATTTGGAATAACAATCGGCCTATCACTTGTTGGCGGGTTCTTCAGCTGGTTGATATCAAAGACTCCGACAGCGCCTTGGGTCAGCTTCTCCCGTATCGTGTTGATGAAGAACAGCCCCACGCCCAGCATGGCGAAGGCGAGAATGAACACGACGATCGCGTTGACTGACAATGACAATGAGCCTCTTTTTTTCATGCGGAATTCACCTCTACAGATGTTTCTGAGTATTCTCTGCTCTTCCTGCATTATTTTATTTATAAATGTTTCTATACGCGCAATGCCGCAAGGCAGAATTTTATAGGAATCTCAGGTGAGCAAAGGTTTTATCTTGTCTATTATTCTCTTTGAAAATTCTAATGCCATTCTCGCGTCTTCTCTGTCACAGCTTCCGCCTGAATATTTAATAGTGTTCCTTATTCTTCTGAACCGGTCAAACTCAGCGATCTCCTGTTCACTGAAACCTTTCCTCAGGAGGAAGACTATTGAAGCCTCATGAGAATAAGATTTGTATCCTTCTCTGTACAGAAGTGCATCTGCAGCTTCTCTCATTGCTTCATACGCGTTTTCGAGGACATATTTGTCTTGCTCTTTTCCAAATATATTATTGGCAAAAGCCAATCTATCCAATGCCTCATGGAAAGAAGCGTGTGATAACATGAGATCAGCTTTCTGCCGCTTCACTTCATTCTTCTTCAGGTAAAATTCGAACTCTTTCACCACGATCCCTCTAACACGATTCCGTTAGAGAGATTGGCTTTAAATTCTTTGCTGATTTTTTCTGCATCTATTTCGTGGATGTTGATGGTTTTTCCGAAGAAATGCGAAAATTTATCGAGATCAACGGAAATTTTCTTGTCTGTGAGCACTGCGACATCAATGTCTGACTTTTCAATGTCCTCGCCGCGGGAATAGCTGCCGAAGATGATGATGGCCCTTGGCTGGTTATACTCCTGCGTCAGATACTCAACTATCCCTGAATCATACATTCTCTCCAGGTTATTGACTCTTTTTTTCCGAATAAAATAGGGATTCTCTCTGTCTGCAAACATACTTGTGATGACTTTTCCTTTTTTCTTGATGATGAGATTCTCTCTGGCAAGCTTGTCTGTCATCGAAATGATTGTTGGCATGGACAGCCTGAGCTTCCTCGAGAGCTCCCGCAAATGGAATTCTGTTGTCGGATATTCAAAAAACAGCCCTAAAACAGTTTCTATGGTAGATTTTTTTATCATTTGATAGATAATTATACCAATTGGTATTTAAATCTATCGGATAAATTCAATCAAAAAACTAACTTTTGTTGAGAATAGCATTCATTAATTAATTACTATTGCTTAGTGATTATTTTCGAAACATTTAAATATACATATTTCAACCTCCTCTCTATGTTCCCAGAACTGGACCGAGAATTGCGTGACAAAATCAAACTGCTCCCTGAATCTCTTAAGCTGGAAATAGAGAGAATTTCTGGGGTTCCTTTAGATGACTCTCAAGTAAAATATGAAGACCTTATAACTGCGCTTCAGGTAACCGCTGATTCGATGAGACATGAGCGTGATTACCAGGAAAAGCGGGAGCTTGTGCAGCAATTCGTTGATGGAATCGTCGGAGGCTTGGCAAAGATGTACCAGGAATACCTGACTTTTAAGAGCCAAGAACTGTATCTTAAAGGTGAGGAACTCGCTCTCATGGAGAGAAATGGCCGTCTGGCAGGTCAAGGACTTGAAAAGATAGCCTTGAGCCTTTCAGGAATTGATGAGACAGCAAAAAACGCTATTGTAGGATACCTTGGAACCACATACCTTTCATTGCTTGCCCAGAAGCAGAACACTCAGGCTTTACAGGCGATGGCAGCTTCTATGGGCAGGATATTGCCAAGCCCGATGCAAGAGAGGATGCTTCCTGAACATGCCAAAGGAGAGACACCGCGATATAAAGACCTTGCTGACTGCGTCTATCAGCATCCAGACATTCAGGCCCCTCGCCGCTGTGTCTATATATTTGAAAATACTGAAGGTCTCGGCCTTATCTGCAGTGTTCCTAATCAAGCATACAAAAGAACGTTCCTTGGTTGGCATTGGCTCAGCGGAGATAAGCTCAAAGAACAAGGGTGTCCCTTGTATGCCAGCCGCGGCATAATACAACGGTTTTTTCCTCATCAACGCTGCATGCTTGCCGACGGAAAAATGCACCGAATGGATATGGCGGTAGGTGAGGGATCAATCTGGCCACTTTCGGTTTAAATACTCAAAGAAGAGGAGATGATCAACATGTCAGCCGAACCTAAAAAATTGCCACAAGAAGATAGCATTGGAACCCTCGAAAGCATTCTCTGCAGCCAGGAAGACAAGGAGAAGAGGCTTCTGACACAGGACCTCAGGATTGCTCTCATCGAAGGTGTAAGAAGAGACTTATCTCCACAATTCCGAACACGCATCCTCGAGTATTATCTATTAACACCGAAACAACAAATGTTACGTGATGTACTTAATCCCGCGCAAAGTTCGACATTCAAGGATTTCAAAGAATTTTATTCATTTCTTGCTGAAAATGGGTTTGCTAGAGTTCTTACAGATCCATCTAATATTAAAACCGATAATGATGAGGGAATTGTTGATATAGACGATTATATTACACGAATAAAGAAAATAAAACATGAACTTTTTTCTTGGGAAAGGGAACATAACATTCCTCCTCCCTGGGCTTTAGGGGATAATTTAAATTCTTTACGCAAAAAAATTTTGAATGTGGAACATTCTCCTGAATTTCAAAATGATAATGTTAAAGAACTCAATAAAAGAATAAAAAGATTCCAAAACAATCAAGAATTAAAAAAAGAATATACAAAGCTATTATCGGAGAGAGGAATTGAACTTCACCAGAACAAAGCGGAAATTAGAAATCATTTCAACCACAGAATTAATTCTGATTTTATTCTTGGAAGAATGAATGGTGTGAACCCTTCGTTGTATCTTGCCTGTTTTGATGAGTGGGCACGGCATGCATTCCGAGAATATGTTATGAATCGACATATGACATATTTACAGTCTGGTGAAAATTCTCAAGTCAGAATCCTCTTAGCACAGACTATTGATTCGTTGTTTTCACCAGAATTGCCTAATTCATTAGACATCCAACATCAAACAAAAGAAAAAATTCATTGGGAATATATAATATCTGAGGTTAGTAGAAAATATGAACATTACTTAAGAAAAAAAATTGAAAGATCGATTCATATAATTATAAGTGATATTGAAAGAATACCCAACCAAGCAGCAGAACGAGCACATCAATATCTCTCAGCAGTCAAGGAGCTCGGTTATGATATCAAGATTCCCAGCTCACCCCAGCCTGAGCTGCTCCGTCAGGCATACATCCGTTGGGCAGACCCATTGAAAGAAAAGATGAACACAGAATTTGCAGGCCTCTTGGGATTACCATAGCCAGGTAATGAATCTCAGTCTATTTCTTCAAGACCAACGAGCGATTTTTCATTAAAAAGACAATCTTTTCGGTTTTTTTCACCTTCTACTCTCTGTTGAAGGAAATACTGAACATGAAATAAACTCTCTTTTCATACCATCAGGAAAACAAATCTTTGGTTGAAACCCTTGTTTTCTCTCAAGGTTTGTTTTCTTACAAAGTCGTACCGATATATAATTATCATGTCTTCTCAGAACTCAGAAAACAAATCTTTTTAAACCCCTCCTATTTCCTGCGAATAACCATTAGGTGGATAATCATGGCAAAGTATGCAGAGCAAGACATTGTCAATCATGCCGCTGAAAAGCTCAAGAATGTCCTGAAGGCGCCGGAATGGGCAGTTTATGTCAAGACAGGCATGTCCCGGGAGCGGCCGCCGAGTGATGAGAACTGGTGGTTTTACCGTGCAGCCTCTATCTTACGCTATGTCAACAAGCTCGGGCCTGTCGGCACAGCGAAGCTCAGGACAAAATACGGCGGGAAAAAGAACAGGGGCGTGAAGACAGAGCATTTCTACAAGGGTTCTGGAAAAGTCATCAGGCAGATACTCCAGGATCTCGAGAAAGAGGGCCTTATCAAGCAGGAGGCGAGAGGAGTCCATAAAGGCCGCATCATCACGCCGAAAGGCAAAGGTATACTGTTCTCAGGCCTTCCAAAAGAGGCCAAGCTAGAGGAGAAGAAAGCGCATGGCGACGTATAAGCATAAGAGCAGGAAGAAGCGGCTTATCAAGCTTGAAACAAGGACCAAATGGGCGCCGTTCTGGACAGTGCCGAAGAAGTACGGCAGGGGCAGGCGCGTGCATCCAGGAAGGCATACCCATGTCAAGCGGAGCTGGAGACGTATCAAGACAAAGGCATAAAGGACCAAGAAAAAAACATAAAAATTCATGATTCTTAAAAAATGGCGACCATCCAACGGACATACACCATTCCGCTCAGGAAAGACTACGTCGATTCCCGCAGGTGGAAGCGCTCAAAAAAAGCAGTAGGCATCCTCAGGATATTCCTGGAAAAGCATACCAAGCGTGATGTCATCAAGATCGGCCCTGAGCTCAACAAGTTCATCTGGAAGCACGGCATCAAGAACCCGCCTTCCAAGGTCAAGGTCGATGTCTGGATTGAGGATGAGCTGGCAAAGGCAGAATTGTCTGGAATCGAATATCAAGAAGCAGTCAAGCCAGAGAAGAAAGAGAAAGGTGAGTCTTTGAAAGACAAGCTCGCAGCAAAGCTCGGTGTGGGAAAGGAAGGGAAAGAAGAGAAGAAGGAAGAGGAAGAGCCGCTGAAAAAGACAGCTGGAAAAAAAGATGAAATGGCGGCTGCTGAAAAGAAAGAAGTTGAAAAGCCTTTAAAGGAAGCGAAGAAAGAGATAAAAAAAGAAGAAAAGAAAACAGATGCGAAAAAAAGCGAGCCTCAAAAATCAGTAAAAGAGAAAAAATCCTAGTTCTTGTCTTTAGTTACCTCAGTCTCGAGCTTCTTCAGTACCCGATCTAGGCAGAAATAAATGTTTCGGTCAGTGTCTTCTGCATTGTGGGCTTTCCCGCCGATCACGAGCTTGCCCATGATCTCGTACTTCTCTGACTTCTCGCGCTTGTGCACGATCTTCAAGGTGAGATGGAGCTTTTCAAAGTCGCTAAAATGGTCAGCGAACTTGCGGGCAGAGCTGCCCACCATCTTCTTCACGACGATAAGCTCTGTCTTCTCGATCTCGCCAAAGCCAGAAAGCTGGATATTTCCCCCTAATTCCAGTTCATCAACAACCTCTTCATCCATACAAGACAGCCATATTTTGTAGGAATTTATAAATGTTGCTAAAATATTCGTTTTCCACCATTCTTTGAATGGTGGTTATTCGCTCGATGAAATCATCGAGTGGAAAATGAATAGTCCGAGAAAATTTCAACACATTGTTGAAATACCAGCAAACCCGCGGTTTGCTGATTACCGACCCGAGCCCGGAGGGCGAGCATGCCCCAGTCTTTGACTGGGGGTGGTCGGTTTTCGATTGACAACGGTTGAGTCAACTTTCTTATGTTGTTCTTATCGTGATGCAATTGCACGCCACCGAGGCGCAGACGGCCATTTTTCTTTCCTAAAGTCAGAAAAATGTCCTACGCGACCACCCCGGATGGGGCATCCCCCGGTCGCGTCTGCGCTGGGTGGCGT
>JAZDID010000028.1:0-2261 GCA_043805315.1 Nanobdellota archaeon | reverse complement strand
ACGCATCTCAGCATCGAGAACTAGCAGGAAAAAAATGTTCTACAAAGTCAAGCTCAAAGATCACATACGATTGCCTCCGGACCGGTTCGAGGAGGATGTCAATCTTGCCATCATCGGCGAGATCAAGAAAAAGTACACCGGCTACATCTCCAAAGAGCTCGGCATGGTGGTTGATGTGCTTTCTGTGGAGAATGTCGAAGAGGGCATCATCATCCCAGGAGACGGGGCGTCCTATTATAACACGACCTTCACCTTGATCACATTCGAGCCGGAATTGCAGGAGGTCGTGCATGGCAAGATCAAGGACATCGCTGACTTCGGCGCATTCATCAACATCGGACCGATCGACGGCATGATCCATATCAGCCAGACCATGAACGACTTTGTCTCTTTCTCAAAGGACAAGACCCTGCAAGGCAAGGATTCCAAGAGGAGCCTGAAGATCAATGATGTCTGCACAGGACGGATCATCGCAGTCTCGTACAAGGACATCGCCAATCCAAAGCTCGGATTGACCATGCGCCAGCCAGGGCTCGGAAGAGATGACTGGATGGAAGAGGACTTGAAGGAGAAAGGGTAAGTGCATTCATATAATAACATTTATAAACCTGCATAAAATTCTTACAACTATTTTTAATTTAAATTTTTTTGTAGGTGAAACGATGGAAGCGGCAAGGCCTTTGGACGCCCTGAACAGGGCAAGGAACAAGAGAGTGCTCGTTGAGCTGAAGAACAACAGGCAGTATGTCGGGCTTCTCCGGGCATTTGACATTCATATCAACATCGTGCTTGAAGAGGCAGAAGAGCTTATTGACGGCGAGACCAAGCGGAAGCTGGGAGTCCTGTTCGTGCGTGGGGATACGATAACTATAATCAGCCCGCAGTGAAGTCTTTCTCAGCAGGTTCTTGCACAGAGAGAGGAGCGATAGTATGTCAAAAGGAACACCCTCCATGGGAAAGAAGTCAGGCAAGAAGAGCCATATTATCTGCAGGCGCTGCAATAGCCATTCCTACCATATCCGGAAGAAGCGGTGCTCTTCATGCGGCTATGGCAAGAGCAAGAAGCTGAGAAGCTACACCTGGCTGAAGAAATAGCTGAAATAACTATGAACTGTGATAATAACTGATAAGATGTGGATTAAGATTTCTGGCCACAATGCCGCAATTTCCTGCTGTACGCGTATGCATCCACGTTCATTTCTGCACATCGTTCCAGAGCCAGGGCCTGTCCTGCAAGTGCTGGCAGATGATCCGTGTATCTGCGAAGATAGGAATGCCCTGGAGCTCACAGTCAGTGCCGAACCAAATGTCATCAAACCCTCCCAAGCCTTTGCCAGCGATCTTGAACCTGAACTCGAACTTCTCAAGGACACTCCTCTTGATCAGGATGCATCCGAGACCACAATAGGCAAGCTGAAAAAGCTGTCCTGAGGCAATCTCAGACTTGCCAAGGTTCCGCAAGCGCGCCCACTTCTGCTCTCCGACATGCAGGTATGCCAAAGGAATGTCGATAGTTCCCTGCGGGACAAGGTCATGTGTCTTATAATAAATCCCAGAGACGACCTCTTTCTGATCTTCCAGCAAGCGCTCGATGACATCTTTCGGAGGAATGACATCAGCTTCCAAGGAAAAGAAATAGTCATAGCCATTATCCAATACGTGCTTCCTGAGCAGGTTTCGGCTTCCGATGATTCGTTCTTTGGCGCTGTCCACAAACTCAAAGCGCTGGACTGGAATGCCTGCCTGTTCAAACACCTTTCCATGAGTCTTGTCCTTGGAATTATCAATGATCAGGATGTCATAGTGAGGATAGCTCAGGCTCTTGACAGCAGCAAGGTATTCTTTGACACAATAATCATGATAATCAGATGTTGGGCAGCCGACAAGGACATGGGGCATACGCGCGTTCGCTGTTGTCATCACTAACCTCTGTTACTTCTGTTCTTCTGTTTTCCTTTTGGAAAAGGCACACTATATTATATAGGTAACGGTCAATGACCTGCCAGTTGGCAAAACCTTTTTATACCCGCGCTCTTCCTTGACAGCATCAGCCTATGCGGGGATGCCGGAGTGGCCAAACGGGACAGGCTTAGGACCTGTTGGCTTAGTGCCTACGTGGGTTCGAATCCTACTCCCCGCAGATTTTTGCCAAAAATCTGGTAAAAAGCATTAGCAGTGGGGCATAAAAAGACATGAAATCACTTTTCAGTCCCACTTCCATGCATGTAATCCGCTTCAGGGGACTGAGAGAGCCGAAGGCG
>JAZDID010000027.1:0-2134 GCA_043805315.1 Nanobdellota archaeon | reverse complement strand
TTGCCTATAAGCACAAAAAGGCCTTGGGAAATCATTTTCATCTGATGGACGACGCCTGGCAAACCTACTGCTTCATGGATTCTTTCATAGATGGGAGGCTTGACGGTCAATCCGAAGGTTGTCGTGATATTGTTGCACGTGATTTCAACATCCTCTCTTCCTTGATAATCAGGGGAAACATCACGGATAATGAGAGCATTCCCTGCCAGTGTCAGATTATAAACAGGAGGTGAAATGACAGAGAACTCGAGAGGGGAGTCAGGATCAGAAGCATATTGGGTTACGTCATGGATGACTTCTAGGTTGTTTGGCGGAGCATTCCTGATGGAGATATCTGGTATTTGACCCCAGGTCACAGGGTCATCAACCGGTGTTATTGTCAGCATGAACGTCGCCTCTTTGCTATTTGCATATACCTTCACCTGCCCTGTTCCAGTATAGTTTGGTTCGATGTCCTTGATTTTCAGGTCATTTCCTTGGAAATAGGGAGTGAATTTGGCAGCGATTTCAGCTTTGAAGAGAATATCTCCATCAAATGACACCTTGCTCTTAAGATTCTGATAGATGATTGTCCCATCAGGGCTGTCTTCCAGGATGTCTTGTGGAGAAAGCTCTTGCCAGAGGGGTTGGCTGGAGAGGGGATCTGGTCGTGTCGTGTCTTTCTCACAGGAGGTGGAAAGAATTCCGACGGCAAGGATGCCAAGGGCGCCATTCCGTAGCGTCCTTGCACCTCTTTTGACGATGTTCTCAAGAGAGACGTCCATGATACCCCTACACATAAAGAGAAATGCACTGTTCCTTATAAATATTGCCGGAAACCAATGCTTAAGATATGAGGTCTAGAGAAGAAGCGAGTTGAGAAAGTTTTTATATCTTCTTTTATTTCCACACACTACTTGGGAGGCGTATCAGATGTATATCATATATGAACCGATAACAGTGAGTTTGGAAAAGAAGGCAAATTCATTTGTAGGAGCAAAAGACTTCGATCCTGCAGCATCAGACCGCATCATTACGCAACTTCTTTCTGATGTGAAAGAATACGAGCGGATGAGAAATCCCTCAATTGTCATAAGCCGTGAAAATGACAGGATAACCTCTGCATCCCTGGAGACGATGCCTAGCATGGTGCATTGCGCTGTCACGTATGTCCCTATGCAAGGAAATCACGGAGGGATCATCAAGGCAGAGCTCATCTTTTTGTCAGATGATCCTTTTGACAGGTCAGAATACTCCTCTTTGAAACGGATACTGTATTCCTGCTTGAGGGATTAGGAAGCGGTCTGATGCATCACTCAAGAACGCTGATTACGCCATTCTCTTCAGTCAGTTCCCCGAGGCGCAGCAGGTCTGCGACTGATTCTTCGTCAAAGTGGGCGATGAGGTCTATCGTGTCCACGCTTCCCCTGACGCGCACGTATTCGATTATTGCCTGGTAGATCTCGTCCTTGCTTTCCTTCTCTACTTGCTTTTTTGCAGTCTTCTTGATCGCTTTCTTCTTGTCTTCTTTTATCTTCTTGGTCATGACGGTTGGCTCTTTCTTTTTGCCCTGTTCTTCCACTGCGTTGATGTGCTTGCAGATGCCGTCTATCTTTCGCATGCGGAAGAGGTATTCAGGGCAGGAGCAGGTCTTCTTGACTGGATCGACAAAATACCAGGTCCCCGGGCGTGACTCTGATTCGACCTTGTACTTTGTCTTGAGCTTGATGATGCGCATGCCCCTATTATGGTGTTCCTGGAATAAAAATGTTTTCTTTCAATATCTTTATAAACATCTTCGAGATTTCAGTCTTGAGGTGGTCATTATGGCAGTCACTCATATAACAGCTGATAATTTCGGGAAGGAAGTGAAAGAGGTAAAGTTGCCCTGCATCGTTGACTTCTGGGCAGAATGGTGCAGTCCCTGCCGCATGATGGCCCCTGTCTTTGAGAAGCTCTCAAACGAGTATGAAGGAAAGCTCAAGTTCTGCAAGGTGGACACTGAATCTGAACAGGATCTTGCCCAGGCTTTTGACATCACAGGCATCCCCTGTCTCATTGTCATGAAGCATGGCACGGAAGTGGACAGGATCGTCGGGTTCGCTCCAGAGCCTGTGATGAAGGCAAAGATCGATGCTGTCCTTGCGAAGATCAA
>JAZDID010000026.1:0-10174 GCA_043805315.1 Nanobdellota archaeon | reverse complement strand
TACGACTTCTGCAGTTCTGGTGAGCTCTTGCTGTGCCTGGTCAAGGTTCCCCTTTTGGGTCTGGAGCACTTGCAGGGCCAATCCTTCGGCATCCTTAAGCGCAAATCTGAAATCCATATAAGAGTTCATGATTACATTCTCGCAGTCGAGCTGAGTCGCGCCATCATCAGTCACGTCGTTGTAGATATCTTTTATCTTGTTGAACCTTTGATGAGGAGTTCCCCTTGTTATTCTCATCGCAAAGTTGCGCAAGCGTTCACTCTTGTCGATCCTTCCGTCAGCGATCTGTTCGAGCAGGACTTTCGAGTCTTCCCGAATCGAATCAAAGGATTCGGTGATGTGTTGATAGCGGTCAGAGACGTGCATCATCTGCACATTGTCCCGGACAAGCGCATTGAACGCGCCCATATTGGAAATGACCTTTGCGACCGCAAGGA
Source organism: Nanobdellota archaeon (assembly GCA_043805315.1). Lineage (GTDB taxonomy): Archaea > Nanobdellota > Nanobdellia > Woesearchaeales > JAHJEM01 > JAHJEM01. Next base: position 9,737 of record JAZDID010000026.1, on the reverse strand, counting down.
CTTTTGGCTCGTCCACCTGCACGACTTCCTCAAGAAGTTCGGCGAGTTTGGAATCTTCCTCATGCTGTTGCAGAGTGATGTTGTGTTTGGCGAGACCGCCGAATGCTTTATCAAGATAGAGTTGTAAGCTTGTTTCCATGGTGCGGGTGAGGAGTGCAGATGCATTTAAAAATCTTTCTAAAGTAACCATTCGATAGTGGCTATTAAAACGCAAGGTTTAAAAACTTGAATGGACTTCCTTGCTGAAAATGCCCAGTGCTGGAACACCGTCAGGAATTTCCAAAGGCGAGCCGAGGATCCAGGAGCTCGTCGCGATCATGGAAAAGGCGTCTGAGCTGAGGCGCCAGGACGAGGAGATCAAGCGTTTTCTCGACGATGAGGTCAAGACAGAGATCAAGGAAAGAATCTATGCCACGGCAAAAGAGACCGGCGAGCAGCTCACTGACGAGTATGTGGACGCAGCAGTGGATTGGGTCTATGACCAGCTCGACCGGTTCAAGGAACCAAAGCCGGGCTTCAGAAAGACACTCGCGACACTCTACGTGGACAGGGCAAAAATAGGCCGACGCTATGGCGTACCTGTTGTCGTGCTTGGTGTGATTGCAAGCGCTGCGATCGGCTTGACATCGCTTTTCACTGCGCGTGATAACTCCAGGAAGGAGAGGGATGTTGAGAAAAGGATCGAGCGCATCTATGGTGAACGATCATCTCTTGATTCCCAGCTTCTTTCACTCGCATCAACTGATGTATCAGGAATTGTCAACAGTGACGAGTTGAAAAAGACCATGGCTGGTTCACAAGAGCTTCTCAAGTCAACTAAGCCATTCTTTGAGGAGTTCTGCAGCAATGGCACGGCTGATGATGACATCACACAGCAGAATTACCGCAGTGCTGCACAGAAAGCAGGCTCGATTGAACAGACATTGCGGTCTGTAGAGAGCAATATCGGATCTGGAAAAGCGATTATTCAAACGCATAATGATATCCTTGAGACTAGACAGGGTTTGGACGCGCTCATCGGCCAGATAACAAGCAGCAATCCTCCCCAGGTCTTCATGGAAAGAGCGCAGTCAGTCTATGCGAGCGGAATTGCAAGTCTGGACAATAGGCAGCTCGAGGATGGAAAACGGTACAGAAGGGAATTGTCAGACATAGGAGAGCAGGCACACCTCTTCGTGATACTTCCTTCAGAACTTGATAAGGTCTATGCTTCCATCAAGGCGATAGCTACCGAGCCTGCAGCAATTGACCAAGCTGACCAGCAGTATGCTGAAGCCAGAAACTATGTCGAGACAGTCAATATCCCTTCCCTCCAGCAGAGCCTGGACAAGCTGAAGAACATGGAAGCAGTGCTCAACCAGGAATATGTAGTCAGGGTCATTAACAAAGAAGGGCTCAAGAGTGGTGATGACCGGTATTACACTGACAAGGACGGAAAGCGGTTGTCAGGATATTATCTCATCATGGAAGCCTTGGATGCAAATGGCAATGTCCTGCCCCAGAAGATCATGAGTGAGGAAACCCATGAAGTTAAATCAGTCCAGATGTGGGGAGAGCGCGTGCCGCAAGAAGTATGGGAAGTGGTTGCAAGCGACAAGCAGGATAATGGCATAATCGAGCATGATGAATATGCAAGGAAAAAAAGAGGCTATCTCACCTGGACAATTGAAATGACTGGTGACAATGACAAGCCATTGGAAAGGACAGGCCAGATTACAGAATGGCAAAAATATGCTGAATAATTACATACAAGAACAGGATAATCATGTGAAGGAGCAGGAAAGATGAGCATCAGCGGACAGTCAGTCTATACAAACATCAAGGAATTTATCGCTGAAGTAGAACAGAAAGAGAGGACTCTCGAAGGAGGAATACTTGCTTGTGAATCAAAGATTACCGCGTTAGCAGAGGAGCGGGAAAACTGCTATGTCCAATTAGCCAATGTTTACCTTCCCTCCCTTGATGCCAAAGCTGTCGCAGATACTCTCAGGGCGGTAAGGGAGGATGTGCAGAAGGTCTTCAGCCAGAAACAGGCCAGGAGAAAGGAGCTTGAGTCGCTCATGCAGGGTGCTCTTGAGAAGAAGAAATCGCTCCAGGGAACGCTCGAGGAAGTGACAGAACAGCTGAATGACAAGGCTGCGAGCCGCGACGCTCTTCAGAAGGAGATCACAGAGGAATTGCATGCGAATCCAGACTATGTCAGCCTCAACACACAGGCAGGCCAGGATGCTGAAAGGCTCAAGAGGAACAAGGTCAAGATCACTGAGACTGAACAAGAGGCAGAGGAAAAGCTTCAAGCGTATAAAAACAAATTCTTCACCTATTTGGAAAAAAGGAATTTCAATCCGAAAGAACAAGGAAGAGGCCTTATTAGCGCCTGTGACAGGATGATCGCCAGTTTTATTCAGTATGGTGAAGCTAAAGAAAGCTACGAGCGCCTGAAATTAAGGCCTGGCCTCATGCAGGCAGAGTTTGCGCAGCGGGAGCAGGCGTATGAACTGCTTCTCAAAAAAGTGCAGAAACTCGAGCAGGAGGCTGCAGGAAAGCACGGGCTCCTGCAAGTGCTTGAGGAAGGCAAAAAAATCGGGAAAGAAAGGGAGAGACTGCAGTCTGAGATTACAGAGATAGATGATTTCTATGGTCAGTATGGTCAAGAGAGGAAAGATCTTGACAGCACGAAGGATCCATTCCACCTGGAAGCAGTCCAGAAGCTCAAAGGTTATCTCAAGGGAGATGATATTGCAAGCCTGAAACAGCTTGCCAAAGCAAAGCCAGGATCAGAAGATGACCAATTAGTCGCCCGGATTGAGGGTATTGATGCAGAAGTCAGGAGCCTGAAAGATAAGGCAAAGGACTTGAAAACGCAAAGAGAGACCATACATGAAAAGCATACTGGCCTTGATTCAATACTTTCAGAATATGGCACGCGAGATTATGACTCGAAGAGATGCTATTTTGATTCCGAATTCGACACCACTGCGTTGCTCACCGGATACTTACTTGGAAATATGACAGAACAGCAGATTATCGGGGGCCTGAGTGACCATTCGCATTTCAAGCCCAGAGAGACATACACTCCCCCACCTGTCACTCATCGACAAAATTATGACTCTTCTCCGACGTATCATTCTTCTCCACCTATTTTTCATTCTTCCCCAAGCCCCAGTATCTTTTCGAGTGGGCATGGCATGGGTGGCGGAGGTTTTTCTTCAGGACATGGTTTCTAGGAGATATCGTGCGCAACATTTTAAAACCCTTCCTCATTTTCAGCAGGCATGAACATAGTAGTTACTGGCGGCGCTGGCTTTATTGGCAGCCATGTGTGCGAAAGGCTCTTGGAAAGGGGAGATACGGTCATTATTGTCGACGATCTCAATGCGTATTATGATCCTCAGCTCAAGCAGCGGAATCTCGATGAGGTAAGGAAGAAAGGAGAATGTACATTCTATAAAGTTGATATCACTGATTTCAATGCATTGGGGAAGGTGTTTCAGGAGAATAAGGTTGACAAGGTCATTCATCTTGCAGCGCGTGCAGGAGTTCGGGCCTCTTTAGAACAGCCGCAATTGTATTTCAATGTGAACTGTTTTGGAACAGTGAATGTCCTGGAGCTCTGCAGGCTGCATGCTGTCAAGAATCTTGTCTTCGGCAGCTCGTCCTCTGTCTATGGCGAGAACAAGAAAATCCCGTTTTCAGAGGAGGACCGGGTTGAGGATCAGGTCTCTCCGTATGCAGTCAGCAAGAGGATAGGAGAGCTGATCTGTTTCAGTTATCACAGCTTCTACAAGATGAAGGTCACCTGCCTCAGGTTCTTCACTGTCTATGGTCCTAGGGGAAGGCCTGACATGGCGCCATTGAAGTTCACCACGCGCATTTCCGAGGGAAAGCCGATTGAGATGTACGGTGACGGGAGCTCGAAAAGGGATTACACGTTTGTCGCTGACATCGTGGACGGCATTCTCAGTGCTCTTGACAAGGATCTGGATTTCGAGATCATCAACCTCGGAGACTCAAACCCTGTAGAACTCACCTACTTCATCTCCCTAATCGAGGAGAATATCGGGAAGAAGGCAGTGATCACCCAAAAGCCGATGCAGCCAGGCGATGTGCCTCTCACCTATGCTGATATTGCCAAGGCAAAACAATTGCTGGGCTACACGCCGAAAGTCAGGATCGAGGAAGGAATAAAGAGAATGGTGGCGTGGTATGTGAAAACTTCTTGAGGTATTCTTTTCGGAATATTTTAGGCAATATTTAAAAACAAGGATGCATTCTCACATGTATGCAAAAGCCTTCTCTTACAGAGCCCGTCTTGGAGCAGCTGGTAACATTGGTCCAGATCAACCAGCGGTTCAGGGACATCAACGGCACACGTCCCCCTGACTTTGAGGACCTGCTGATGAAAGCAAGGAACAGGTACGAGCAGTACATTCTTCCGGCCCTTGTCCAGTATGCACAGTACTATCAGAGGATAAAGCAAGAGATAGACACCTTTGAGGCATTGTACAAGAGAACATGAGCAGGGAGTCAGCGCAGATAGGCTCTCCCCTTTCCTTTCACCTTTCTTTCTATGAGTATAGTGTTGATCTCATACAGGTTCACGACTGTGGCAGTGCCATGCAATAAACCGTCTGCCATGAGCTCGCGTATCTTTGTCGGTTCTGCATCAAGATACTGTGCTGCGACAGTGATAGGGATTGTCTCCTTGTCTGAGATGCTCTTGAGCTGTTGGGGCAGCTGGTCGTCGTATTTCACGAGGAGCAGGCCATCCTTGTCAAAATGGAGGACGCGGTAATAGCGCTCGTCATCCCTCACAAGGACAGGAGGCAGATTATGGGAGAGGATATATTCCTTCCGCGCATGGTTGGTCTTGCCTATGTCAAGCCGGCCTGAGGGATCAGATATCCTGATGTGCAGTCCGGCAAGCCTGGCCTCCAGGCTTGGTTCTGCAGTATTGAGCTTGAAATCCCCTGCCCGGGCAGTGTATCTATGCAGGAGGGCCTCTTCATCAGAGACATAGCCTTCGTCTTTATCATGCTTTGGAGACTGGCTGTCCATGTGCAGGGGAATTCAGGGTGTTATATAAATATTCACCAGATAAATGTACCACTAATTAATAACGAAAACATTTATAAATAATGATGGATTCTTCAAGAGCATTACGCTTCCTCACCATGCCACGCTCCCCTAGACACACCAATGACTTTAGCATCTTCAGCAGGTGCATTCTTCTTGCAGTGCTTGTCCTGCTTGCCGGATGTAGGCAGGTTTCAGATGACAAGAAGAACCTGCAGCTTCAGCAATATCCTGAGCCTCCTGGCGAAGAGGAAGGGCTGCCCTACAGCGATGCAGAACGCATGCTCAATGAGTCGACCATCGAGCCAGAGGGGATTCTTATGCCTGCTCCTGGCTATGAGCACTTCTCAAATTACTCCTTCACCACGTCTCCTGGCGCACATGCCAAGGTGGTCAACCTGGCAGGCAGCCTTGTCTCCCGGTATAAGAACTATATCCTGGTCAACATCGAGTATGCTTTTTTCAACACCGGCGATTCCCTCACGATCAACTATGATTTCAGCAAGACAGCATATGTGCTTTTCTTCGAGATCAAGTCAACGCAGGACTCTAAGATCATGGTCGGCTTTGACACCGACGCTTACATCATTCCTTTAGCTGCTTCAGGAGAATGGCAGGCAGTGAAGATCTCCCTTGGCAATGTTGCAGGAAAGCATGCCCTGCGCTTTGTCTATGATACTCCCTCAGGATTTGTGAACGAGAGCAGGGTAGAGAACGCGAACTGCCACATCAGGAACATCAGGCTGGCGATGTCGTGAGGATTGAAGGTTTTTTCTCTGAAGTCGATCACTGAGCACAGGTGCTGCGTCGGGATCTATGCTGTCGAGTTGGTGCGGGAACTGACAAAGTATCCTGAGATGGAGATACACGTGATTACACCTCGGCGAGGGGAAGGATATGATCCGGTAAAAGCTAGGTCAATTTCGAATTATTTTCGAATTTCGTGTAATAAATCGCTTTTTTTGCTCCAAACATATTTAAACAAGTTCGTTTCAATTGTTTTTCATGATTTGGTTTTTTGAGTGTGTTGATAAGTCGAAGAGGCTGATTCATCTGTCGAAAGAAAGGTGGCTGCATATGCAGAAGCATACAAAAATGTCTTCAAGTTTTGAAGAGTTGAAAGCCACTCTGCGTTTCCCTGATGTTTTGCAAACATTTGAATACGATCCTGCTGTTCATTTTTATTACAAATACTATAAGCGTGAGCAGAGATTCCTGTTCGTCTCAGTTAAATATTTAAATGGCGAAGGCTTTATCATCACAGCGTTTTATACCGACAGAATAAAATGAGAGGAAACATGAACATCTATTATGACAAGGAAGGGGACTATCTTGAGATACATATGGGAAAGTACGCTGATGGCTATTTCAAGAACCTCGGGAAAGGCGTCTTCCTGCGGGTAGACAACAAGACGAAGAAGACGACTGGTGTTGCCATCATGGGATTCAAGAAAAGGACTGACGGCTTGAAAGAGGCAAGGGTTTCTCTGCCAGTGGACATTCAGATACAGTAAGATCGTGGCTGCACAATCGTTTTCTTACAGAACAATATTGAGCTGTTATTGTTTTTCTACAGAACGATACTGTCATCAGGGTTTCAGCATTTCAGAAAGAATAAAGCTTTATAAATGACATCCTGTTCTTCTGTTGCCATGAGAGTCGCGATTTTGGCACCTGAGTTCATCCCAACCTGGGGCGGCGTCGGGATTTATACTGTGGAGTTGGTGCGGGAACTGGCTCGGTACTCTGATCTGGAGATCCACGTCATCACTCCACGGCTGGGGGAAGGGTATGATCCCAAGACTGTCTTGGGACAAATTAAGAAGCTGTCTAGACGTGTTATGCTGCCATGGAAGAGAAGCAAAAGGTGACAGGTTTTTATTCAATATGTATTTTTGAAGATATAAATATTTATATATAGGAAAGCTGTCTTCTGAGCAATTAACTCCCTTTTGTTACCGAACTTCAGGTTTGGTAACGAAAGGTATTTTTCAGGAATACCTTGTTGATGCTTCTGAACGATAGTTTTAAATAAGAGATTTCTTCAGAGGTTTTTTGATGGTGCAGAAATATACGTTGGTTTTTGATCAGGTCATAATCAAGCAATTAAAAAAATCAGCCAAGGACAAGAGAATCAAAGATATCCTCACACACATGCTTGACAAGCTTGAGATTGCAGGCCCGTATATTGGGAAACTCCTTGATTCACAGCTCTTTATCTATGAGCTGAAAAACAAGCACCCTCCGATCCGGTTGTACTTCAAGTATGTGAAGGAAAGAGAAGAGGTTTATGTGTTCGAATTCGAGATGAAGACAAGCGAAGAAAGACAACGAGAGACAATAAAAAAGCTTAAGCAACGGCTAAAACCCTAGGTCTTTTCTTGTGAATCGTGTTTTCTCAATGTTTTTTTCAAACTCCAGGAGGCGCTTGTAGACCTTGGAATCCCGCAGCACTTGAAGTTCCTGTCTCATCTGTTCATACTCATTCCGGGAGATGGTTATTGTTTCCATACTGTGGTGAGAGGTGGCCAGGTATAAAAAGTTTATGATTTTATGAGTGTAGATATCAGGATGTTCGTGTCAAGGACGACCGTTTTCTTACCCATGCAACAGCCTCACTGATGTCCTTTGGAATGGTAATTTGATTGTCATATTTTTTATTCCGATTGTTATATGGCATATTTCTATTTTTCTTCAGATTTTAGTCAATAGTTTACAGTTATGCTGTTCTTTTTCCGCATGATTTCCTCTTTTTTTGAATGAATTTCGAATTCTTTGAATTAACTGCGAATATAAAAAGAAAGGCTTAATAAATTCTATTTCTTAATTCCTGCATGCTTGAAAAGTCCATCGTCTTAATTGATGCAGAGAACGTTATTAAAAATTGGAGAGTATACTGTGTGGAGAGAGGGCTGGATTACAAAATCGATTATAAGAAATTGATCCAGGTGCTTACGAAGCACACTAATCTTCTGCGCGCATACTTTTATGATGGGGTATCCGAAAACATATTGGCCAAAAAAAAGAATTTTCTTGAAGCCTTGCAGAAAGCAGGCATTCAACTGAGAACAAAAGCATTAAAGAAAAAGCGCATGGTGTGTGAGCATTGCGGGCATCAGACAATTAAAGAGGTGCAAAAGGGAGTTGATGTTTCCTTGGCTACAGACATCTTACGGCACGGCTTTCAACGGACGTGTGACATCTGCATCATTGTGAGCGGAGATGAAGATTATAAGGACGCAATTGACTTGGTGAAGGATATTGGCATCAAAGTGTGGGTTGTTTCCCTACGGAACGCATTGTCTTCAGAACTTGAAAAAACCGCTGATAAAATCTTCTTTATTGATGATTTTGTGGATCAGATCAAATTTAATCATCCGGAAAGTCTACAAAAATAAACCGAAAAGTTTAAATACTTACAACATATCATTAAAATCATACTGTTAAAGAGAGAGCGGATGGGGATATACCCGTATAAAATCCGCTCTTGATAATTTCTATCCAAGTCAACAACCTTTATAAATGCGAATCCAGTCCTTAATCTTCATGAGAGTCGCTATCCTTGCACCGGAATTTGTTCCGACCTGGGGCGGCGTGGGGATCTATACTGTCGAGCTGGTGCGGGAGCTGGTGTAAGAACTTTATCGGTTTAAAGAGCGGTAATAGGGCGTGCTGACGCTGGAAAAAGAGGAAGAGCGTGTTCTTTTGAGACTTGCCTTACTTTAAATCAAAATGGAAGGTTTATCTATATATCCTTAAATCATAATAGAAAGATTTATAAATAAGTTCCTATTATTGCCGTACATGTTGGAGAAACTGAAGAAATGGAATGTCTGGTGGACTGAAAAAAAGGTTTTTCAGAACCAGAAGGGGATTGTGAGAAAGAAGGTTCTTGATGATTTGTCATTGTTGATGGCTTCTAAAGAAATGATCGTGTTGACAGGCGTTAGGAGAAGTGGCAAGTCAACGCTCATGTTCCAGCTGATTGACCGCTTGCTTGAACAAGGTGTAGCCCCTGAAAATATCTTATACTTCAATTTTGATGAGCCATTAGAACAAGGCAGTGTTCAAGAGGTCGAGTTGGTTTACCAGGCGTACATCGAACTCCATAACCCAAAAGGGAGGAGATATGTGTTTTTTGATGAGATCCAAAATGTGAAGGATTGGGAGCGGTGGATCAAGAAAAGTTATGATTACTTTGGCCGTGAGGTGAAATTTATCCTTACCGGCTCAAATAACACGATGCTGCATGATAGCCTGGCAAAACTGCTTACCGGGAGAACTCTCTCAAAGACAGTGTATCCTCTTTCTTTTGAAGAATTCCTCTATTTCAATACGGTGAAGATTTCTGACCAGGATGTCCAGAAATCCGAGATTCGGCATCATCTCTCAAAGTTCATTGAAAAGGGAGGCTTTCCTGAAGTTGTTCTCAGCAGGGATGAGTTTGTGAACAGCAGGAGGCTGAAAGAGTATTTTGACAGCATCATCCTGCGGGATGTCGCGCAGCCGCAGAATATACGGGAAATCTCGAAATTGATAGAGCTTGCCAATTTCTCGATGACGAATGTGTCCTCCTTGATGAGCTATAACAATATTTCCAAGGCCATTGGGCTGAATATCACCAGCTTGAAGGATTACCTGCTGTTCTTAGAGAATGCGTT
>JAZDID010000025.1:0-22578 GCA_043805315.1 Nanobdellota archaeon | reverse complement strand
AGAAAGTTTAATATAGTTGTTTTAACTATATAGGAGTAAATAAATTGAAAAGAGGTGCAAAATGAATCAAACATTGGAGGAAAGGTTAAGAGCTTTACCAGAAATTATCGCCGAAAGAGGAATATGGCAAAACAAATTCCATGAATATGATGTCTATGAACATACTATACAGTATGTTCATTTCCTCAAAGAGCTGACACCTGATATAGAAATGATTGTAGCAGGATATCTTCATGATATTGGTAAGCCAGTGGTACGAAAGATCAAAGTGAAAGAAGGACGAATTGAAGAAAAATTGCCAGGTTTGCCCTACCACGACTTTGACGATCATGAGAAAGTCGGAGAAGACATGGTACGAAGCATGCCTGCAGAATTCTTTTCTCAGAATGCTTTGGATCAAGAACGAATAGCCAAGCTGGTCGGCGCACATTATCTCCCGATGGAGAATATCAAGAAGATGAGAAAAACAAAGACGTATGAAGAATTCCCAGGACAATACAAACAACTTGAACAAGCATTAGACTCAACAGGACTGCCCCGCGCAGATGTCATGACGATGTTCCTGGCAGACTGCTTATCAAAGGGCAAAGGGTGCACAGATATTGAAGAACTGAAATTGGCAAGGACAGTAATCATCAATACTGGGAATCCTGATTTGTTGAAAAATCTTTACGAAATGCAAAAGACAATGTATGGAGTCAAAGAATAAAAAAATTAAAAGAAAAAAAAGGAGCAAAACATGACCATCGAACAATCAAACAATGCAAGAAAGACAATCGAAATCCTCATCGGAGACTCATTCATCCAAGATTCCTACCCTGCAGCAAAAGCTAAATACGCCTCGATAATGAACGATCTCCAAAACGAATGCGGATGCGATATCCACGTCACGTACACTAATTGGTATAGACAGTTTATCAGAACGATGAGAGAGAAGGAATATTCTATCGTTGCATCAGACATCTATTATGCCTGTTATGGCAGTTGGTCCAGCCACGATGCAAGTGAAGAAATCATGGCAGCAGTCGATGAGCTTCAAAAGAGACCTCATGTTATTTTCCTGCATCAAGTCGGGATGAGTATTACACCAGAGACAAGGAAAGCAGATGCAAACGTGGATATTACTGACGGCTATGACCTATTGAAAGAATGTCTTATGACCTGGATTAGAAAAAAAACAGGTTAATAACCTGGTGAGCGGTAGTCCATTCTTTTATTTCAGAATAATTCCGTACCCGATCAGCCTGAATCTCGTCCCTATCCGCCGGGAGATCGTCACTCTCGCGCCAGTCTCTGCGCACACCGGCAGCTTGAGCCTGCAGGTGAACCGTTCTTTTCCAAGGTCAGTGACAAAGCCGACTGTCGCTGCAGAATTCACATTCAGCATCAATATCTCACCCATCTTGATGTTCTCGACTTTCAGCTCTGCTTCAGCGCCGACAACGCGTTCAAGCAAGTGCGTGACAAGTTCGAGGTTGTACCATATCTTCGGCAGCTTGTCAGGATGGCCGACGACATTGCCTGCCAGGGTGTCTGACTTCACAATGCTCGGGTCCAGGGTTGTCAAGACAGCCACAGAACCACCAGGGACAAGCCGCTCGACGCTCTTCCCTCCAGTCATGGCCTCCACAATGGTTGTGAACAATGGTTTTGCCACAATCTGGTTCGCCTCAGTGGTCACATGGCCTGGCCTGATCTCAATCCTCTCGCCGACGCTCAGGCTGCCCTGCATGATAGCACCGCCCAACACGCCTCCCTTGATCTTTTCCGGCTCTGCGCCCGGTTTGTTGATGTCAAAGCTCCGGGCAATATACATAATAGGCTCTTTTGACTCATCCCGCACTGTCGTGGGAATATGCATTTGGATGGCTTCAAGCAGGATGTCAATATTCACCCGATGCTGGGCAGACAAGGGGATGATAGGAGCATTCTCGTATTGCGTGCCTGCAAGGAATTCCCTGATCTGCTTATAATTCCTCAACGCACGATCCTTTGCCACCACGTCAATCTTGTTCTGAATAATGACGATGTTCTTGATACCGCAGATCTGCAACGCCATCAAGTGCTCCCGGGTCTGGGGCTGGGGACACGTTTCATTGGCTGCCACGAGGAGAAGCGCACCGTCCATGATCGTCGCTCCGGAGAGCATAGTCGCCATCAGGCTTTCGTGGCCGGGCGCGTCGACGATAGAAATCTTCCTTTGGAAGAGAGTTTTTTTCTTGCACTCTTCGCATTCCTCTTTGACTGTATACATTCCGCATTTCGGGCAGCGCCTAATGACGACGTCGGCATAGCCGAGCCTGATCGTGATGCCCCGCTTGACCTCTTCAGAATGCGTGTCAGTCCATTTGCCTGACAAGGCCTCTGTCAAGGTAGTCTTGCCATGATCGACATGGCCAACCATGCCCAGATTAAGGACTGGCTGGATCGTCTCTGGATACTCCTTGATCTCCTCGTTGTGAATAGGTTGTGCTCTCTTTTCAGATTTTGCGACTTCCAGCACTTCAAGCTGTTCAGCATGTTTGGCTTCAGCAACAACCTTCTTGGCCTCTTCTTTTGCCTTTCGTGGCGCTTTTTCCTTCTTGGGCTTCTTCTCTTTCTTCTCAGCCATCTCGTCAGAAGAATTGCAGGGTGTTTATAAAAGTTGCGGGAAATGCCTCAGCTTCAGTGAGGACTGAAAAAATTTAAATAGAGACAACCATTCCGTATAGAAGAGGCGAGGGGAGTGATGTTATGGCAGAAGGATCGAGTGGCAGCAGTTCTTCCGGATCGAATATTGGTGACGTTGTCCGGGCTGAAAAGAAGTCATCAGGCAGACCGCCTTGGCGTTTGTATATTGGCTATGGAGTTGTAGCCCTCGGAATAGTCGGTGCATGGTATGCGATGCACAGAGAAAGGAAAAGTGCAGAAATCAAAATCGAACACCTCGCGCCCAATGCAGTCGGATACTGGCGGTCAGGAGGCGCGGAAGTGATGATGCCTGACCTTCTTGAGCTGAGAATGCAGGATGTGAACGGCGACTCGCTCTACGAATCCGTGCTCAGTTTTTACCATCCAAAAAAGAACGTACCCCAGGAATGGCTCTTGGAATATTACGACAGCAAGTTCCACGTCAGAAACTTCAAAGTTGAAGGGGAAAAGATTATCTATTTGCCAGAATAGCTTTCAGAGGTGCGTGGTTGCTTCTTCTTCTCAGCCATCTCGTCAGAAGAATTGCAGGGTGTTTATAAAAGTTGCGGGTATTGCCTCGGCGAGCTGCCGCAGGATAAAATTTAAATAGTGTCAGCCATTCCTTCTAGAAGAGGCGAGGGGAGTGATGTTATGGCAGAAGGATCGAGTGGGGATTTCTCTTCAGGATCAGACTTAAGTGATACTGTCAGGAAAGAACACAGAAAGTCTCCACAAAGAGATTGGTTGAGACCTCTCTTAGGAAGTGGAACGGTGCTTTGTCTTACAGGGTTAGTATATTTATATGGAATGTATTGCTTAAAAAAGAATGTCAAACAACAGTTCAATCACCTCACCCCTAACGCAGACAGGTGCGCGAGAACTGCAAGGGCTGACATGATGATGCCCGACCTTTTCGAACTCATCATGGAAGACGTCAATAGCGACGGAAATTACGAATCTGTACTCTATTTTGTTTCACCAGATCCCAACAAGCTGCCTCGCCAGCAATGGCTCTTGGAAAAATACGACGGCAAACTCCACATCAGGAGCTATAAGATTGAAGAGGGAAAAATCATCTACCTAGCGGAATAGAAATCCAGCAGTGAAATAAAATCATAATCCAGCCAACAATGCTCATCGAAAAAAAGATCTGGCCTGAATTCTTCAGGAAAATCAAGAGCGGCGACAAGACCTTCGAGATCCGCCTGGCGGATTTCATGTGCAAGCCCGGAGACATTCTGTACTTGAGAGAGTGGGATCCGAAGACAAAAACATATACTGGCAAGAGCATGAAAAAGAAAGTGACCTTTGTCTTCAGGACAAAAGACGTCAAGTTCTGGCCGAAAAAAGAAGTTGAGAAGCACGGCTTGCAGGTGATTGGGTTCAGGTGAGTGGAGTTGATGGGTAATATAAAACTATTTAAACAAGACCTGTTCAAACGTGACTGTGAACCGTAAACTCCTGATTGCAGTTCTCTTCTCTCTCGCAGCACTCTTACCTGTGCTCGCTGTTTGGATTCATCATCATCTTTGCGAGGGTTTTAATTTTTCTTTTTTTCCTGGATACTATGACGCAACAAATCCTGGTGGCGAATGGTGCGGCATCTTGAGGCCATTGCAGTACTTTTATTTCATCCCCTTCACATTGACTGTCATTTGCGATGGATTACTATATGATATTTTCACTCCAAAATGGGGGATGCCTCTTCCTTTTTTTTATTTCTTCTACGTTATCTTTGGTATGCTGCAAAATTATCTGCTCTTCCTGCTGGTCTCACGAGCAGTACGTGCTTTCAAGAAAAAGCAAAATTCATAGAAACAAGTCCTGGTAGTTCTTATACACATTGTTCGCCACTTCAATGACATCCATCCTCTTGAGCTCTGCGATCTTCTTCAAGCTCTCGATGATGAACGAGGGCTCGTTCCTATGAATGTCCGGATAGGGAGAAAGGTACGGCGCGTCAGTCTCAGTCAATATTTTCGATAGGTCTTGGATGATGACATTCTCCTGGAATTGCTGGCTTCTCGTGACTGTGCAGGGAATGCTCAGGTACCAGCCATTGTCGACGATCCGCTTGACCAGGTGCTTTCTGCCTGAGAAGCAGTGCATGACGATCTTCTTTGTTGATGACGACTCGAGCATCTCGATAGCTTCCAGTTCGGCTTTCCTGGAATGGACGATGATCGGAATCTTTTTCTTTTCAGCGAGGTGGATGAACTCTTCGAAACAGCGCTTCATCACTGGCTTGGCTGCTTCAGGTTCGGGGTTCTCATCGCTCACTGCATAGTCCAGACCGACCTCTCCGACTGCAATCATCTTTTGCTTCCTGATGAACTCAAGAACAGCGTCGAACTCTTCCTCATGAAGTCCAGCGCAATGCGTCGGGTAGATACCAAACGCAGGCCTGATCAGGGGATATTTTTTCGCGAGCTCAAGATTTTTCACGCAGCTCTGCTTGTGCACGCTGTTGCTGACCACCGAGACAACTCCTTCCTGAGCCCATTTCCTCGTGAGGATGTCGATATCTGCATGATAGTCCTCAAAATCAAGGTGCGCATGGACGTCGACGATCTTCATAGGAATCATCCTGTTCAGAAATGCACAGCATTTAAAAAATTATGTCTTCGCCTTGGTTTTCTTCTGTATCTTGTGGTGGTGCACCCGCTTGAAGGTCTCCACCAGATCTATCACATACTTCCCGTCCTCAAGCTTGTAGACGAGCGGCCTGTGTTTCTGGAACAGGTGCACGAGATCAAGCTCATACTTGCCTGGCTTCAGGATACTGATCGACTCCATGTCAAGGATTATGGGCTTCTCCCGGTCGATCTCATCCCCGATGATGTCATAGACGTCATTGACGATCTGCTCCTTCTCTGCAGAGCTGAGGATGAACGGCGTCTCTTTGCTTCCCAGGAATTCCTTCTTGATGTAAAAGAAGAGCTTGCCGCCGCACACGCATCCTTTGAGCACTTCAGAAGATCCCTCTTCGAGGATGTTCCCGCATTTCACGCATTGGTGTGGCATGCTGCTAACCCTTATTTCTTTTTCCGCAAGGAACCGGAGGCGTCAGTCTCCTCGGTGAAGAGCTGTATCTTCTCAGGGTCCTGCTTGATCTCCTTGACAATCGAGGCAGGGCCGATGATCGTGAAGCCGTTCCGGTCACCCAATAAAAGGTTGACGAACCTGGACTTCACCTTCTTGAGCAAGGCATCGTCTTTTGCTTCCGGGTTGATCGCACTGATCTCAATGCCTTTGAAGCTCTCGTCAATCTCACTCATGGTCTTCCTGATCAGCTCGACCTCCTCATGCAGCTTGAGCTTTCCTTCGAGGAGGATGATCTTGTTTGTCTTGACGATCTTCATCAATTTCTCTATCCTCTTGACAGAGTTCAAGCCTTCTATCTCTGCATAAGGAACAAATTGGAGCGTCAGCATCTACCTGCTCACCTCAAACAATTTCTCATAGAACTGCTCGATATTCGTGCCGAGCTTTGCGCTGATGCCGATGACATCATACTGCGGATAGGCTGCCTGGATCTTCTTGATGTCTGCCTTCTTCAGGTCAACCTTGTTCGCGACAATCAGCACAGGGATCTTCCGTGCCTCAAGGTTGCCGATGATGGTGATATTCACCTGGGTGTAGGGATCCTTGGTCGCGTCGAGCACAATAACCACGAGGTCCACGTCATCCAGCCATTTGATGGCATCGATCACGCCTTTCGTGGCTTCTTTCGCCCGCTGTTTTGCCTCTTTCTCCTTCATGCCTGCCTTGATGAAATCCTCATAGTCAATCCTGGTGGCGATGCCGGGCGTGTCCACAAGGCTGAATCCCAATTCCTTGCCATTATGCTTGATGATGATATCCTCCTTGATATTGATCTCACGGGTCTCATGCGGGATCGGAGAGACAGAGCCCATCTCCTGGCCGAGCCAGTCCTGGCAGATCTTGTTCGCGAGCGTTGTCTTGCCGCCATTCGGCGGGCCGTACAGGCCGAGCTTGACCTTGCTCTTCTTCCTGAAAAAGTTCTTGAAAAAGCCTGACAAGAGCTTCCTGAATCCCGAAATCATGAGAAAAACATTTTATCAGTACTATTTAAACTTTTTGATTGGAGAGTAGTAGGTATTTGGTCCCTGATTCTCGCACCTGCACGGTCAATTCAGATGCTCATCCTGCCTCTTCTCAAATGTCTGTGCAGTTGTTGACATGGACGCTTGCCACTTTTGTGCAGATGACATTCTCGCCAGGATAGATGCCTGTCCTATATGTCCGGTTGTCCAGGAAATCCAGGTATTCGATGTTGGAGAAGTTCAGCAAGAGCTCATAGCCGTCCTCGCTGATGTTGATGGAATAATTCTTGCCATTGATGAGCTTGGGAAGGTAGAAGGTGCGCTTGTAGCCATAATTGAATATCTGGGCATCCCTGATCTCGCTCTTGACCACTCTGCCTACCTGTTTCAATAAAAGCCGGTTCTTGTACTCATTCGCCTCACCTGTGCGTTGCTGGATGACGATGAAAAACACGACAAAGATGATGAACATGAATCCTATGAGAAACATGAACTCAATGCTCGCCTGGGATTTTTTATAAGTTCTCATCCGGTGATCTCCTGCAGCACGACCGTGCTTTCGTTGTTGCTTATCATGATCCTGATAGGGCCAGTATGGAACTGTTCTGCAATCTTTCCTTCATAATACCCTTTTATGCTGATATCAGGGAAAAAGACCGCTTCGCTCTGGCCAGTGTAGGTGGTGAAGGTTATCACGATCTCCTCATTTTCCAATGAGATGTTCTTCAGCGTCCTCGGAAGGTTCAGGCTGATGGTCATGCGCGAGCCATCACCGAGAAAATACACAGTATCAGAGTTCTTGATCAGCTCGTCCCCGATCCGCTTGACCTGGCTTGCGATCATCTGGTCACTCGAGCCCTTGGCGAACTGGTAGAACAACACTGTGCCTGGAACAAGAATCATGACCGCGAGCATGAGGATGAACATGTGCTCGACAGATATCTGTGCTTTCCGGAACATTGCTCGACCTCTTTTTTTGATGACATTATAGAAGCTGGTATTTATAAAAGTAGTGAAAATAAATGAGAATGATGAAGAGGATTCAATCCACCTTATACTTGAACGTGTTCCGTTTCCCGGTGTTCTTGTACTTGATGATGTTCGTCTTCCTCAGCTTTTTCAGGCTCATGGTGACTGAGCCGATCGAGACGCCCAGCATGGCAGAAATCTCGCGGGAAGTGAACCACTTCTTCCTGTTCTTGCATAAAAAGTCATACACTTCCTGCTGTCCGATTGTAATCACCCGTAACAAAAACCCACTCTTAACCTGTAATAAACTGGTTTTATACTAATCTGATGTCCTTTATATATAAGTTTATCGTCATCACCAAATAATAAGTGCAAGAATGACCAATAAAAATCCTGCGCCAATCAATATCCAGGCATACTGCTGGAACCTGGTGCACCCGTTGAAATAGGCAAGTATCCTCGCAAAGAGCGCCTGGAAGTAATCACCGAGCTGCCTGAAGGTCTGGCTGTTGATCTGAATTTGCGTATTCATCCATTGAATCCTTGGAAGCACTGGTATTTAAGGGTTTCTAAAAAAAAAATGAATGAAAGAAAATGCCCTGTCCGGGATTTGAACCCGGGCTGCAGGCTCCGGAGGCCTGCGTACTATTTGCCCGACAGGCAAATCCGCTGATATCCTTCGGATTCCATGCTTCCAGGCTATACTAACAGGGCATAGGAGCAGATAAATGGGATTGCTTTAAAAGAATTGCGGGAAATTCCGGTCCTACCGTGAAAATCACGGTTTTTTCACCGCAAAGCTTATAAATAAGTTATACTTCATGTTTAAACATGATTGAGGTCGAACTCAAAGAATGGGGACATTCAACAGGGGTCATCCTTCCTGCAGAGAAGCTCAGAGAGCTCAAGGTGAAAAAGGGAGACCGCGTGCTCCTTGACATCCAGGCAAAAAAGCGGATTGACGGCTTTGGCATGAGCAAGGGCAGCAAGCAGTTCGATGATGAGGACAGGCACGAGGAGCTATGACATATCATATCATCGACAGCTATGCCTGGGTTGAGTACTTCAATGGCTCTGCGAAAGGAAAGCGAGTGCAGAAACTCTTGCTGAACCAGAAGCACAGCTTCTCAACCATCCATCCCTGCCTCGCAGAGCTTCACGGCTGGGCGCTCAAGAACAGTCAGGATTTCAACCAAGTCTTGCAGGTTGTCCGCGCAAACTCAGATCTCATCTCTCTTTCTGAAGACGAATGGATACAGACAGGAAAAGAGCGCTTCTTCCAAAGAAAAAAGGAGCCTGACTTCGGCCTTATCGACGCGGCAATCCTGGTCAAGCAGAAGGAATTGCATTGCAAAGTTATCAGCGGGGACAGGCATTTCAGGAATGTGAAGAATGTGGTGTTTCTCACATAGGACAATAGTTTGTCTCTGTTCACATCTTCGTCAGCACATGGTAGAATGTCTCGAACATCGGCACGTTCGTGGTCACTGAGATGAACAAGCCATTAATTTCGTCGCACACGTTCTTGACCTCATAGATGTGGTTGTACAATTTCTGCTTGTACTCCTTGCGCATCCTTCTGCTGAAGTAGGTCTTAATCTTGGTGTCTGACTCTGAGTCTGTCAGGACGACCTCTCCTTCAAAATCAAGGTTCTTCTCGATATTGTCAAGAACCTGGATGATGATGAGCTCGTTCTTCTTGAACGCGTACAAGGTCTCGCGGATCTGCTCGACATCATAGAGGAAGTCAGAGATGATGATCACCAACGATTTCGAGTTGATGACGCGCTTGTACGCGCGCAAGGACTGGTAAAAGTTCGACTGGCCTTTGATGTCAAGCTTGCTCAGATAATCAACAAGGCTGATGAGCTGGCTGATCCCTTTCTTTGGCTTGAAGATATTCAGCGTGTCAGCAAATGTCGAGATCTCGAACTTCTCATTGTTCTTCATCGCCATGTACGAGAACCCTATCCCCAACAGCGCAGCATAATCGAACTTCCGTGGCTTGCCAAAATTCATGCTCGCGCTGTTGTCAATGATCACGTGCACTTTCAGGTTCCGCTCTTCCTCATACCGCCTGATGTAGAGCTTGTCAGTCCTGGCGTAGACTTTCCAGTCGATCGCCCGGAAATCATCTCCTGGGATGTACTCGCGGTAATCCTTGAATGTCAGGCCGTGGCCGAAGTTCTGGCTCTCCCGCTGGCCCTGGAAGTTGGAATGAACCCTTCGTTTCATGACCAGGTTGAACCGGTCCAGTTCCTTGAGAAAGTTGACGTCGAACATGTTGGGCGTGTTGTAATTTTACTTTTCTATCACAGATATGCAATGCGAAATCATGATCTGTTTCAAATTATCATAATCCAGCACACCACCACTATGGCGGCAGACGGACATTTTTCTGCGGAAAAATGTCCTGCTCGGCATCCCGTAGGGAGCAACCCCTGCCTCGCCTGCGCCGTGGTGGCGTGCGTCATGGAGCGTCACGGGATACCTGCATGGAAGTGGGATTAAAAGGAATTCATGTCTTTTATATCCCACTCCTAATACTTTTTATCAAATTTTTGGTAAAAATTCGCGTAGCACCGCCACCGAAGGCGCACTTTTTATCAGTATTAAGCATATAGGATATGATACAAGTTATTGAAACACTACTTCTGCAAGAGCAGCTTGATCACGTCATCAGATGATTTTCCCTCACGTTCTGCCTTAAAGTTCAGGATGATCCTGTGGCGCAATATCGGGTAGGCCATGGCCTCGATGTCCTTTTCAGAGACAAACTTCCTTCCGTTGAGCAAGGCATGGGCTTTGGAGGCGAGGACTAATCCGATGGAGGCGCGTGGAGAGGCGCCATACTCGATGAGCTCTTTCCTGTTCCTTGTCTCTGTGACAATCTCAATAACCCTGCGTTTCAAGTCTTCAGCAATCGGCACTTCCTTGGTTAGCATCTGGAGGTTCTGCAATGATGCCTTGTTCAAAAGCACTTTGAGGGTCGGGTCAGGAGTGTTCTTGGAAAAACGGTTCACGATCTCAAGCTCCTCATTGAACTCGGGATAGCCGACCTTGATCTTGAGCAAGAACCTGTCTGTCTGGGCTTCTGGCAATGGATAGGTGCCTTCCTGGTCTATCGGATTCTGGGTTGCCAGGATAAAAAACGGCCTGTCCAAGGGAAATGTCTGGTTTCCCACAGTGACCTGCCTTTCCTGCATCGCCTCAAGTAATGCTGCCTGGGTCTTGGGAGTTGCCCTGTTGATCTCGTCTGCAAGCACGATATTGGCAAAGATAGGCCCTTTCTGGAACTTGAACACTTTCTTGCCCTTGTCCTCCTCGATCACGAACGTGCCGGTGATATCTGACGGGATCAGGTCTGGCGTGCTCTGGATCCTACTGAAATCCAACTCAAGAATCTGGGCCATGGTCTTGATCATGGTGGTCTTTCCCAGGCCAGGATAGCTTTCGAGCAAGGCATTCGCATCGCACAGGATAGCGATGATAATCTGGTTGATGACCTCATCCTGGCCGATGATGACTTTCGCAATCTCTTTCTTGATTGTTGCAAACACATCCTTCAGCTTGTCAATGTCCTCGACACCTTCAATTCTCACCATGGTTAATCCCTCATCATGAACGTATTCGTTTAATTTTCACTGGATGTTATCAGGAGTATTTAAATACTGTGGATATGCAATACGGTTAACTTTGTCAAGTTATTCTTTTGCCTTCGACAGGGTGGCTGGAGGGGGATGGTTTGAGCTCGGCTTAAAGTTTGGACTGTGTCCAAACCCTGTCGAATGTGTTCGACAATGCCCCATTGAACTTGTTCAATGATGGAGGGCGGGCACGTCCGCAAAGACAGCCATGCACCCAATTGTTTCTGGATAGGAATTCCTCCTCATTTCTTGATCTTCCGCATATAATACGCGTTCACCAGCTCTGACTCCTCAGGCTTTTTCTCGCCCACCAAGGCAGCACCCTGGGCTTTCACCTCAACAGGATAGGTGTTCTTGCTCAATGAAATATCCTCCTCATCCTTGAGCTTGTTCAGGTCCATCTCGCTCATGCTCGGGTTCAGGTTGAGGTTGATCACCTCATTGCCCAGCTTGGCAATGCGCGCGTCGCCATAAATGTCATCAGAGCTGATCAGGCTTGAGTCAGAAAGGTCCACAGGCACATCCAGGCCATAAGACCCCCTGTTGAAGCTGAACCGGTCAAGAGGATTGCCGATCTCGCCGATATGGATGTTCAATGTCGCAAGGAATATGGTTCCGATAGTCAGTACGCCGATGATGAAGACCTTCAGGATAAAGCTCTTGTATTCCATGATGTTTCCTGTATAGATCCGCTTTGCCTTGCTCAAGAGCTCAGCGTGCAATGCCCTGATCATGATATTGTCCTGGCCCATATTATCCTTGGCAGTCCGCAGCATCTCCCTGACCTCAGGATTCTTATCCTCTATCCTCTTCAGCGTGACTGCAGAATAGCTGAGATAGGTATTGACAGCAAAGAACAGGAACGCAAGGATGAGCGCATAATAAAACTTGGCTTCGAAAAGCGAGAAGATGATGTTCAGGGCAAGGAAGAAGATGATTGCGTTCAGGAATGACTTGAACAATGCTATCTTCAACACTTCAAGCTTCAATTCCCAAAAAAGTTGTTTGATATTCGCCATAACACACCTTGTTCATAAAACATATGCAATATCCACTGAAATCATACTGGCCATCTCTTGCCCTTGCGCATCTAATCAGCAGGCAGCCAACAGCACCTCCTGACTATATCATCAATATCATCAGCACGTTTCCGTCTCATCAGCGTCAGCAGTGGCATACAGGCAGCTCACCTCAGCCTTGTAATTCGTGACCTTCTGATTCAAGGTCGCGATGGTCGACTGGGCAGCAGTGTATTTTTGGTCAAGATCCACAGCTCTCACATGCTCTGCGGCAAACGCTTTCTCTGACCTATCCAATGCCACTTTCGTCGAGCCTAACTCGTCTTTCGTGTCTGCAAGATCTGTCTGGGTCTTCTCAAGCTCTGACTCCTTCTGTTCATAGATGACATCATACGTCTTGACATCCTTTTCTGTCGAATTCAGCCTATCTAGGGCTGAGAAGAGGTTCTGGCGCGTATTGTTCAGGTCAGCCTGGCAGACTGTCAGGTTCGAGCTCGCCTCCTTGATATCGACCGTGATGCCATGCAAGCGGGACTGGTAGAGGACTGCATAGCCCACTCCGAGGAGGAGGATGATCATGAGCAGGACAAGCAGGAAAAGGTTGACATTCCTCTTCAGCACAGAATGCTCTTGCAGAGAATGCTCCTGAGGAATATGCGCGCCTGTTTTCTGCGCCTCCTTGGCCTCTTTCTTGTTTGCTTCGTCCATCTTGATACTCATCTTGTTCACCTAATTGCTCACCACATTGTTTACGTTTTTGTCTATGTAATTGTTCACTACTCACCTAGTTCATGGAGATGCTCAGAGTGTCCCTGGCTTTTCCTTTTTCTCCTTCAGGTTCTCATTCATCTTCCTCAGGCCGATCTCAACCAAAAATACAAGGATAGCCAAGACCAGCAACGGCCAGGTCAGGTAGACCTTTTTCACCTCGATCTTTTTTGACGCGTTTATGACAAAATCAGGAATCTGATTAATCTCAGCAGGTTTAAATAATTTTCCACCTGTACTCTCCACCAGCGGGCTGAGTTCTGGATTAAGGCCGACAAACTCGAATTCTTTCTCATTGTTCACTGCAAAGCTCGTGTCCAGGACTGTATTGTATCCTGTTGTCTGAACATAGAACTGGTTCGACTCATACAGGTTCAGCTCAGATTTATGGAAGTCAAACCCTTCTGCCTCTGGCCGCATGGCAGACCTCACGCGGATGATGAAGGGCGTGTTCACATAGCCGTCATCGATCATCACCAGGTATTCCTTCTTCTGCTCAGGATCGCTGATCAGCCAGTTTATCGTCCGTGAAAGCAGCAAGGAATTCCCCTCTGCGAACAATGGGCCAAGGTTGCCTCCCTGGAACACGTTGATTGTCCCCACGCGGCCGATGCCGTAATTCCAGACAGTCAATGCCGGCTCGCCAGCCTGGGTCGTGACCAGCATGCGCGCAGCGGTTTTCGGAATGACCTGGTTGTAGCCGTTCATGATAGCTCCCAACTGCAGGTCTTTGGTGATGAAATGGTTCGGATTCAGGATGAACAGGCTGAAATCCTTTCCCTGGTCGATCTTTTCTGGCTCGCCAAACAGGATGGTCAGCCTATTCGAGTCAGAGGCAGGGAAATAGATCCCATTCCCCCGCAAGGCAAGATCCTGGAGAAAGTCAGCCTGTACATCCCTGCCAACTCCCACCACATACACCTTGATGCCGAGCCGTGCCAATGAATCAACCACTGCTGCCGCCCTATCCTGGACTCCTTTGTATGCAAGACCGTCAGTCAAGAGGATGATATCCTTGTCTCCCTTTGCATTCTTGAGCATCTCATACGCGCCTTTCAGGCCTACATCGAATGAGGACTGCCCTCCTCCGAGAAGGCGCTTGATCTTGTCTTCCATCTGCGCCTTGTTCTCATACAATGGAGCCAGACTCGTCACTTCATATGCCTGGTCATTGAATGCGACAACACCCACCCGGTTCGCGAGATTGAGGGTCTTGATGACTTCAATAGCGAGCGCCTTGGTCACATCCAGTGGTGAGATCTTCTTTCCTTCAAAGATCAGATCGCTCGCTCCTGAGATGTCAATCACGATGACAATGTTCGAATTCCCTTTTTTCTTCTCTGCAGCGCCGACCTTGACTGGCAAGAGTGTCTCAGTCAGCGAGCTCTTATAGCCGCCGCGGTCAAAGGAATTGAAGCCGCCGATAAACAAGAGGCCGTTGCCATCGATAAGGTAATCAGTGAGCTGGACAACACGCGGGTTGAGCTTTGCCGCAGGCACGTCATTGAAGGCAACCATATAATACGGAGAAAGGTCTGAAGGCAGCTGCGCTTGCTTTTCCACTGTGTACAAAGGAGCCATGAATTGCTCTATAGGATCCTGCTTTTCGCTCACCAAGAGGACTTTCGGCTTCTCAACAACCCTGACGACCTTATAAAAGACATTGTTCTTGCTGAAATGGTCGTTGTTGGTGATCTGGGCAGTGATCTTATGGGTTCCTGCACTAAACTTTTTCGTGAAGGGAATCTTTGACTCAGCTGTCTCCTTGTCCAAAAGAACCTCGTCATCAACCACTACTTTGATGTTCACCTTGTCCATGTTTGCCTTGAGGAGCTGGACAATGAACTTGTACTCTACATCAGTAAAGGTCTTGCTGTCTCCCAAGACCAAGGCAGAGGCGTCAGGCCGCACTGGCTCGAGCTCGAGTGCGCTGATTGTCGTATTCAACGATGCAGCCTCCATGAATACGTCTGCAAGGCTGATGCCCTCATTATTATTCCCGTCACTCACCAAGAGCATGTTCGACTCCTCTTCCATATTGCTCAGGATGCCCTCTCCAAGATTGCTTGTGGTGTTCCTTGCAATATAGCTGATCTTCAAGGGGATCTTGTCTTCCAACGCCTGCTTCAGCTCCTGCACATGCGTGTCAAAGAGCTCCATCGAGGAGGAATTATCCACGAGGATAGTGAGCCGGGGAAGGCCTTTCTGCTGGATCTTGAGCTCAGTGAACGGCGTCGCCAATGCCAGGATCAGGCAGGTGAAGATGACAATCCGGGAGACAAGGACAAGAAGCTTCATCTTCCTCCGCTCTTTCCTCATGAAATCCTCATCCTTTGCGCGGAGAAAGTCCATCTTGAGGATGATGACCAGGGCGAGGACCATAGGAATGATCAAGTACAGGTATTTCGGATAGAGGATGCCGATCATCTAGAGGTCACCCCTGAACTTTTGGTAGAGCAATTCCACAAAAATAATGAGGATAGCTGCCATGATAAGCCAGCGGGAAAGGTCAAACGGCTCTGGCACAGGCTTCTCATCAAGCTGCTCAAGCTCTTTTTGCCCGATGCTATTTTCTGCATTGATGTCTGACTCTGCAGCTGACAAGAGGTTCGCTGCAAGCGTACGGTCAGCAAGAGTATAGACTCCTGCAGCATCAAGAAAGACCGAGCTGGCCTTCACAGTCTCCCGGGGAGTCTTGACTTCCTGGCTGGCTCCAAGGCTGACCAGCCGTCCTGTCTTGTAATTCAGATTCCGGATGTCTGGCTTGCCGCTCACAAAGTCTATCATGCGCTTCCAGAAAATAGGATAATAAGGATCCTTTGAAAAATCAGCAGACTCGTCAAATATGCCATAATACGCAATGACCCCTTTGCCAAGGCGCGAGAAGCTGATGACCGGAGAATCTCCCACATTCGCGACAACACTGACTGCATCCGGGTCTTGCGGGGATATGACAAAATAGCTTCCGACAGTGCCAAAATCCACATTCTCAGTCAAGGACAATGAGCCAGACTCTTTATCAATGAACCCCTCTGTCTCCCTGGACTTGAACGTATAGGGCAGTAAGCCCTGGAAGTTGATCGAGAAAAGGGTGTCCTGGACCATGATGATGGCAGCTCCGCCATCCTTGACCCGCTTGACCGTATCTTCGATCGTGCCCGGCAAGAGGAGGGCTTGATCCACATTCTTGTAGATGATAATGTCCTGCGTGATCTTCGGAACCTTTGGAGGAACAGCTATTTCCACGCTGACTCGTGTGCTCGAGTTCGCGTTGATAGAATCCAAAGCAAGCATGAAATCATAGCTCGAGATCTTCTCATCATTCGAGATCACCAAGATCGTGACAGTGTGCTCTTCAGGAGCGCTCATAAAGACCGTATTGTCCAGCTTGAAATCATCCTGGACATCCAATTCCACTTTCGAGAGTCCGAAAGGAGTGTTGAACGTCGAGAGCTCTGAGCTTTTCGGCTCGATCGTCTTCGTGTCAATCAGGTTCTCATTCACCTTCACCCGCACTGTCTCCTGCTTGTCATTGTAATTCTTGATATTCACTGAGGTCTTCTTCTCCTTGATATCCATGTCCACAATGCCGATATTTGATCCTGAACTCCCGACTTTCTTCAGGTAGACCTTATAGCCCAATGATTCGATGAACTTCTGGGCATTCAGATAGCTCGGGTCAGTCGAGAAATCACTGATGACAATGACTCGGCCGCTTTCTTTGAGATACTTCGGCGCCAGGATCAAGGCATCATATAAGTTGGTCTCAGTGTCTTTTGCCTTCACCATGTCTAATATTGTTTTTGCCTGGCCTTTGGTTTTCTCAATACCCACTGTCTCCGGAATATTCCCTGCAAGAATGAGCGTATTCACAGATGACAGGCTATCCTTTGCCAATGCGAGCGCCTCTGGAAAACGTGATTGAGCCTGCATGCTCGCAGACACGTCAAGGATGACAACAGTAGGCTTGTCAATGCTCAGCTCAGGAAGGTTGAGGTATGGCCGGGAGACTGCAAAGATCATGAAAAGCAGAGCCAAGAGCTGCAGCAAGAACAGGACATCCTTGATAAAGGTGCGGAAGAACGAACGGATAAAGCTCTTGCCCGTGTCTTTCAAGAGGAACATGATTGAAGGGATGGTGCGCTTCTTCGGCTTTGGCCTGATCAGGTACAAGAGGATGAACGGGATGAGCAAAAGTAAAAGAATGAGGCCGCCGGCAAACAAGAACCTCGAATCAATCTGCGGATAGAAATTCTTGGCGATAAAACTAGCCATGCTCCCAAAGAATTCCTCACCAGCACGCAAAAACCCATCCAATATAGCCATACCCGCAGCAAGATGCAGGGAGATTTATAAAAGTTATTATAATTGCGAAAAGAATCGAAACAGAACGCGCATGCAATTTCAATAAGGTTTTGTTTTTTCAACCGCATATTTTTCATGAAGAATTTGCTATCTTATTTTTCTGATGCCTAACCACGGATGGTTGGCGGAGGAGAAGGGTGAGCACAATCCAAAAAAGAAGGATGCTGGTGGGGACAAACTGAAAAGAAGGAGAATCAGCAAGTGGGAACCTTCCGCACAAGATTTAAATAGACAATGCGCCTTGCTTCATCTGTGAAACCGTCCTACAAGCCATTCGAAAAAGGCTATCTTCTTTTAGGTGATGGGCATAAGATCTATTATGAAGCCTGCGGCAATCCCACTGCTCCTCCTGTTCTGTTCCTTCATGGAGGGCCGGGCGGGGGCTTTCAGGAAAAGGACAAGACATTCTTCAACCCGAAGAAATGGAAGATCATCCTGTTTGACCAGCGGGGCGCTGGAAAAAGCAAGCCCTTCGCAAGCTTGCAGGCGAACACAACACAGCATCTTGTTGAGGATATCAGGAAAGTCCTCAGGCATTTCAGGATTGAAAAGACCTTTGTCTTCGGCGGCTCCTGGGGATCGACGCTCGCACTGGTGTATGCCATCCGATATCCGGAAACAGTGACTGGCATGCTGCTCAGAGGGATATTCCTTGCCACTAAAGAGGAAAACAGGTTCTATTACCAGGAAGGGGTCAAGCACTTCTTTCCACAAGAGTATGAGCGGTTCATGAGCATGGTTCCTGCACGCGAGCAGAAAGATCCGCTCAAGCATTATCTGAAAAAGATGACCACGGGATCCAGGAAAGAACAGGACACCTACGCACATGAATATTCCCGGTATGAAATGAGCATCCTGAAGCTCGAGAATTCAGAGAAGAAGATTTTGAAAACCCTGAAGAAGATACCTTATCTCTCGCTTGGCAGGATAGAAGCGTATTATCTTGCGAACAGCTGCTTTATCCCTGAAGCGTACATCTTGAAAAATATTCAAAAGATAAAAGACATCCCTATCACGATTGTGCAAGGAAGGTATGATGTCATCTGCCCGCCGATCAACGCGTACACCCTGCACAAGAAACTGAACAAGGCAAAGCTCTATCTGGTGACTGCAGGGCACTCCAGTTCTGATCCTGCAATCAGGAAGAAACTCATCTCAGAGATGAGAAAAGCAGCAGCTCGATAGCAAAGATACGCAGTATTCTCGAGCAACCGCAACCTTTATTAACCGATTTATAAACCCGAAGCTTGCATGAGATTATCCCGAAGGGAGAGACGAAAGCTCAGGCTTTCAGGGGTCAAGCTGGAAAAGGAAGAACCGCTTGCTCAAGGAATGCAGCGTCCTGAGCAGCAGCCAATCCTGCCAGTCAGCAGTAGCCTGAAAAACAAGCAGGAAAAACAGAAAAAACACAAGCCCATTGAGCTGCCCAGGAAAGAGCGGGTGTACAAGAACTGGCTCATCAAACTCTATGACAAGGAATACAAGAAACTGCTGATAATTCCCATGCTCATCCTCGTGTTTTCTTTAGGTGTCATTGCCTACCAGACTATCACCACAGGCAGTTTTATTATCAAAGGCATCTCATTGACCGGAGGGCAGACCATCACGATCACTGAAGCAGGCATCAATGCAGAAGAGCTGCAAGCCTATCTCCAAGGGCAGTTTGTGGGGAAAGACATTTCTGTGCGACTGCTCAGCGAGTTCGGGGAGAACAAGGGCGTGATCATTGACACCTCGCTTGATGTTGACCAGCAAACACTCATTGCAAAACTCAAAGAAAAGATCCCTGAAGTAGAAGGCAAATATTCCATAGAAACGATCGGCTCATCCCTCGGCGCAGGATTCTTCGAGGAGATCCTTCTTGCTCTTGCTGTCGCCTTCCTGTTCATGAGCATCGTGGTCTTCATCCTGTTCAGGACATTCGTGCCAAGCATGGCAGTCATCATGTCAGCGTTCTCTGACATGGTATTCACTGTTGCCGTGATTGACCTTATCGGATTGAAGCTGAGCTCGGCAGGCGTCGCAGCGCTGATCATGCTCATCGGCTACAGCGTCGATACAGACATCCTCCTGACCACACGGCTGCTCAAGGCAGGCCGCGGAGATTACCTGGACAGGACATTAAGCTCGATGAAGACAGGCATCACCATGACCTTGACTGCTATCGCAGTCTCCATCATCGCCATCATCTTTGGCCAGTCAGAAGTCATCAGGCAGATTTTCACCATCCTCCTCATCGGCCTTATCGCTGATATTTTCAACACCTGGATCCAGAACGTCGGGATCCTCTGGATATACATGGAAAAGAAGGGGCTGAAGCACTAATGGGAAAGTTCAAGAAGCTCATCACCAGCGTACGGATCATCATTCTCATCTTCTTTATCCTCCTCGCCATCCTCTCTATCAACCCCGCAATCAATCCTGAGGGTGTCGCGATCAGGAGCATCGTGAACGGCACAGCGGCTGCGAATGCCCAGCCAGCATTCAAGTCAGAGCCGAATATCGCGCCGAGAAGCAGGGAGCTGATCATCGCGATCAATGGCAAGGAGATTACAGACATGCAGGAGTATTATCTGCAGGTCAAGGAACTCAGGCCGTTCCAAAACATCACAGTCACGACAAACAAGAACTCTGAGATCTATAAGCTGATGGTCCAGCCAGTCTACAAGTTCACTGTGCTGAATGAAACAGAAGAGCAGAACATCACTGAACAGGTATTTGACAATAGGACAAACCAGACTGTTAATGTCACTCGAATCGTCACAGTGCCAAAAGTGAAGAAAGAGGTCATCGGCGTCGAAGAGCTCGGCTTCAACCTCTACGATGCACCCACGACAAACATCCGGAGAGGGCTTGACCTTGCTGGTGGAACGCGCGTCCTTTTAAAGCCAGAAAACAAGACAACCCCAGAAGAGCTCGACCTGGTCATCTCCAACATCAAAGAACGGCTGAATGTCTACGGACTGAGTGATCTCGTGGTCAGGCCGACAAAAGACCTGTCAGGCCAGAACTATATCTCTGTCGAAATAGCGGGCATCAACAAGGAAGACATTGTCAGCCTCCTGGGGAAACAGGGAAAATTCGAGGCAAAGATCGGCAATGACACGGTCTTTATCGGCGGCAAGAACGACATCCCCTATGTCTGCCTTTCTGCTGAGTGCTCAGGACTGGACACCAGGCAGCTCTGCAGGCAGGCGCAGGAAGGATGGGCATGCACCTTCAGCTTTTCCATCACCATCAGCACAGACGCTGCACGACGGCAAGCTGACACGACAAAAGGGCTCGAGGTGGTCACTGAACAAGGCCAATCCTACTTATCCCTGCCTCTTGACCTGTATCTTGACGACGAGAAAGTGGACAGCCTCCGGATCGCTGCCGGTCTCAAAGGCACGCCGGTGACTGACATCCAGATATCCGGGCCAGGATTTGGCGTAACAGAACAGGCTGCAGCACAGAACGCCCTTGACAATATGAAACGGCTGCAGACCATCCTGAAGACAGGAAGCCTGCCGGTCAAGCTTGAGATCGTCAAGACAGACACGATCAGCCCTGTCCTTGGAGAGAAGTTCACCAAGAATGTCCTCTTTATCGGGCTGCTCTCAATTATTGCAGTCTCGATCATCATCTTCATCAGGTACCGGACCTGGATTGTCGCAGCGCCGATCGTCATCACCATGCTGTCTGAAGCGCTGATCATTATCGGCATTGCCGCATTCATCCGCTGGAACCTGGACCTTGCAGCAATCGCAGGCATCATCGTCGCTTTAGGAACAGGAGTCGACGACCAGATCGTGATTGCAGACGAGACCATCAAAGGCGATACTCAGGAGAGCCTGAACTGGAAAGACCGTTTCAAGCGGGCATTCTTCATCATCATGGGCGCGTACTTCTGCACAGTTGTCTCTATGATTCCTTTGTTCTACGCAGGCGCAGGACTCTTGCGAGGATTCGCGATAACTACTATTATCGGCGTGAGCGTCGGCGTGTTCATCACACGGCCTGCATACGCAGCGTTCATACAGACATTTCGGAAGGAGTGAAGCAAATTCTTTTGCGAGAATGTTTCAGTCAGAGAAGATTTCTATGCAGTAGCGGCTGAAGATCTTCTCCAGCCTATTTTTCTTTTTTCCTCCAAGGTAATTCTGCCCATAGCCGTCTGGCAGGTAGGTGAGCAGCTTCACACCAGTGTAGATGAACGGGTTTTGCGGATCTTTCCGTCCGAGATCGATGGAGACAGTCACGCCATTGTTGAAGAATGAGATGCAGTGCCAGTCGTTAATGACCATTTCGAGAGCTCCCTCTTGGTCCAGGATGCTGTCCTTGTTGATACGCAGAGTGTTTTCTTCCTTGCTGTACTTGCAGATGATGCCGTGCTGGACAGTCTCCTGATTTACCGTGAGGTATATCTCCCTTCTCTGAAAATTGATCTTCGGAGAGCCGGGCACTTTTTGGTCAATGCTGGTGATGATCATGGGAAAACAATATCAATTAAACCAAATGGGCCCAGCCGGACTCGAACCGGCGATCCTCTCCACGTCAAGGAGACATCATAGCCACTAGACCATGGGCCCGTATAGATAAGAAAAATGAGAGTTGTTTTTAAAATCTTTCGCTATAGGAAAAAAATCCTGAGAGAAACCGGTCATTTTCTCTTACGGTGCTTCATTGGCATGCCTTGAGAAGAACCTCTCAACACCCTCCACCTGATCAAGGGTGGTTTTCTGCAGGAATTCCCGGAATTCCTTGTCGATCCTGACGCCTTTCTGGCAGAGCTCAGAGTTCAGCCTGCCATACAAGCGTTTTCCTTCCTTGTCAAAGTCAGTGAGGATGATGCAGTCAATGTGCTTGCTTGCAATGTGCTCAATGATCTTGTAGAGCGGCTGCCTGTTCAAGACGATGATCTTGTTCGAGATGCCGATGTTCTCCAGCGCTTTCCTGTCCTTGAAGCCTTCGACGATGATAGTCTTCTCAGAGGCGTTCACTCCCTCGATCCACTGGTTGATTTCTGATTCTTGGAGCTGCACGACTGGAGATAAGCCTGATGGAGTATAAAAATGTTTTTCAAAAACAATA